>DASPSI010000102.1:0-41601 GCA_035624015.1 Methylocystis sp.
TGTCCGCGCGGCTCGATGCGGCGTATGAACGCGCAGATCAAGTCTATCGGAACTCGGCCAAGGCGGCGGCCTGCGTCATTGCCGTCATTCTGGCGCTGATCGGGGATTACTCGCTTTCCGGCGATGCTGGCGCCCCGGCAGTTCCCTGGGGCTTGGCGGTGCTGGCCGGATTGATTGCGACCCCACTGGCGCCGGTCGCCAAGGATGTCGCCTCGTCGATCCAGACGGCGTCCAAAGCGTTCAGCATCTTCAAGCGCTGAGCGTTCCACCGTGGCGACGACGCTCTACCTCAATCTCCGAGGTCAGTCTCGCAGCGGGTCGGTGCTCGACCGAGGGTATTATCGCGCTGATCCCGAGGCGGCGGCTATCGCGCTTACACCGGTGACGAATGTGGGCGCAAGCGGGCGCAATGTCCTCTTTGCCGCTCATGGCTTCAACGTCGATCAGGAAAACGGCGTCCGCTCGCTCGGCCGGCTTGAAGCCTATTTGCGGCAACTAGGCAAGCTAGAGGCGTCCGACTTGTTCGTCGGCGTTCTCTGGCCCGGCGATTTTTGGATACCAGTGATTGATTATCCGTTCGAAGGCGCCGTCGCGATCCAGGCCGGCAAGGCTCTGGCGACGCGCGCCAACACCGACTTCAAGAGCGCCAGCAGCCTCTCTTTCGCGTCCCACAGCCTCGGCGCGCGTGTCATTTTGCAAGCCCTCTCTGGATTGGACGGGCAGGCCGCCGCGCTGAACCGCCGCATCCGTGCGGTTTGTCTCACGGCTGGCGCTATAAATCGAAGCTGTCTGCAAGAGGAATATCGGGAGGCGTCGCAAAACGCTGCCGCTATCTCGTTCCTCGCATCCGTCAACGATCTCGTGTTGATGGTGGCGTTTTCGGTGGCCGACCCGATTTCGGATATACTGCATCCCGATCATCGACCGCTGGAAGCCGCGCTCGGCTCTTATGGCCCCACAAGCGCCGCTCCGCCTAACCGGAGCCCATGGCAGATCGGCAACGATGCCGACTACGGGCACGGCGACTATTTCCCGCCGAGCGGTATGCCCGGTCCTGCTGGTGATCCACCCGACGCACGCTGGCGGCAATCTGTCCGCTTCATCGGCAACGCCTATCGCGGTGAACCGCTCATCTTGCCTGTCGCGCCGTAAAGGCGTTGTCACCTCAACGTGTTCATCTGGTGACGCGCCGCCGTCACGCATACATACAAAGCCAAAAGCCGCCGGTGGCCGCTCACCTTTCATGACTGAAGCTTCAGCCAGTCTCCCAGCGAACCGGGCCTCCGGCGGCGCGCTCGTCATTGACGCCGCGGCTCGAGCGGCGCGCCGCCATCCCGCCATCTTCGCCCTGATCGGCGACGCCAAAAACGACTCCGCAATTTCGTTCTATGAGCGCCTTGGATTCCGTCGCTTTGCGAGCAAGCCGAGCTCCCTCTTCCTGCCGATCGCCGCCGCGCTCGATGCGCTCGGCTCCCCTCACTTGCCCTCATAAAGCTTCTGCGCGTCGCGGCGCAGCGCCTTGCGGCTGTCGTCGCGAGCGTAATGCATGTGCCCCCCTGGATAAACCGCGAGCGTCACCCGATCCGAGGGGCCGTAGTCCGGGATCTGGTTGATGATGAGCTGCGCCGCGAAATAGGGCGTCACGAGATCGGAGAACCCGTGCGCGATCAGAACGCGCAGATGCGGATCGAGGGCGAGCAGCCGCCGAAGCTGCGACTCCGACTCGATGCCGTGAAGCGAGCGGCCCCAGTCCCAGGCGCGGCCCACTTCGTGGCTGAGGAGCTCGTAGCGCAGATCGCTCTTCCAGCCGAGCCGGCGCGCATAGAGATCGAACACGGCGCTGGTCAGCGGCCCGTTGAGGCCGTCGATCACGGGATCGAGCCATTTGCTCTCATAGGCCGCGGGCTCGGGGTCGTACGCCTCGATCGAGGCGTCGTGCGGCGCGAGCACCCTGCCCTGCGCGCGCAGGAATTCGCGCTCAAAGGCGTCCAGGTTCACGCGCCCTTGCAGGCGCTTGACGAGCGCCGACTCGAGCCCGGTGAAAGCGGCGACGCGCGCGCTCATTCGCTCGACGGCGGCCGGATCGCGCGCGCCGCGCAGAAAATCGAGCACGTAGTCGCCAGCGGCGTAAGCCTCCACATCGGCCTGCGCCGCACGCGTCAACGGCCCCTTGGCCTCCCGCGCGACCGCGGCCAGGGTCGGCAGCCGCGCCGCCCAGGCCAAAGGACTGCTGGCCGCATCGCCGCCGAAAAATGCGCCGAAATCGAGCACCGGCGAGACCAGCACGAGCCCGGACACGCCGACGCCTTCCTTTTTTATGAGCGCTTCGGCGAGGCGCGGGCCGCGGAAGCCGCCATAGCTCTCGCCGACGATGTATTTCGGCGAGCCCATACGCTCGTTGGCGGCCAGCCACTGCCGGACCGCCGCCGCCAAGATGTCGATGTCGCCATCGACGGACCAGATGCGCTTTTTCGCGTCCTCGCCCGTCGCGACGATGCGGCTCCAGCCGGTTCCGGGCGGATCGACGAAGACGAGATCGGTGAAGTCGAGCCAGGTGTCGGCGTTGTCCTGCGCGATCGGGGGAGCCGACGGCTCGAAGTCGAAGGGCAGCCGCCACGGCCCCAGCGCCCCGAGCTGCAGGAAGGCGGAGGCCGCGCCAGGACCGCCGTTGAAGGCGAAGGTGATCGGGCGCTTCGAAAGATCGGCGCCGTCGAGCGTGTAGGCGGTGGTGACGATATCCGCTTCCGGCCCGCCCTTAACGTCGGTGATGTGAATCGTCGAGACGTTGGCCTTGAAGGCGAGCTTGCGGTCATGCAGCGCCAGCGTATGCGTCGTGACCTTGTCCGCGGGAAGCTTCCGCGCCTCCAACGGCGCCGGCGCAGAAGCGGGCGACGGCGCAGATGCGGGCGCCGGCGGCGTGGCGGAGGCGCGCGGCGGCGACGCCGCTTCCTCGGCGCGCGCGAGGCCGCCGAAATTCGCCAGCAAGGCGCAGACGCCGACGAGGATGAGTCCGAGTGAGATACGCATTTGCAACTCCCTCCAATTTCAAATCGCCGCTCTCGCGCGGCTGATTAGGTCTATTGCGTCACAGTTTGAGCCGTGACGCAGAGGCTTGTCATTGCGAGCGAAGCGAAGCAATCCAGAAGTCGGGGGCCCAACCGAAAACGTCGCCCCGCCGACGCGCGAGCACGTCGCGACGCGCGTTGACGTGACTCCCAGATCGCTTCGCTTCGCTCGCAATGACGCTTCCTTAGCTTCTCAGCGCTTTTGACGCAGTGGGATTAGTGCCTAAAGTGGCGCACGCCCGTGAACGCCATGGCGAGCCCGGCCTCGTTCGCAGCAGTGATGACGTCCCTGTCGTTCACCGATCCGCCCGGCTGAATGACCGCGGTCGCACCCGCCGCCGCCGCTGCGAGCAGCCCGTCCGGGAACGGAAAGAAGGCGTCGGAGGCTATGACCGAGCCCTTGGCGAGGCTTTCGCTCAAGCCTTCGGCGGCGGCCGCTTCCGCGGCCTTCTGCGCCGCGATGCGGGAAGAATCAACGCGCGACATCTGCCCCGCGCCGACGCCGACGGTCGCACCGTCCTTGGCGTAGACGATCGCGTTGGACTTGACGTGCTTCGCCACGCGGAACGCGAATTTGAGATCGGCAAGCTCCTGCGCGCTCGGCGCGCGCGCGGTCACGACATCGAGCTTCATGCCGTCGACGACGGCTTTGTCGCGCCCCTGAGCGAGGAAGCCGCCGGCGACCGTGCGCAGCGTCAGGCCCGGCGCTGTGGGATCGGGAAGGCCGCCCGCAAGCAGCAGCCGCAGATTCTTCTTCGCGGCGACGATGGCGATCGCTTCTTCATCGGCGTCGGGCGTGATGATGACCTCGGTGAAGATCTCGACGATTTTTCTCGCCGCCTCGGCGTCGAGACGGCGATTCAGCGCGACGATGCCGCCGAAGGCCGAGACGCGGTCGCACCGCAGCGCCTTCTCGTAGGCCTGAAGGATCGTCGCGCCTTCTGCGACGCCGCAAGGATTGGCGTGCTTGACGATGACGACCGCCGCCGCGCGCGCCGGATCGAACTCGGCGACGCATTCATAGGCTGCGTCGGTGTCGTTGATGTTGTTGTAGGAGAGCTGCTTCCCCTGCACGACGCGCGCCGTCGCGACGCCGAAGCGGCGTTCGCCCGTCAGATAGAAGCCCGCCGCCTGATGCGGGTTCTCGCCATAGCGCATCGGAGCTGCGAGCTTGCCGCCAAGCGCGCGCCACGGCGGCGTCTCCTCCTTCAGCTCGCCCGCGAGCCAATTGGAGATCGCCGCGTCATAGGCGGCGGTGCGCGCGTAAGCCTTTTGCGCGAGGCGGCGGCGCAACGCGCGGCTCGTGCCCCCCGCCTGCGCGTCGAGCTCGGCCAGAAGCTCGGCGTAATCGGAAGGGTCGACGAGCACGGCCACGTCGTCGTGGTTCTTGGCGGCGGCGCGGATCATCGCCGGCCCGCCGATGTCGATGTTCTCGACACATACGTCAAAGGGCGCGCTTTTGGCGATCGTCGCCTCGAAGGGATAAAGGTTCACGACCAGCAAGTCGATCGGCTTGATGTCGTGCGCGAGCATGGCCGCCTCGTGCTCGGGATTTTCCCTTATCGCCAGCAGGCCGCCGTGAACTTTCGGATGCAGGGTTTTGAGGCGCCCGTCCATCATCTCGGGAAACTGCGTCACATCGGCGATCTCCCTGACCGAGAGCCCCGCCTCGCGCAGCGCCTTATGCGTGCCGCCGGTCGAGACGAGCTCGACGCCGCGCGCCGAGAGCGCGCGCGCGAGATCAACGAGGCCGGTCTTGTCCGAGACGGAGAGCAGAGCGCGGGCGATGAGGCGCTGATCGACGGGCATGGGGGCTCCTGGTCGAGGAAGGACGGGGGTTCGCCCTAGCACGATTTCGGCGCTGCCGGAAACGCGAGCAAGCCCCTCGGCCGCGCGAGCTTTTTTAGCCCTTGGCGGGGCCGCGATCGTTCGCCGCATCGCCCCGAAAAGATCGGCGCGCCCGAAAACCGTCGCTTTCGTCGCCTGCGCCCCTTGGCGGCGGCGCGCGAAAAAGGCAAAGTGCGGTCGAAGTTGGAACCGATTCAAACGGAGCGCGCCCATGCGGCTTTCTCTTGTCTTCGACACTTGCCAAAGCGTCGCTCGGCGTCTGCCCAGCGCTCTCGTCATTAGCCTGATCACGTCCTTGCCGGCCGGCGCCGCCCTGGCGCAATCGCGCGGCGACGTCGCGGGGCGCTATGCGGTGCTTCGCGCCGAGGATAAGGATACCGGGTGCATGCTGACGCTGCAGGCCGGCGGAAAGGCCCAGCTCGCTCCAGCCTGCCGCGACAACGGCATCGTCATCTTCGATCCCGTGTCCTGGTCGCTCGACCGTGGCCGGCTCGTGCTCAAGGCACGCAAGGGCCACAATACGAAATTCGACCGCGACCCGCGCGGCTTCTGGCGCCGCGACGCCAAGGAAGGCAAGCCGCTCGCCCTGCGCCCGATGTGAAAGCCCGCCTGAAGTCTCATGCGTGAAAAGGTCCCCGCCCGCTTCAACCTCGCCCGCTACTGCCTCGCTGAGAACGCCCGCATTCAGCCCGAGCGAACCGCCTTTACGATCATCGGCGACGAGGGCGCCCTGCGCTTCACCTACGCCGAACTCGACGACAGGACACGGCGGATGGCGGCGGGCCTCTCTGGCCTAGGGCTCGAGCCGGGCGCGCGCGTGATGATCCGCATGGGTAACGAAGCCAATGCGGCGATCGCCTATTTCGCGGCCGTCGCGGCGGGCTATGTGGCGCTCATCGCCTCGGCGCAGCTCACCTACGAAGAGGCCGCGTTTCTGCGCGCCGACAGCGGCGCCGACGCGCTGCTGCTGGGCGCGGCCTTCGGAGCGGAGCCGCATGAAGGCGAGGGGCTGCATATCCTGCGTCCCGCCGAGATAGGGCGCCTGCTCGAGAGCCCGCCGCTCCCGGATTACGCCGATACCTCGTCCGAGGATCCCGCCTATCTCGTGTACACCTCGGGCACGACGAGCCGGCCCAAGGGCGTGCTGCACGCCCATCGCGCCGCTTTCGCCCGGCGGATCATGTATCCGCATTGGATGGGCCTGAGCTGCGCCGACGTGATGCTGCACGCCGGCGCGATCAACTGGACCTATACGCTCGGCGTCGGCGTCGTCGATCCGCTCGCCTGCGGGGCGCAGGCCGTGCTCTACAACGGGCGGCCCGATCCCGCGATCTGGCCGCGGCTGATCGAGGAAAGCAGCGCCACGATCTTCGCCGCGGTGCCCGGCGTCTACCGCCATATTCTCAGGCACGGCGCGCCAGAGCGGCGCGACCTCTCCCGCCTGCGTCACGGGCTGACTGCGGGCGCGGCGTTGCCCGTGGATATCTACGACGAGTGGCGCCGGCGCGTCGGGACGGAGCTCTACGAAGCCTATGGCATGAGCGAGCTCTCGACCTTCGTCTCCAGCGGGCCGACAACGCCCGTGCGTGTAGGCTGCCCCGGGCGCCCGCAGCCGGGCCGGCTCGTCGCGGCCCTGCCGCGCGAGGGCGGGACGGAGCCGGTCGCGGTCGGCGAGATCGGTCTGCTCGCCGCGCATCGCGACGAGCCGGGGCTCATGCTGCGCTACTGGAATCGCCCCGAGGAGGAACGCCAATCCTGGCGCGGCGACTGGTTCGTCTCGGGCGATCTCGTGTCATTCGACTCTGAGGGCTATCTGCATCTGCACGGGCGCGCGGACGAGGTCATGAACGCCGGCGGCTATCGCGTCTCGCCGGCGGAGGTCGAGAAGCGCCTTGCGGCGCACCCCGGCGTTCTTGAAGCCGCAGTCGCAGAGCGGCCGGGGCGCGATGCGGGGACGAGCATCATCAAGGCCTATGTGGTGCCGCGCGACGGGGCGCGTCTGGAGGAGGCCGAGATTTTGGCCTATTGCGCGCAGCATCTCGCGAGCTACAAGACGCCGCGGGCGGTGGCGTTCTTGGCCGCGCTGCCGCGCAACGCCAATGGGAAGCTGGCGCGCGGAAAGCTGCCGTGAGGCGGGCGAGGAGAGATTCCGCAATGGGTATCATGACCCTACCCCCCGGCGCTGCCGCTCGCGGCGCGGCGCCCGTCCTGAGCCGCGTCGAGGCGTGCGCCAAGCGGTGGCCTGTCCCTACCGGAAGACTTTCTTTGCCAAGCCTGACTGGCGCATCATGGAAGCGAGAGTTCCCGGTTTTATGTCGTCGCTCATCCGATGAGCGGCGACGATGACGATCTTGACCTCTCCGGCGACAACGCCGCGATATTGCCTGTGCGATCCCTTTGCTTCCCGGTGAAGCTCAAATCCGTGAGCTTCAAGGATCGCGGCGAAGCGCGCAAAATTCACGCGGGGCAAGCCACGGGGAACGAAGCCGACGTTTCGCCGCCAGCGCGCGTCCGCCACGCCGATTTGAGCACGCGCCAAGTCCAGAGCAGCACGACCCAAAGGGGCGCGCGGCGGTTTAAAAGCCTGGCGCAGGATTCGGCATCCTCGGCATGGGCCGCCTCGATATAGGATGCGACGGCTTCTTCGAGCGCCTGACGCACCTCGTTGAAGCTTTGGCCCTGAACGGCGATATCCAGGTCGACGCAAATGGCCTCCCAATCGCTGTCGCGCCCGCGGGCAAAGCAAACAAGGTTTTGCATTTTCAACCTCACGGAAAACGCTGGGGATTACCCTGGCGGTGAACATAGCGCGCAAAAGTATGAACGAAAAGTTCGTTTTGGCCCCTGTTACTTTGGCCCCCGCGACCGCGCAACCTTGCCAAAGGCGGCAAAATGGACGGGTGGAAGCGTCAGCGTTACGGCTGTTTCTTCAACATGTGGTGCGGCTGCGCCGTCCCTCATCCGTCGCGCTGCGCGCGACGCTTTCTCCCGCAACCGGGAGAAAGAGCACCGGTTTCGGCTGTTGTCCATCATCGCCTTGCAGATCATCTCCAGCGCTGGGTCGTTTTGAAAGAACGCTTGATCCTTGCAACGACTCGCCCGAGACTTGACGCTTACGATGCGTGCGAGGAGACGGAGAAAGCCGTGAATTTTGTGGCGATCGACTTCGAGACGGCAAACTACAAGGCGAGCAGCGCCTGCTCGGTCGGCCTTGTGAAAGTGGCGGATGGCGAAATCGTCGATACGGCGGTTCATCTGATCAAGCCGCCGACGCGGGAATTCGTGTTCACCCACATCCACGGGCTGACGTGGAAGGACGTGGCGAAGGCCCAAGATTTTGGAAACCTCTGGCCAGCTCTCGAGCCCTTCCTCCACGGCGCGGAGTTCCTCGCGGCGCACAACGCCTCGTTCGATAGGAGCGTCCTTCACGCCTGCTGCGAGCGCTACAACATAGCCGCGCCGTCGCTTCCATTCCAGTGCACGGTGCAGCTCGCGCGGCGCGCATGGAGCATCTATCCGACCAAGCTGCCCGATGTCTGCCGCCGCCTTGGGATCGCCCTCAATCACCACGAAGCGCTGTCCGACGCCATGGCTTGCGCGCGGATTGTGCTTGCGGCCAACAAGAAGCAGACGAAAAACGTCGCGGCCCGCCGGCGAGACGATGCGCCACGTCCATCCGCTCAGCGTGGAGGGTGAGGAGCTCGCTGGCCAAGGCTTCGCAAGCGGCAATGGCGGAAAGCGGCGCGTCTTGCCGGGCGAGCCTGGAGGCTCGCATCTCAATCCGTCAAATCAAGCGACGCAGGCTACTGGGGCAGGCGTCGATAAGCGACGCGACTGTCACGCCGCCAAGCCGCCGACGCTGAGCTCTATGATTTCGCTGGCGTAAGGAAACATCGTTCTAAGGTAGAGGATGGCCGCTTGGATCGAGACCGCCTCGACCTCGTAATCGCGGTAGCCTTCCTGCCAGTCGGCGCAATTTGGATCGACCACGCGAACGCGGAATTTTTCCATGGCTTCTGCTCTCTTGGCGCTTCTGCCCGAGAGATAGGCTGCAAATGAGCCGAAAAGGCGGCGCCCGACCTTATCGCTCCTTCGCCCCCTGCCGAGCTGCGGCTCAAACGTCTGCCCAGGCCGTGTCTGGAAACAGCTGCTGCATCTCGTGCGGAGGCGCCAGGTCGATGCGCGCTTCGATCCGAGAGGTCCTTCGCCGCATTCTTTGCGTCCTTCGTGTCTTATGTGGCGACTTTCAACCACGAAGACGCGGAGGACACGAAGAAGCGCCAATTCATTGGCGCCAGCCGGCGCGCCCAAGCCTTCTCTGCGCCGAAGCTTGGCCGGCTCAGCTGTCTCGCGACGGCGCCTTAGCCGACGGCTCGCGCCGCGCTTCGCCTTCATCGATCGGAGGAAGGAATCGCCTGCTCCAGCCGATTCGAACACCCCAACCCAGTCGGAACGCGACGAACGCGCTCTAATTTGAACGTCATAGGTTCACCCCAGCCATGAGCCTGGGATGCAGCGAAGCCAAAGGAGAGGCAGATGCCGGCTGTGCAGAAATTGCTTCGCGATATCCTCACGCTGAGAGAATCCATCAAAATCGATTGGGAGGAGCTCTACGCCAACCCCCTGCGCGAGCAAGAAAGACGCGAGATTTATAAGCACATGGAAGTCTGCCAGGCAGAGCTCAAAATATTGCTTGAGAGACTTTCAAGGCTGGACGAGGACGACTTGGATTAATTGGATTAAGGTCCCGCCTCGTCTCACGTTCGAAACAGCGCCGAGACGGGGTTGGGGGGATCTCGGCGCTGCCGCGTCGCCGTTCGGCGCGCTGTGCGGACGCTCAATCCGCAGACGAACTCTACGCCGAAATTTAATATTTTTCAATTGTCTACAAGCCATTTGGACGCATTCCAAAAGGCGCCTGGCGGGTCCTAGCCTCGGACTGATCTTTCGATCGGGCGAAACGCTCGCGACGAAGCATGCATCGCGCGCCCTCTCTCCCTAACCCTTCGCCGGCCCGGGGCGCCGCGCCGGCGGCGTTCCGTTGATCGCCCGCTTCAGGCGCGGCGAGGCCTTGAACACGACGACGCGGCGCGGCTCAATCGGCACGCGCTCGCCATTCTGCAGGTTGCGGCCCGAGCGCCTGCCCTTGAGCCGCACCGCAAAGGAGCCGAAGTCATGCAGCTTGACCGTCTCGCCGGCAATCAACGTCTCCGCCATCAATTCTAGCACGCCGTCGACGAGCCGCCTGATTTCGCGGCGCGACAGGTGCGTGAGGCTTGCGCTCGCGACGAGCACGATGGCGTGTCGGGTCAGCGCTCCTGCTGCGCCCTCTTCATCGGCGTCCTCAGCCCCCTCTGCAGACCTCCCGGTTGACGCGATTTTTCCATTGCCGAACGCTGACATAGTCCTTGGCCCACCCCTCCTCGCAAATCTCGCGTCGAGGCCAAATCCTCGACCCGACGGCGGATTACGCGACATTGCGCGGGTCGCGGGCCGCAAAGAAGTGCCGATGGTCATGGCCCGCACGGGAGTTTGAACAGGGTGAATGGTTCCGGGCCTTGACCGCGGCCGTCCGGAACGCGCGCAACCTCCGCGCGCCTATAATTCGGCGACCCGCCCTGGACCGAGGCGACCGGCAAGCCGCCGAGCCGGATGATCTCCTCGCGCGCCGCCCCACTCGCGCCACAGCGCCGATGAGGCGGCCCGAGAGATCGCAGGCGTGTTCGACCCGCCCGCTCGCCGGGGAGCTCTTCGAGACGCGCAGGCCGAGCGCGTTGACGCCATAGGTCGTGACGAGCGCGCCGACGCTCGCCTGGGCGAGGCGATGACGCGCGTCATAGGCGAGGGAGAAGCTGCCCGCCTCGCTCGTCAGCGCGCCGGCCGCGTCACAAGAAAGCGCCTGCGCCGCGCCGGAACCCGGAACGACGCCAGTCGGACGATCGCCGTTCGCGGGTACGGGGAGACGATGGTGATTGCATGGATGGGAGCTGATAGGTCATTCATAATTCCACAAATGATACATTTGACTGCTACACAACACGAGCGCGACGGCGCATTTGACGGCGCGCCCGGATGGGTTGACCCTGCTCGGGCCCGTGCTCGATCGCTTTCCCCGCTTTGCAGAACTTCTCGAGGGCGACGGGCGTGAGGACCTGGTCACCGCGTTGCGGCGGGCGGAGACGATCGGGCGTCCGCTCACAGACTCGGCGTTTTTGGCCGGGTTCGAATCGACTTTGGGCCGCACGCTTCGCACAAAACCCCGCGGCCCGAAGCCCAACACCAAGGAGCTGACGGAAAGCGCACAGTTAAGTGGACTGTCGCCTTAACCCGGCGTGATGCGCTTTCCGCTCGCATCGAATCGCGCGCGCGACAAGAAATCGCGCAAGATCAAAATGCATCATTTGATCTCGCGGGCGGCCTTTTGGACGGCCTCGTCGACACGGCTCTGCCAACCAGGCCCGGTGGCGCGAAAGGCTGCGAGCGCCGCGCGATCGAGGCGCAACGTGACGCGCTCCTTGGTGGGCGCTTTCTGCGGGCCGCGACCGCGCCGGGCGGCGGCGGCAAGGTCCGGGAAGGCCTCCGCGAACGGCGTCGCCTGCGCCAGCTGCTCATCGGTCAGCTCCGGACTATCGACCGCAGCCCAGTCCTCCTTCGAATATCCGCGACCTGGCGCGAATGTTTTGCGCGTCATTCTAGTCTCTCCCTTTCTTTGCGGCTTGCGCGCCGCATGCTGATAACCGAGATCGCCTTCGATCCGCGCCGGGCGAAGATGACGACGATCGTTCCATTCGCGAGACGGCCGATCGCGGCGAAGCGCCCCTCCTTCGCCGGGACGACCAAGGCGCCCAGAAAGAAATCCGGCGTCAGCGCAGCGAAATCCAGCCCGTGCTTGTCGAGGTTCGAAAGGCGCTTCGGCTCGTCCCAGACGATCTTCATGGTTATTTTGTAGCGACAAAATAGTCGGCTGCCAAGCAAATCGTCGCGACAAAATACCCTTCGTTTCCAAATTCCCCTCCCGCTAGAGGGGCAAAGCGCGGCTCACGGGCTCCTTCGGCCCGGCGGTCGCGATCATGGCAAGTCCGATATATCGGACTTGCTGTCGGCGACCACCTGTGCGCTTTCAGGCTCCTTCTCTAACGGGCCGGCGCCGAAGGGGACTGCTGAGACATGCGCCATCTCGACATCGTAACCCGAATTACATGACATGATATCAATTGTAACAATCGCCGGCAAACCGATCATCAATTGCACAATTGATATCGTGTGACCGTAACTCAATTTGTTGAACTTGGGCATTTCTTCTGAGTCATCCTTTAAGGCCGAAAGTTAAATGGGGGAAGGTTTCCGTTTTAATTACGGTGACATGATATCAATTGCAAGTATAACGGCCGCCGGAGGCGGGCCAAGAATTGAGCAATTGATGTCATGTCACCGTAATTGGGGTTTTGCGGATCCCAGAAGGGAGACTATAAGCCGTCGTCCTCGTTATCGATCGAAATACCTTGCTAAGATATTAGCTCCGTCCATGGAAATAACATAGGTCACTGATAGCCCAAAAATGCTCGGAGGGGAGCCTCATTTGCCGATATGGCGCAGCATCCCTGCGAATAGGCGACCAAGACCGCGGCAAGACCTAGAGCTTTGATGTTTGCTTTCGCTTCAATCACGGCGACAGAACGCCACAACATTTCATGACCCTGCCGCATCCAGATCTTTTACATTAAAAAGTCATCAACGAATCCTTGTCAAGCCATCGGCCCGCCTGTTTTTTCAATTTATCGACGGCGCGTCGCTGCATTTAGTGTTGAGAAATTGTCGCGCTCGGAGGATTATTTCTTTATTTAGTTAGGTTTAACTTCCGTCTCACGTCCCGCGCCCCAGCGACGACATCGCCCCTCCTCACACCGCCCTGCCCCGCCGCGGCGCTCTCCCCCGCGCCTCCCCCACGGGAAACCGCCGGTCGAGCTCGCCCGCGCGGCTCGGCGGCACGCGCAGCAGCAGGCGCTGGCCGCCGTCGGGCTGCGTCGCGCGCTCCAGCACCTCGGCATGGGCGTAGGCCCAAGCGAGCCCCTCGCCGTCGGCGGGATCAAGCGTGATCAGCCGCGTCACGCGATCAGCGGCGAGCAGCGCCTCAACCTGCTCCAAGAGCGCCGACAGCCCCTCGCCTGTCAGCGCCGAGACCAGCGCGACCGGCAGAGCCCCGTTCTCGCGCTTCGCCGCAAGGCGCAGGCCTTCGAGGCGCTCGGGCGCAAGCGCGTCGACCTTGTTCCACACCTCGATCGTCGGCTTGCGGTTCCCGCCCGAAAGCCCCAGCTCCGCCAAAATCTTCTCCACGTCGCGGCCCTGCGCCTCCCAATCGGGGTGCGAGCAGTCGCGCACATGCAGCACGACATCGGCCAGCGTCACCTCCTCGAGCGTCGCGCGAAAGGCCGAGATCAGCATGGTCGGAAGGTCGGAGATGAACCCCACCGTGTCGGAGAGCAGCGCCTTCGCGCCGTGGGCTAAGCGAATCTGACGCAGCGTCGGATCGAGCGTCGCAAAGAGCAGGTCCTCGGCGAGCACGCCCGCGCCGGCGAGCCGGTTGAACAGCGTCGACTTGCCGGCGTTGGTGTAGCCGACGAGCGCGACCACGGGATAGGGAACGTCGCGCCGAGTCTTGCGATGCAGCGCGCGCGTGCGCTTGACCTTGTCGAGGTCGTGCTCGATGCGGCGCATGCGCTCTTCGATCAGGCGGCGGTCGGTCTCGATCTGCGTCTCGCCGGGGCCGCCGAGGAAGCCGAAGCCGCCGCGCTGGCGCTCCAAATGCGTCCAGCTGCGCACCAGCCGCGACTTTTGATATTCGAGGTGGGCGAGTTCGACCTGCAGCGCGCCCTCCTTGGTGCGGGCGCGGCGGCCAAAAATCTCCAGGATCAGCCCGGTGCGGTCAATGACCTTCGCGCCCCAGGCTTTTTCGAGGTTGCGCTGCTGCACGGGCGAGAGCGCGCAGTCCATGGAGACGAGCGCGATCTCCCCCTCCCTGACGATCGCGCCGATCTCCTCGACCTTGCCCGAGCCCAAGAATGTCGCCGGCCGCACCTCGTTCAGCGCCACGAGGATTTCGCCGCGGATGTCGAGGTCGATCGCCAGCGCAAGTCCGACCGCTTCGGCGAGCCGCGCCTGCGGCTCGCGCGCGTCTCTGGCGCGCGTCGCATAGGGCCCGACGACAAGGGCGCGCGTCCTCGCGTCTTCAGATTTCGCCTGCGTCAGCGCCCCGGTCGTCTCTTCGCTCAATCTCGCTCACGCCCCCCGCTCGCGGGCGCCGTTGAATGCGTCACCTGGCTTTTTCCATGTCGGCCTCGTCGGCCGCCTCGAACATCTGGATCGGATGTCCCGGCATGATGGTCGAGATCGCATGCTTGTAGACGAGCTGCGAATGGCCGTCGCGGCGCAAGAGCAGGCAGAAATTGTCGAACCAGGTCACGATGCCCTGCAGCTTGACGCCGTTGACCAGGAATATGGTCAGCGGCACCTTGTTCTTGCGCACGAAATTCAAAAACGTGTCCTGCAGATTCTGCGCGCGTTCGGACATTGCCTATCCTGTTTTTGTCTTTGAGCGCGCCGACCAGGACCCCGCAAAGCCCCTCAACCGACCGCTGGCCGCGCTGCATTAGAGCGCGTAAACGCTCTCAGCGCAAGCGATCGCGCCAAGCGCTTGACGAAACTTCGCTGCCTTTTGATCAAAAACCGCGACGGCCTCAGCCTCTTGCGCTAATTTTGATCAATATGCGCGTCAACAGCAGGACTGCCACACCCTGAGCTGCACGGCAAGCCTCGGAGAGCCGCCCATGCGCCAAGCTGCGACGATTTTGACGGTCGAGACCAAAGGCCAAGGCTTTCACGCTTTGACCGCGGGCGTCGACAGCTTCTTGCGCGCGCAAGCCATGCGGACCGGGCTTTTGACCCTCTTCTGCCGGCACACCTCCGCTTCGCTGCTGATTCAGGAGAACGCCGATTCTTCGGTGTTGGCGGATCTGGAGCGCTTCCTCGCGCGTCTCGCGCCCGAGGGCCGCGGACTCTATGAGCACGACAGCGAAGGCGCCGACGACATGCCTGCGCATTTGCGCGCCGCGCTCACGCAAACGCAGCTCTCCATTCCGATCGTGGACGGGCGGCTCGCGCTCGGCGTCTGGCAGGGGATTTTTCTGATCGAGCACCGGCGTCGCCCGCTCAAGCGCGAGATCGCGCTGCATCTCCTCGGCGCGTGAGGCGGAGGGGCTCCGTGCGCCAAACTGGCACGCCTTTCCTTCGCACAAGGTAACAGAAGGGCAAGCCTAATCGGCGATAACCATGGCATGCGTGGCGACGGCGACACCGCGCCCCGCAACGTCTCGATTGCGCTCGCCGCAGCGCAGTCGCTCAGCTTGCGCGTGAAACTGAGGTCGGTTGATGCGTCGTCGTTCGAATGCGCGTTGGGCGATTGCGGTGATCGCGCCTTGGGTTCTCAGCGTAGGCGCGCTGGTGTCTTTCACGGCTTCCGCCGGGCAAAGCCCTTCGAGCGGCTGGTCGAGGGCGCCGCGCGTCGTCGCTTCCTTGAGCGTTGCGAACGACGCCGCGCGCCTCGCGCCCGACGCGCCCATCCAGTCCGCGCATCTCACCGACAGCTTCTCGCTCGAGCTGCACGATCCCCCCGACGAGCGCGAGCCGCACGTCGATCTGAAGCCGCATGTCAGGGATTTCCCGCAGGTCGATCGCACGCGCAAGGGCGATCCGGTCGTCGCGATCCGTCCTTCGCTTGACGGCAGCTCGCGTTGGACGCCGTTCTTGCGATTCATCGAAGGCGAAGCGCCGCGCTTCGACGACGACGTCAGGTCGAAGCTGCTATGGGCCGCCCACGTTCATCCACGAGAGGAGACAGACGGCGCCTTCTCCTTCCCGCTGCTCGGCGTCGCGGGCGCCGCTTTGCCCGAGCCGCAGAGGCCCTCCGTTTCCGAGGCTCTGCGCGCCCGCGCCGCGCATGGCGCGACGCCCGCCGTCTCACGCGCCGCGGCGCTGTCCTCGTCGACGCCGGCGCAGCGCGACGCGCTGCCGGTCGCGATCGAGGCGATCCCGCGCGCCTTCCTCGCCTATCAGAGCATGACCCGCCCCGATTACGCGGCGCTGATCAATCCAGAGAAGATCGACCGCGAGAAGCGATGCCTCGCGGAGGCCGTCTATTTCGAGGCGCGCAGCGAGCCGGAAGCGGGGCAAGCCGCGGTGGCGCAAGTCGTGCTGAACCGCGTGTCGAGCGGACTCTATCCCGATAGCATCTGCGGCGTGGTCTACCAGAACCGCCACCACTACCACGCCTGCCAGTTCTCCTTCGCCTGCGAAGGCAAGTCGCTGCGCATCACCGAGCGCGACTCGTGGACGACCGCGCTGCGGATCGCGGATTCGGTGCTGCAGGGACGGACGTATAATTCGGAGGTCGGCAAGGCGACGCATTACCACGCCAATTACGTGCGGCCGCGCTGGGCGCGGAGCTTGGAGCGGACGGACAAGATCGGCCGGCACATTTTTTACAAGCTGCATCCGGGGCAGACGTAGCGGGCTCATTTTCGGCGTGCGCCAGCTTCGACGGAAAACGACGCCGCTGGGACGCCCTCATTCGGGAAGCAGCTCCCACGTCGCAATCACCGTCGCTGTGAGCGCGACCACGCCTGGCTCGATCGGGATCGCCGGCGCCGGCGCGGCAGGGGCGCGCGCCATCGGCAGGTCGGCCTCTCCCCTCATGAGTCGCTCCGCCTCCGGCTCGAGGGCGAGCACGCGACCGAGCTTCATCCCGACCCCATTGGCGTAAAGTTCCGCACGACGCTTTGCTTCGGCGACGGCCTTCGCGCGCAGAACGTCCGTCCGCGCGGCTTCGTCGGAGAGGCGAAAGGCGAGGCCTTGGAATTGATTGGCGCCGCTCGCGACGACCTTGGCGACGATGAGCCCGGCCTTGTCCACCTCCCGGAACTGTATGCGTAGCATGTGGCTCGCGCGATAACCGGTGACGGCGCGCTTAATCAGCGCGCGCGTTGTGGGATCGCGATCTTCGACAACGATCGGGGCGACGGAGAGATTCGCCGTCTTGATATCTTTGGGATCGACGCCGAGCGCTTTCAATTCTTGAACGACAGCCGTCGTCGGCGCCGCATTTTCGGCGGTGGCGGCGTCCGCGGTCGCGGCCTCATTCACAACGCCTAGGCTCAAAATCGCAATATCCGGGCGCGCTTCAAGCATCGCCTCGCCTTGAATGGAAATATGAGGCGGCAGACATTTGGGGGCGGATTCCTCCGCGCGGCACAACCCCATCGCCGCCAATAATATTGCAGCCGCTCCCGCCGCTCTCATCAACATCGGCCTCTCCCATATGCCGTCAGCGCTTTGGCGGAGCTAGCCGCGAGGGCGCGTCATTTTTATGGCCCGTCACGAAAAAGCGGCGACTAATGACCCCATCATCGGACCCCCATCATCGGACCCCCATCTTGCCGCGAGCCGACAGGTTGTTTGCGCGCCGGCGCCTTTCCGGCTCAGGAGTCTCTCGCGAATAATTCCTCAAACAGCCGCTCGGCTCTTTCCAGCCCTTCATCCGTCAAGACGACCGATTTGGCGCGCCCGACGGGGTCGGAGATCAGACCCTTCTTGTGCAGCCGATCCATCGCCTCCCAGTCGAATGACTTCCAGACGCGGCAGCCGTCGTGCCGCCCGAGCAGGAGCAGGGCGAGCACGCAGTCATCAATTCGGTCGGCGTCAATCGCCATGGCGGCGCGGTCCCGTCGGCACGGGAGAAGCGCCGCCCGCATCGCGGGATCGCCGCTCTCCCCCTGCTTCAAACGCCAGGCAACATAGCGTCTTTCGACCGCCTCACAAACGAGGGCCGCTCACTGCGATCATTGTCGCGATGCTGGCAAGTTTTTGCGGCTGCTGATCAGCTCGCCAAGCGAGCAGAGCCGGCGCCGGGGCTACGGCAGGGTTAGGGGCTACAGCAACAGCATCAATCTATGCTGGAGACGGCGAAGGCGCCGCAGCTCGCCCGCTCCCAAGTCAAAATCTCAGATTACAATGTTAGGTGCGACTTGGCGAAACTTGTGACGAAAATTTTTTATTGCGACCTGTCGTAAGAGGTCCAGCTAGAACGTCTAGCATACGAGGGGCATGCGCCTCAAAGGTGCGAGTTTGATCAAATCGCGCTGACCTCGGGAACGATGAGTCTGCTTGATTACTCGACCGATGAAGTGAACCAAACCAAAACGGAAAGAGGAGAGGCCTCATGCGGCGCTTTAACAG
This sequence comes from Methylocystis sp., assembly GCA_035624015.1. Classification (GTDB taxonomy): domain Bacteria; phylum Pseudomonadota; class Alphaproteobacteria; order Rhizobiales; family Beijerinckiaceae; genus Methylocystis. Next base: position 18,201 of record DASPSI010000102.1, read on the forward strand.
GATTCTTGTACTGCACGTGATTGCTGCGGCTGGCTTGCTGGTGGCCACCGAAAGCAACGCTACTCAATATCTGATAACAGACCTCGGAACATTGGGGTCCGGCCTGAATAGTAGTCCGGGGTGGACGAAAAGCGTCAACAACCGAGGCGAGGTAGCAGGTTATTCCAACTACAACTCGAGCTTTAACGCGACCCATGCATTCAGATATTCGCACGGTGTTTTGCATGACCTAGGCACGCTCACGCCGCCTGGCGCGGTCGCCGGCGGGTCCTATTCCCGCGCTTACAACCTCAACGATGCCGGCGTCGTCGTGGGATACAGCTTTTTCCAGTCGGGCTCGACCGAGCCGGCCCATCCGGTGGTATTCGACCTCGACGGCACGATCACCGATCTCGGAACCTTCCGGCCTGGCAATAACGGCAATGGGGAGGCGCATATCATAAACAATTACGGCGTCGTCGTCGGCCAGGCCGCTTCCGGGGCTGATGGGTCGATCAATTACCTTCCCTTTATCTTGTACCCTGGGAGCAAGACTCTGATTTCTCTGGGGTCTCTTGGAGGCACGCGCGGCAAAGCCTATGGCCTCAACGATCGCAACGAGGTTGTCGGCTGGTCCTTCATCGCGGGCGACGCCGCGTCGCATGCGTATCTCTACTCGAGGGGCGCCATGACCGATTTAAATCCGGCGCTTGCCGCCAACATCGCTGGCGCGACCGGCTCGGAGGCTTGGGACATCAACAATCGAGGGATCATTGCGGGGACCGTTTTCGCCGCGGCGGGCAACCACGCCGTCGTTTATGGGAACGGACAGGTTTTCGACCTCGGATTCTTGTCCGGAGGAAACAGCGCCCAAGCAGAAGGGATCAATGACCGGGATCAGATCGTAGGGAATTCCGTCGTCTCGGAAGTGACCGGGACGACCCACGCTTTCCTTTATGAGCGCGGCGTCATGTGCGATCTGAATTCGCTCGTGCTGAACATCTCTGGATGGGAACTGGAGGACGCTCCGGCCATCAGCAATAGCGGCTACATCACCGGAAGCGGCAAGATCAATGGCGCAACCCACGCCTTTCTATTGACGCCGGTCGGAGACGGCCCAAGTTGCAAATAAGCTTGGCGAACCTGGGGTTGCGGCGACAAAATCTCGCCATGCCCCCACGCCCACGCGGACCGAGGCCGATAGCGCCGAAAGATTTGTGTGATTGGCGCCAGCCGCCACGCACACCAAGGCGCTTGCGCGCTCATACATATGGGCATATGTAAGCCGCATGACCCACCTCAGCATCCGCGACCTGCAGAAAATATCCGGCGAAACCATCGGCGCCTTGCCGGGGCCGACGCCCGTCAAATCCGGCGAGCGCACGGTCGGGCTGCTGATCCCGCTCAAGGCCGCCGATCCCGACCGCCTCGCCGCCGTGCTGGGGCGCGCGGAGGAGCTCGCGAAGGGACGCGACCCCGCGGCGGACGACGCGGCGCTCGCGCCCTTCGGCGAGGTCGATCCCATCGACTGGTCGGTCGAAGCCGTGCGCGCGCTGCTTCAAGGCGCGGCTAAATCGTGAGATCGCCGTCGTCGACGCTCGTCGTCGACGCCGCCGTGCTCGTGGCGGCGGCGCGCGGGCGCAGTTCCGGGGCGCTGCTTCAGGCCGCGCGCGCGGCGCGGTTCGTGACGACGGACCGGGTTGTGCAGGAAGCGCGCCGCCGCATCGAGCTGGGGCTGAACCGGCCCGAGCTTGTGCCGATCATCGACGCCCTGGTCGCCGAAATGACGGTCGTGCCGCTCGCCGCGCTCACGCCGCTGATCGAACCGAGCGAGACGGCGCTGAAAAACGCCGTGGCGAGCGGGAACGGCTCGAAGCGGGACGCCCATGTGCTGGCCTTGGCTTGGAGCGTCGCGGCCGACATTTGGACGACGGACCGCGATTTCGCCGGAACGGGCGTCGCGAGCTGGTCGACGCGCAATCTCATGCGGGGCATGACAGCGTTGACTTTTCCACTGTAACTACTATTTTGTAACTCCGCGAGGAGGCGCGTGATCTGGACCTGGGACGCCGAGAAGGATCGGACCAACAAGCTCAAGCATCGGATCAGCTTCGAGACAGCCTTGCTCGTTTTCGACGATCCTCTGGCGCTTTCCAGGCCAGATCCCCATCCCGACGGCGATCGATGGCGGAGTGTGGGCGCCATTGGCTCCGCCACGGTTTTCAAGGTTCATACCCAACCAATGCCGAACCCACGCACAGGGCAAGAAATCGGACGCATCATCAGCGTTCGCAAAGCGACGAGCCATGAGAGGCGAGCCTATGAAGAAGGGAAGTTTTAAGACACTGACCGACGAGCAGCGCGCCGACCTCGAAGCCCTGGCCGCGCTGCCGGACGATCAGATCGACACAAGCGACACTCCGGAACAGCGCGACTGGAGCGGCGCGCGGCGCGGCGCGTTTTTCCGCCCGGTCAAGCAGCAGATCACGCTGCGGCTCGATGCGGATTTGATCGACTGGTTCCGGCGGAACGCGGGGGAAAAGGAGGGATATCAGACGAGGATCAACCGGGCATTGCGCGAATATGTTATGCAGCGGGAGCGGCAGTAGCCGTTTGAAGAACAGGCGAAAGGAGCCCTAAGGCGTCACCAGGCGCGGAAATTCCAGATTGCGATTGTCCACGATAACATTGGCTTTAGCCGAAGGTTTCTCCTCACTCTCGTAGAGTCGCCACGCGGGCTCATAGCGAAACGCATAACGGCGCTCCATATCTTCTCTCGTTCCAAGACCCGCCGCCACGCCGCGCGGCAACGCGCGTGCAAGACATGTCTCGAAGTCGACGGAGAGAAGCACGCGATAGTCCCAAAAAGCGTCCAGCTCTCGGCGAAACAGGAAAACGCCATCGAAAAGCAAAATGGCGTTTCGTAGGGCGAGAACGGGCGGCGCATCGTCAGCGACCTCGGCGCGATAGTCGAAAGAGGCAAGGCGGCAGTTGACGGGAAAGGCTTCGCCCGACAGCGGCGCAAGCAAGCATTCGACGATCTTCTCGTAATCGAACGCGTCTTCGTAATAGCCCTTCGCGGAAAGAGCGCCTTGGCGATAGCGGCGCTCGCTCGGATGATGAAAACCATCGACCGACGGCCTCAGCACCTGAAAACCCCGCGCGCTCAGATGCTTTCCAAGCTCGTCCGCAAGCGAGGTCTTCCCCGCGCCGCAACGCCCGTCGATCGCGACCTTGAGTGGCCTGTCGGCTTTGCGAGCGATGATATCCGCGGCGAGGTCGTCGAGAAAGCGTTCGCGGCGTGTTGGCGACGCGCCGCTCACCCCAACAGATGCCGCAGCACAAACGGCAAAATCCCCCCATTCCTGAAATACTCCAGCTCGTCCAGCGTATCGATCCGCGCCAGCAGCGGGACCTCCTTCACCGTCCCGTCGGCGTAGTCGATCTTCGCCCTCAGCGTCTGCCGCGGCGACAGCTTCTCCAGCCCTTCGATCGTCACCGTCTCCGCGCCCGTGAGCCCCAGCGAGGCCCAGTTCGTCCCCGGCTCGAAGGTCAGGGGCAGCACGCCCATACCGACGAGATTCGAGCGGTGGATGCGCTCGAAGCTCACGGCGATCACCGCGCGCACGCCCAACAGCGCCGTGCCCTTCGCCGCCCAGTCGCGCGAGGAGCCGTTGCCGTATTCCGCGCCGGCGAACACCACCAGGGGCGCGCCTTCGGCCTTGTATTTCATGGCGGCGTCGTAGATCGCCATCACTTCGCCGTCGGGGAAATGCTTGGTGTTGCCGCCCTCCGGCGCATTGCCGGCGGCGTCGCTGAGCATGTGGTTCTTGATGCGGATGTTCGCGAAAGTGCCGCGCATCATGACTTCGTGATTGCCGCGGCGCGTGCCGTACTGGTTGAAGTCCTTGGGCTCGACCCCCTGGGCCACGAGCCAGCGGCCCGCAGGCGACGCCGCCTTGATCGAGCCCGCCGGCGAGATGTGGTCGGTCGTGATCTTGTCGCCGAAGAGCGCGAGGATTCTGGCGCCCACGATGTCGGCGACGGGCTTCGGCTCCCTCGTCAGCCCCTCGAAATAGGGCGGGTTGCGCACATAGGTCGAGGCCTCGTCGAAGGCGTAGGTCTCGCCCTTCGGCAGCTTGATCTTGCGCCAATGCGCGTCGCCGTCGAACACCTTGGCGTAGGTGTCCTTGAACATCGCGCGCGTGACGTTCTTCTTGATCGTCGCGTCGATCTCCTCGTTTGAAGGCCAGACGTCGCGCAGATAGACCGGCTCGCCCTTTTTATCGGCGCCGAGCGGCTCGGTCGAAAGATCGATCGCGGCGGTGCCCGCGAGCGCGAAGGCGACAACGAGCGGGGGCGAGGCGAGATAGTTCGCCTGCACGTCCGGATTGACGCGGCCTTCGAAATTGCGGTTGCCCGAGAGCACCGACGCCACGACGAGATCGTGCTCCTGCACGCTCTTTGCGACCGGCGCCGGCAGCGGGCCGCTGTTGCCGATGCAGGTCGTGCAGCCGAAGCCGACGAGATTGAAGCCGAGCTTGTCGAGCGGCTTTTGCAGACCCGCCTTGTCGAGATATTGCGCGACGACCTGGCTCCCCGGCGCGAGCGAGGTCTTCACCCATGGCTTGACTTTCAACCCACGCGCGACCGCGTTGCGCGCGAGCAGCCCCGCGCCGATCAGCACGCCGGGGTTCGAGGTGTTCGTGCACGATGTAATGGCGGCGATCGCCACGTCGCCATGGCCGAGGGTGTAGTCCTCGCCTTCAACCGCGTAGCGCGTCGCGACGCCGCCGGGCTTCTTGTATTCGCCTTCAAGCGCGGTCTCGAAGGTCGACTTCATCGCTTCGAGCGGCACGCGCCCCTCGGGGCGCTTCGGCCCGGCGAGCGAGGGAACAACGCTCGCAAGATCGAGCGCGATGATGTCGGTGAATTCCGGATCCTCGCTGCGCTTCGTGCGCAAGAGGCCCTGCGCCTTGGCGTATTCCTCCACGAGCGCCACGCGCGGGCCGCCGCGCCCCGAGGCGTGGAGGTAAGCGAGCGTCTCCTCGTCGATCGGGAAGAAGCCGCAGGTCGCGCCATATTCCGGCGCCATGTTGGCGATCGTCGCGCGATCGGCGAGCGAGAGATGCGAAACGCCCTCGCCGAAGAACTCGACGAACTTGCCGACGACGCCCTTTTTGCGCAGCATTTGCGTCACGGTCAGCACGACGTCAGTTGCGGTGACGCCCTCGCGCGGCTCTCCTTCGAGCCTGAAGCCGATCACTTCCGGCGCGAGCATGGAGAGCGGCTGGCCGAGCATCGCCGCCTCGGCCTCGATGCCGCCGACGCCCCAGCCAAGCACAGCGAGGCCGTTGACCATGGTGGTGTGCGAGTCGGTGCCGACCAGCGTGTCGGGAAAGGCGGTCTCGATCGTCTGCGTCTTGCCCTTGTGCTTGATCTTTTCCTTCCGGCTCCAGACCGTCTGCGCGAGGAACTCCAGATTAACCTGATGGCAGATGCCCGCGCCCGGCGGCACGACGCGGAAATTGTCGAAGGCCTCCTGGCCCCATTTCAGGAAGCGGTAGCGCTCGCCATTGCGCTGATATTCGATCTCGACATTTGCCTTGAGCGCGCGCGGCGTGCCGAACTGGTCGACGATCACCGAATGGTCGATGACGAGATCGACCGGCGCGAGCGGATTGATCTTTTGCGGGTCGCCGCCGAGCTTGACGAATGCGTCGCGCATGGCGGCGAGATCGACCACGGCGGGCACGCCGGTGAAGTCCTGCATCAGCACGCGCGCCGGGCGGAAGGCGATCTCGACTTCTTTCTTGCCCTTATGCGTCAGCCAGCCGGCGAAGGCTTCGATCGTCTCCTTGGTGACGGCGCGGCCGTCCTCGTTGCGCAGCAGGTTCTCGAGCAGGATTTTGAGCGAGAAGGGCAGCCTCGAGACGCCGCCGAGGCCGTTCTTCTCGGCGGCCGGCAGCGAGAAAAAATGGTAGGTTTTGGCGCCGACGACGAGTTTCTTGCGTGATTTGAAGCTGTCGAGCGATGTCATTTGTCTCGTCTTTCTCGCCGCGTTGCGCTGCGCCATGTCTATGAAAGAAACATGCCATTAGGCAAGGCTGATGAAGCGATGGCCGGAAAAGGCGGGCTTCGTCCGCCCCCTCCCCAGCCTTCCTCCGCTTCGCGGGCTAAGGAAGTCACGCATCTCACCGGGGCCGTCATGGATAGGACCGCCCCGAGCCGAATGTGACGGAGGCGTCAGCTCCTCGTCTTCAGCAGGTCGCGGATGTCGCCGAGCAGCTACTCGGTCCTGGTGGGCAGGGGGAACCGCGCCGATTTATCTCAAACTCCCCTTCCTCAGCTCGTTCCCGCCGCCTCGTCCGGCGACGACGCCGCGACCTCGAACGGCAGAAAATGCTTCGTGTTGCGGGTGATGATGCAAAGATCGTGCGCCTTCGCGATTCCCGCGATGATGGCGTCCGCCATTCCAGGATCATATCCCACGGAAATCGCCTTGGCCTCCAGCCGTCCGGCGAGCGCGGCCTCGAGGGCGCCGACGCCGATGATCTTGTCGCCATAGGTCGAAACGAGACCGGCGAGCCAGACCTTCAGGCTCGCCGCCTTCGCCGTGGCTCCGTTGCGCTCCAGGAGCGCGATCCCCTTTTCGATCTCGTGGATTGTGACGACCGAGACGAAGACCCGGCCTTCGCCGTCCATGCGCTCCAGCCAATCCAAAAACAACGCCGGCGCCTCGGCCCTCGACGGCGAGAGCATCGAGATGACGTTCGTGTCGAGCAGCCAGCTCCTCAAAGCTCGACATCGCGCGAGCGCGAGCGGTTGCGCTGGACTTCGCCGCCGGGAAAGGTTTTGAGATAGGCGACGAGGCCGGAGCGCTTGCGCGCGATCGCCTTGCGCGCGATCTCCGCCGCTTCGATGGAAACCAGTGCGGCGACGGGCTTCCCGTGACGGGTGATCGTCACGAACTCGCCTTTGACTGCTTGATCCACGAGGCCAGAAAAGCCAGCCTTGGCCTCTCTCAGATTGATGGTCAGCATTGGGGTGGTCCAGCGCGAGGTAGTCACTCGTAACCACACTAGCCCTTCGCGAGCCCGAATTCAACAAGGCAACGTCGCGGAATGACTGAGCCGTTCGGGATTCGGCGCGGAAGACGCTTAGGGCGCGCCATCTGGCGCCAATGAATTGGCGTTTCTTCGCGTCCTCCGTGTCTTTGGGGTTGAAAGTCACCACAAAGACACGAAAAACACGAATAAGGCGGCGACAGAATTCGTCGGATCCAAGCCCGCGTCGACCTCGGGCCGCCGCGCGAAATTCAGCAACTGTTCCCAGTCGAGGCCTAAGCGCGAGCCTATTCCGACCGCGCGCCTTTGCCGCGAGCAAGGCACGCGCGCGCCAGCGCCTGGAACGCCCGCGCCCGGTGCGACAGCGCGACCGAGCCATCGCCGGGCAGCGCGTGCTTTTCCGCCGACATCATCTCGCCGAAAGTCCTGTCGAGACCCTCGGGCAGGAAGATCGGGTCGTAGCCGAAGCCCTTGGTCCCGCGCGGCGGAAACACCAGCACGCCGTCGACGCGGCCGAGAAAGGTCTCGACATGTCCGTCGGGCCAGGCGACCGCCAGCGCACAGGCGAAATGCGCCGAAAACGGCGGCTTGGCGCCGCGCTCCTGCAGCTCGCGCTCGACGCAGCCGATCGCCGCCGCAAAATCTCGGGTTTCGCCGGCCCAGCGCGCCGAATAAACCCCCGGCGCGCCGTCGAGCGCGTCGACGCAAAGGCCGGAATCGTCAGCGAAGGCAGGCAGGTTCGACGCCGCCGCCGCGGCGTGCGCTTTGAGCAGCGCATTGCCCATGAAGGTCGCCTCGGTTTCTTCCGGCTCCTTGAGGCCAAGCTCGCCGGCGCTGACCGCATCGACCCCATAGGGCGCGAGCAACTGCTGCAGCTCCCAGAGCTTGCCCGGATTATGCGAGGCGACGACGAGGCGGCCCTCGATCTGCCGCGCGCTCACTTCAACGCAGCCTTTTGCAGCGCAATGAGCTCTCCGACGCCCTTCTGCGCCAGCGCCAGCATGGCTTCGAGCTCGACCGGCGTGAACACGGCGGCTTCGGCCGTCGCCTGCACCTCGACAAGGCCGCGGGAGCCGGTGATCACGAAATTGGCGTCGGTCTGCGCGGTCGAGTCCTCGGCGTAGTCGAGATCGAGCGTGGCCACGCCGTCGCAGACGCCGCAGGAGACGGCGGCGACGTGATCGCGCAGGGGGCTGTCCTTCACGATCGAGCGCGACCGCATCCACTCGAAGCAGTCGCGCAGCGCGAGCCAGGCCCCGGTGATTGAGGCCGTGCGCGTGCCGCCGTCAGCCTGCAGCACGTCACAATCGACGACGATCTGACGCTCGCCGAGCATCGGCAGATTGGTCACGGCGCGCAGCGAGCGGCCGATCAGGCGCTGGATCTCCTGCGTGCGCCCTGAGGGCTTGATGGAGGCGGACTCGCGCTTGGTGCGGGTGTGCGTGGCGCGCGGCAGCATGGCGTATTCTGCGGTGATCCAGCCCCTGCCCTGGCCGCGCAGCCAGGGCGGCGGCTTATCCTCGAGCGAGGCCGTGCACAGGACGTGCGTCGCGCCGAATTTCACGAGGCAGGAGCCCTCGGCGTAGCGGGCGACGCCGCGTTCGAAGCTCACGGGGCGCATCTCGTCGGACGCGCGTTTGGAAGGACGCATGAAGGCTCCCCAGCGACAGGTGAAGCAGCCTTCTAGCCGGCTTTGCGCCTAAGAGAAAGGCGGAGACGACCGATTCGATGCGCCCGCCGCCCTCGCCGCGCGGCTCGACGACCACTCGGTTCCGGTTGCAGGCATTTGCCTTGAGCCCCCTCCCTGCCCTAAGAGAGGCGGCGCCGCACCGACACGCACGCGAGACCTGCCCCCTTGTCCGAAGCGCCGTCCGACATGCTCTCAGAATTGCGCGACGAGATCGACCGGATTGATCTCGCCATGCACAGGCTGCTCATCGAGCGCGGCGAGATCATCGACAGGCTCATCGAGGTCAAGCGCGCGCAGGGGACCGCCTGCGCCTTCCGGCCCGATCGCGAGGCGCAAATGATGCGCGCGCTCGTCGAGCGCCACCACGGCCTGCTGCCGCTCGACGCGGTGGAGGGCGTCTGGCGGGTCATCGTCTCGACCTTCACCTATATGCAGGCGCCTTACAGCGTCCACGCCGACGACAGCGGCGGCGACGTGCAGATGCGCGACAGCGCCCGTTTTCACTTTGGCTTCACCGTGCCCTATGTCGGCCATCACGGCGCGCTCGCGGTGATCGACGCCGTGACTCGCTCGCGCGGCGATCTCGGCGTGCTGCGCGCGTCGGGCGGCTCCGGCGACGGAGCGTGGTGGCTGCGGCTCGTGGACGAGGCCGCCCCCAAGATCATCGCCCGCCTCCCCTTCGTCGAGCGTCCCGATCACCCCGCCGGCCTGCCCGTGTTCGTCATAGCGAAGCCCTCAGCCGATTTCGGCGCGAGCGAGATCGCGCTCCACGCGCTTTCGCTCGCGCGCTGGACGCATGCCGCGCCCGCGGCGATCGCCGCCGCCAAGGGCGAAATTCTCGCGGGCGCCCCCGCGGCCGGCGGCTACGCCCTGCTTATCGCCGCGCCGGCGCCTTCGGACTGGATCGCCATGGAGCTCAAGAACGCCGGCATCGAGCCGCAGCGCATCGCCAGCGTCGGCGGCCACGCGGCGCGTTTCGAGATGACGGAGGCGCGCGCCGGCGTCTTCACGCCCAAATAGTCGAGGACGATTAGAGAATGACCAAGCCCGTTTCCCGCGCGAGCCTCGCCGCAATCGACCCCTATGTCCCTGGCAAGGGCGTCCTTCCCGGCGACGCCGGCGGCCCGGTCTACAAGCTCTCGGCCAATGAGACGCCGCTCGGCCCCTCGCCCAGGGCGATCGAGGCCGTGCGGCGCAGCGCGCAGGACATCGCCGCCTATCCGGAAGGCTCGTCGCGCCTGCTGCGCGAGGCGATCGGGGCGAAGCACGGGCTCGATCCGGCGCGAATCATCGCCGGCGCCGGCTCCGACAATATCCTGGAGCTGCTGGCGCTCGCCTTCGTGGGCGCGGGCGACGAGGGCGTCTACAGCCGGTACGGCTTTCTCGAATATAAGATCGTGATCCTCGCCGCCGGCGGGAGGCCCGTCGTCGCCCCGGAGACGAATTACACCGCGAGCGTCGACGCCCTGCTCGCCGCGGTCACCGAGAAGACGAAGATCGTCTTCCTCGCCAATCCCAACAATCCGACCGGAACCTATCTTCCGGCCTCGGAAATCACGCGGCTCGCCGACGCGCTGCCCAAGCATGTGCTGCTCGTGCTCGACGCGGCCTATGCCGAATATGTCGAGGCCGCAGATTATGAGGCGGGCGCGGCGCTCGCGACCGAGCGCGACAACATGTTCATGACCCGCACCTTCTCGAAGATCTACGGCCTCGCCGGCTTAAGGCTCGGCTGGGGCTACGGCCCGGCGGCGGTCGTCGACGCGCTCAACCGCATCCGCTCGCCGTTCAACGTCTCGACTCCTGCGTCCGCCGCCGGCATCGCCTCGCTCGAGGACCAGGCGCATCTTGAGACGGCGCAGACGCACAACGCGAAGTGGCTGCCGTGGCTCTCGCGCGAGATCGCGGCGCTCGGGCTCGAGGCGCTCCCGAGCGCGGCCAACTTCATCGCGATCCGCTTTCCCGACGAGGCTGGCAGGCGCGCCGTGGACGCAGACAGCTTTCTCACGCGACGCGGCCTCGTGCTGCGCGCGATCGACGCCTATGGCATGCCGCAGTTCCTGCGTCTGACCGTCGGCGTCGAGGACGCCAACCGGCGCGTCGTCGCTGCGCTGAAAGATTTCCTGCAGGGCGCCCATGACTGAGCGCCTGTTCAAAAAGCTCGTGTTGGTCGGGCTCGGCCTGATCGGCTCCTCGATCGCGCGGGCGGCGCGGAAATTTAGCGCCGCCGAGACAATCGTCGCGCTCGACGCCTCGAGAGAGGTGCTTTCGCGCGTGCGCGAGCTCGGCCTCGCGGACGAGGCCACGGGCGACGTTCGCAGCGCGCTCCAAGGCGCGGACCTCGTGATCCTCTGTGTGCCGGTCGGCGCGATCGGCGCCGCCGCGTGCGAAATCGCGCCTTATCTTGAGCACGGCGCCGTTCTCTCGGATGTCGGCTCGGTCAAGGCCAGCGTCATCGCCCAGGTTGCGCCGCATGTGCCGCGCGGCGTGCATTTCGTTCCAGCGCACCCCTTGGCCGGCACGGAGTTTTCGGGCCCCGATGCGGGCTTCGCGACTCTTTTTCAAAACCGCTGGTGCATTCTGACGCCGCTGGAGGGCGAGAACGCGGCGGTCGAGGAGCTCGCAGAATTCTGGAAGCGGCTCGGCGCGAGGGTCGAGGCGATGTCGGCCGAGCATCACGATCTCGCGCTGGCGATCACGAGCCATCTGCCGCATCTCATCGCTTACAACATCGTCGGCACGGCGGATCATCTGGAGCGGGTGACGCAATCCGAGGTGATCAAATTTTCGGCCTCGGGCTTTCGCGACTTTACGCGCATCGCCGCTTCCGATCCGACGATGTGGCGCGACGTCTTTCTGAACAACAGGGACGCCGTGCTTGAGATGCTCGACCGCTTCAACGCCGATCTTGCGTCGCTGCGGGGCATGATCGAGCGGGGCGACGGAGAGGGGCTGTTCGATCTCTTCACGCGCACGCGGGCGATAAGGCGCGGGATCGTCGAGCAGGGACAGGACACAGCGGCTCCGGACTTTGGACGCGGGGTTGCCGGGAAAGGCGCGAGCAAGGCGCAGGCGAGCTAAGGATGCGTCCGCGCCAATTCCGCGCCAGTGTCCTGCCTGCGCCCTCCCCCAAGCATGGCGCGTTCGTCCAAATAAAGCCTCGTTTTCGCCGCAAGGTGCCAACGTAACGCGTTGCGCTGAAAGAATTCTTCAAGTCTGCAAGACGCGAGCTCTCCGCCGCTTGCGCCAGGGCGCCGCCTCGCAGCACGGGTCGAATGCGCTTTGCGAGATGAGCCTCAATCAATTAAAGTCGAGCCAAGCTGCAAGGTGACGCGCCATGAGGGGCAAAGCAGGGCGGAAGGAGCAGGTTTCGGACGAGAAAATGTCCGCCTTGCGCCAGGCCTTGCGCAAGGCGCCGCGCAAGCGCGTCAAGGCGGCGCGCGGCTCGCTCAAAGCCGCCGTCGCGCAGCTGCTGCCCGATCTGCTCGGCTTTCGCGCCAAGGGCTACACCGGCGTCGAGCTTGCAGCTGTCTTGCGCGAGCATGGCGTCGTGATCTCGGCGGGCACCTTGACGAAATACCTCGCCGAGCTGCGGCCTTCGAGCGCCCGCAAGCAAAAGCGCGCGGCGGTCGAGCCGCAACAAAAGCCGCAGCCAAAGCCGGCGGTCGCGACGCCAGTCCCGCCACAGGCTGCGCCGCCGGCGAGAATTGTCGCGCCCCTCGCGCCCGCCCTGCGTTTCGTCGCCAAGCCTCTGCCGCGCCGCAGCAAGGCGAGCGACGTGCTCGGCCACCGATTCGACGACGATGTCTAGCAGCATGAACATCAAAACCAGGCCCCTCGCCGTCCCCGACCTGAAAGGACGTTCCGCCATGGCGACAGCTCCGCTGAAAACGAAACCTCGCGCGCCGCAGGTGGCCGCGGCCATAAAGCGCGTCGTCCTCGTCGCCAATGAGAAGGGCGGCGTCGGCAAGTCCGTGTTCACGCGCGCGCTGGTTGATACGCTGCGCGCCTCGGGCCGGCGCGTCGCGGCTTACGACGCTGACGGCAGCGTCGGCGCCACCGTGCGCGTTCTGGGCACGCGCGGCGTCGACGGAACGATCGAGCGCGTGCAGGATCCGATCCTGGGCGTCGGCTTCTACGACGGCCGCGCCGACAACGAACGCAACATTCTGCTCGATTCGATCGAGACGGGCGAAGCGCTTTACGTTCACGATCTCGCGGGCGGTCTTCTCGTCGATCTGACGCGCATCGTCGACAGCGGCGAAGGGCTGGACGGGCTTCTCGACGCCTTCGAGGCCCACGGCTACCGCCTAACGATCTTCCACGTGATCTCGCCGGATTTCGGGGCGACGCAATCCGTGGCGCGCTGGCTCTCCCTCATCGGCGACCGCGCCGACCATGTGGCGGTCATCAATCTCAAGCACGGCAAGCCGCCGGCGGACTTTCCGTTCTGGTTCGGCTTCATCGACGCCAAGGGCGAGGCCAAGGGCGGCAAGACGCGCAAGGCGCTCTTGGAGTCGGGCGGCGTCGAGATCGAGTTTCCGGCGCTGCCGTCAGGCACCTTCGCCAAGCTCGATGCGGAGAACATCCGCTTCACGCGCGCCGACAGGGTGGGACTCTTGTCGATCACCGAGCGCGCCCACGTCTCGAAGTTCCTGCGCGACTTCGCCGAAAATCTCGCGCCGGCGCTCCCCTTCCTCGGGTTTGAGGCTGACGGGTGAGGGATGATCCAAGGTCGTCCGTCGCCTGATGATCGTCGGCCAGACCTTGGCCGGCAAGCAAAACGCCATAACGCCGCGCATCCCGGCGGGCTTTCGCGCTTAAATCAGGCGCCGGCAATACTGTTTGCATTGGAAGCTTCCGATTTGCTTAGCAATTCTCGGCCTGCGGCTATGTACATTCGAACAGGGACCGTTAAGCTATTTTCTCAAGCAATCTTTTAATGCATCGAATGCACTATACGTCGAGAAAGGGCCTAGAGATTAGCGCTGGAGCGTCGGGTGAGCTGCGTCTTTATTTCTTACGCGTCCGACAGCGGCGCAGTCGTTTCTCGACTGGCTGAGGAATTGCGAAAATCGGGCGTCATTGTTTGGCTCGGCGGCGACGAGCCGTGGCTTCGATCAAAACATGTCGACGCTCTGAGCGCCGCGCTGAGGAACGGCGTTCGCTTCATCGGCTGCTTTTCACAAGAATATATCGAGCATGTCAGCCGTGGCATGAAGCTTGAGGTCGAGGTCGCACTTGCTGAGCTCAATCGCGCTCCGCACGATCGCTCTTGGTTTATCCCGTTGTGCTTGGGCGATGTGAGGGCGCCATCCTACGTCATCGACAAGCTAAGCAACATCCCTTGCATCAACGTCTCGGAACACGGCGTCGATCTTGCGGCCGCCACACGCGCAATTCTCAGGTCGATAACGTCTTCTCAATCCATCTTGGATTGCGTCGCCGAAACGCTCAACATGGATACATCCGAAACCGGCGCGGCAGAGCTCATGCGGCTGTCGCAGCTGGAGCAAAAGACCTTGTTCGCGCTGAACGAGCTCATAAGCAGCTCCGTGTTTTTCCCGCGGAACGAGTCGAGGGATGTTTTTGGGCAGCTCGGGCCGATTCCCGCCATCGTCGTTTCGATTCTGGCGTCCGCTTTGAGCCATTCGCAGCCAGGCGTCCAACAAAAAGCCGTCGACGTCTTGGCGACGAGCAAGCTTGATGAACGCGTGCTGGTGCGCGTCGTTCTCGCCGCGCTGAGACATTCTAATCCGTCTCTGCGGCGCAATACGATGAACGCGCTCAGGGCGAACTGGCTTTCCGTGCGCCAAGCCGCTCGTCGCGCGCTCAAGGACCCCGACGCAGCTCTCCGCGCCAGGGTCGCCGATGCGCTCGGCGAGATCGGCGAGCTGGCCGTCCCGACGCTGCTTGCGGCCGCAGTCGGCGGAGCTGACGCCTACACAAGGTTTCGCGCGTCGCAAGCCTTGAAGCGGCTCGGCCCCTCGGCGCAAAACGCCCTCGCCGCGGCGCAAGATAATCGGCGCAAGAAGCTGCGCCGACGCGCCGCGGAAGCGTTAGGCGGCGCCGCTCGCTGCGCTTAGACGGCCGCCGGAATCGGCGCGAGGACGGAGCGCCCGGAGCATTCCAAGGCCTATCATTATCCCAATCGAAGCTGAGAGGCCGGTTTCGCCTGCGCGGCTATGATCTATAATGAACAGTTAGCAACTCTCCCCAAGGAAGCGCGCGATGGCCACCGTCACGATCTCGCTGCCGGAATCACTGAAGAAGTTCGTCGACGAGCAGCTGGCGGAAAAGGGCTACGGCAACATCAGCGAGTATTTCCGCGGCCTGCTGCGCGACGCGCAGGCGAAGGACGGCGCGCCCGCTTGGAGGCGCTGCTGCTCCAAGGGCTCGCAAGCGGCGAACCGATACCGCTTGATTAAGAATTTTGGGCGGAGCTGAGAAGAGACGCGGCGCGCCTGGCGGCGGAGCATGCGACCTTACAGAGGAGCGCTTGACGCCGTTCATTCAGCGCTCGGCGCGTCAGGATATCCTCGAGCAGTACCGGTATCTTCTCGACGTCGAATCGGATCGGCTCGCCAATCGGTTCCTCGACGCGGTCAATGAAGCCGTCAACAAGCTGGCGCGCAATCCGAACGCAGGCGCTTCGAGGAGATTCGAAAACCCGGCGCTCTCGGGTTTGCGCAGCCACAGGACTGCCGGTTTTGAGGATGTTCGAATCTGTCACCTGACCGAGGACGATACCGTGATCGTTGTCCGCGTGCTGCACAACCGTCAAGACCTCGGCGGAATCTTCACTGAACAAGGCGTGGACGCCCCGGACGAGCCGCGAAGCCGCCGCAGCGTGGCTGAACGAACTGGTTCACGCAAAGCCGTCCGGTAGCGGCGCTATAAGGAGTCTCAGGACACCGCCTTTCGATCGCAGTCCCGTTTTTTTGAGCCCTCAAAAACTGTAATTGATATGGCGTCCCCGTAACGCCCGTAACCGGTCTTCCGGTTCCGGGTAGGGCTCAAAGCGGAAACCTTCATAAACGAAGGCGCTCTTGATTGTTTCGCAGTCTCTTTCTTCGACGCCGACGGATCGCGCGATCGCGTACCATCGTTTCGAAACTGTCTCGGTCATTTCATCGACGATGGCTTCCGCTCGCGGGCGAGCAAGCCTGAATCTGTCGGACGCCGACAACAGGTTGGCGCGATTGGCATAACGGCCATGCTGGCCGCACGCCATGGCAAGGTCCCGTCGCTCGGTGGCGATCAAGAGGGTGGGCGTGAGATCGTACGCGGGCGACAGCCGCCATCCGTGATCCTTTGCGATCAGCGCGTGGTTTCGCGGGTGATCGTCGACGTTCGAAATGAGGGCATTGAAGCACATCCTCTTGAAGAGTTCGGGCAAGCCATGCTCATGCGCGCTGTCGGCTCGTCTCCTGACCTCGTCCGCCAGAAGGAGATATGACCATTTGCTCCAGTCCATGGTGTCGTCGGCGCCCAGTAGCGTCATCGCGCTGATCATGCGGCTTCGAAGGTAGCCCTGCGGCGTCTTGTGGCGGTCAAAGCGCTTGACGAGCAACACATCACGCCCCCCGACGGATTCGATCCGGCTTTCCGCAGCGGAAAGCCCGCATTCATGCGCGAGTCTGAGCATCGCGTGTTCGACGCGCGGATTGTTCCACGTGTCGTCCTTCTTGGGAAATTTAGCCAGCCACAGGCCTTCCCCGTCCTCGATGGTGGCCTTGGGGCGGGCGCCGCCCATGGACGTTCCGGCGCGCAGCAACGCATCGACTTGCTCGGCGTCTGGATCGCCCCTCAGCAGGGGGGAATCGCGCTCGCTCTCCGATATGAGGTCGGCGAGTTCGATAAGCGGCGCCAGCTCGATGGTGCGATTGAACTGCCGTTTCGGCGCTGGGGGGGCCACCCCGAGCCCGAATCCTAGTGCGCCGGCGCGGTCGTCGGGCGAGGCGAGAAGGTAATCGAGTTCGCTGGGGTCAGGATTCCCCAAGCGTTTCTCGATCAGTCGACGCCCCCATGCGTCCGGCGACGCGTCCCGCAGGGCGCCGAAGTTGCCATTTAGCCGCGCGGTCATGTATTCGTCGGCGCGCAGCCTCAGCTCCACAGGGTCGATCTCGACCCTGTCCGTTCGTTCGAGGTATCTTCTGCCGTAAATGAACCTCCCGACCGGCGTTGCTCCTGGACGGGAGGAAATCCGATACTTTCCCGCGGTGACAAATTCGGTGCTCCCCGGCAGGACGATGTAGACGAAGCATTCAGAAGTCATTGCTCATGGCCCTGCTCGGATATGCGCGCTCACGCTCCTCGTCTCGGGCGAGGGCGAGGCCGATTTCGTCGTTCATTGGCGCGGCGACGGAATCCAGTTGCGCCAGCAAATCCATCGCCCAAAGCATGCCCGCGTAGACCCCGATGCCGGTGGTCGGTTTTCCGCGCTCCGCGTCGGCGAGAACATGGCGGTCCACGCCCAGCCTCGACGCCATCTCCACGAGAGAAATGTTCCGCCGCACTCGCGCCGTTCGTAGGTTCTGGCCAAGCTTCTGGAGCGCCTGCTCGACGGCGAAAGGCGGAGTCGTTGCGAGGTGGCCTCGGGGTGGCATGGTGTATTTACCCTCCAATTTAAGCGATTTCGGCGCTTCTACCAACCAATATATATCAGCCTCTGTCTCACCCGTAAAGGGGCCGGTTGTTAGAAGCGCCAATTATAACGAATATGGAGCTTCTATACGCCATAGCGTTGCAATGCCGTCGATGAGTGGGATGCCGCTGACGCCGCCCTACGGCCAAATACCGTGCGGCCCAAGGAAATTTTCGAAGCGCCGTTTTATGGAGCCGTGGCCTTCCGACGATTCCTTGCCTCGCCGTCGGCTACAGCTTCGGGGTGATGCCCAATTTCTTCCAGAACGCTTTCAGCTCCTCCAACGGCGGTTCCAAGAAGCCGCCTTCTTCAGTGGCGCGCGAGCAGTCTTGTGCAATTTTCTCGATGAAGTAGTCCCACGCTTCATCATGAAGCCGTTTTCCGCACCTCCGCTCGTCCTTGGCGGCTTCAGACATCACCTCGTCGACACAGCAAACGCTCACACATCCAAATTCGCCACGCTCAGCGCATTCTCCTGGATGAACTCCCGTCGCGGCTCAACCACGTCGCCCATGAGCTTGACGAAAATCTCGTCCGCCTCGACGAGATCCTTGATCCGCACCTGCAACAGCGAGCGCGCATCGCGGTCGAGGGTCGTCTCCCAGAGCTGCTCGGCGTTCATCTCGCCTAGGCCCTTATAGCGCTGGATCGTCAGGCCCTTGCGCCCTTGCGCGCTCATGGCGTCATAGAGCGCGAGTGGGCCCGAGACCGCCGCTTCATCCCCGCGCCGCGCCAATACCGCTTGGCCCGCAAACACCTCATGCAGCTCCGAAGCCCGCTCGGTGAGCTTGCGCGCCTCGCTCGAGGCCAGAAGCGCCGCGTCGAGCAAAGCGACATGCTCGACGCCGCGCAGCGTGCGGCGGAAGATATAGCCGCCGTCGCGCGGGGCGCCGCGCCAGCCGCGCTCCAATTCCTCCGCAACGCGGTCGAGCCGCACGGAGACCTCGTCGGCGAGCTTTTGCGCCGTTTCCTCATCCGCTGCCGGCTGCAAGGCCCCTGCGAGCGCCGCCTGCTCCACGACATTGCGGTCGTAGCGCGAATGCAGCGCCTGCACGACCTGGCGGAAATTGCGCGCAAGCTCCAATATGCGCCGCAAATCGGCGCCCGCGAACTCGAGGCCCGACTCCGCACGCAGCGCGGCGCCGTCGAGCAGCGCGTCGATCAGATAATCCTCTAGCGCGCGCTCGTCCTTGAGATATTGCGTCGACTTAGCCCTCGTCACCTTATAGAGCGGCGCCTGCGCGATGTAGATATGGCCGCGGTCGATGAGCTGCGGCATCTGCCGGTAGAAGAAGGTCAGGATCAGCGTGCGGATATGGGCGCCGTCGACGTCGGCGTCGGTCATGATGATGATCTTGTGATAGCGCAATTTATCGACGTTGAACTCGTCGGGCCCGATGCCGACGCCGAGCGCGGTGATGAGAGTGCCGATCTGTTCCGACGAGAGCATCTTGTCGAAGCGCGCGCGCTCGACGTTCAATATCTTGCCGCGCAGCGGCAGCACCGCCTGGAACTCCCGATTGCGACCTTGCTTCGCCGTGCCGCCGGCGGAATCGCCCTCGACAATGAAGATTTCGGATTTCGCCGGATCGCGCTCCTGGCAATCGGCGAGCTTGCCGGGGAGGTTGGCGACGTCGAGCGCGCCCTTGCGGCGCGTCAGATCGCGCGCCTTGCGCGCCGCCTCGCGCGCCGTCGCCGCCTCGATGACCTTGGCGACGACGGTCTTCGCCTCATTGGGATGCTCCTCGAGCCACTGGCCGAGCGCCTCGTTGACGACGCCCTCGACCGCGGGGCGCACCTCGGAGGAAACGAGCTTGTCCTTGGTCTGCGACGAGAACTTCGGATCGGGCACTTTGACCGAGACGACGCAGGTCAGGCCCTCGCGGCAATCGTCGCCGGAAAGCTCGACCTTCTCGCGCTTGGTCGCGCCGGAACTGTCAGCGTAGCCGGTGATCTGCCGCGTCAGCGCGGCGCGGAAGCCTGCGAGATGCGTGCCGCCGTCGCGCTGCGGGATGTTGTTGGTGAAGACCAGCACATTCTCGTGATAGGAGTCGTTCCACCACAGGGCGACCTCGACCGCGATATGCTCGCGCTTGCCCACGATCATGACCGGCGCGGTCAGCTGCGGCTGCTTGGCGCGATCGAGATAGCGCACGAAGGCTTCCAACCCGCCTTCGTAGTAAAGCTCCTCCTGCTTGATCTCGGCGTGGCGCGCGTCGGTGAGCACGATGCGCACGCCGGAGTTCAGAAAGGCGAGCTCGCGCAGGCGATGCTCGATCGTCGCATAGTCGAACTCGACCATGCTGAAGGTCGCCGACGAAGGCATGAAGGTGACTTCCGTGCCCCGCTTCGGCCTGCCGTTCTCTTGCGGCGCCGCTCCCGTGACGACGAGATCGGCCACGGCGTCGCCATTGGCGAACTCCATGAAGTGCTCTTTGCCGTCGCGCCAGATGCGCAGCTTCAGCCACACCGAGAGCGCGTTGACGACCGAGACGCCGACGCCGTGCAGGCCGCCGGAGACCTTGTAGGAATTCTGGTCGAACTTTCCGCCCGCGTGCAGCTGCGTCATGATGACGTTGGCGGCGGAGACGCCCTCTTCGGGATGGATGTCCGTCGGAATGCCGCGGCCGTTGTCTGAGACCGTGCAGGAGCCGTCGGCGTTGAGCGTCACGGTGACGAGCGTGGCGTGGCCGGCCAGCGCCTCGTCGATGGCGTTGTCGACGACCTCGTAGACCATGTGGTGCAGGCCGGTGCCGTCGTCGGTATCGCCGATATACATGCCCGGGCGCTTGCGCACGGCGTCGAGCCCGCGCAGCACCTTGATCGAGCCCGCGCCATAATCTTCAGCATCGCCGGCGCCGGCGGCGTTTTCGTCGGTCATTTCGGTTAAGTCTCTTCGCGCCGGGGCGGCGGTTGATTCGAATGGCGACTTATAGCTCAAGGCGCCTGGAAATTATAGGGAAACTGCGCGAGGCGCAGCCGCTTTCCACCAAAGGCTGCTCAAGACTGCCCGACCGCTCAGGATCCTTCCCCCGCCGGAAACTCCTGCGAGAAGCTTTCGCCTTTCGAATCATGCGCCTCGACCCTTATGGTCTTCGCCCCATTCGGCGCATAGCTGAAGCGGAAGGCCGGGTTCTCCGAGAGCGAGATGCCTCCCTCCATGACGAAGATCACGTCGTCGCCCTGGCGCACCACGACGCGGTCGACATAGCGCGCGGGAATATAGAGATGGGTGAGCTGATCCATCTGCATCCCCGAGCTGTTGGGATGGCGGATCATGATCTGCGCCTCGCGCAAGCCGGGCTCGGGGCTCTTGAATTCGCGGTATTTCATCTCGCCGAGATGCGCCTTGGCCTCCTCCTCGTTCTTGGTCGCCGGGGCCGAGCAGCCGCCCGCGGCCTTCACGAATTTGACCTGCGCGTGCAGCGCGCCGTCCGCGGTCTCCGCCACAGCGTGAAAATTGGTGTAGGAATTGACGCGCACTCGGGTCGAAATGAAGGTCACGCCCGCCTTGTCGCCGAAGGTGAAGGCGCCGGCCATCGGCATCGGATTCTGGTCGATGACGAGCGTCACCTTGCGCAGGCCGGGGACGGTGAAGCGCAGGGTCACCGGCACGATGGCGGCGTCCTCGGCGCGCTTGGGCGCCTCGAGCTCGACCGTGCTGTCCTCCTTGAGCGCGCGGTCCGCAAAAAGATCGTGGGCGAGCGAGGGCCAGGGGTCGTCCGCCGTCTCCGCGCGCGCCGCGGCCGCAAGGCAAAGGAAGGCGACGCCTGCGGCGCGCCGTAGCAGTCGAGTGATTCCCCGCATTCTCGTCCTCCAGAAGCCGGAAAGAAGAAAGCCTACCGCTTCGCCGGCAGGCGCTCAAGGCTCCCATTCGAGCTCGGCGAATCCCGCCGTTGCGTTGCGGGCGTTGTAGTCGTCGAAGAGCCGCCAGCGCTCCCTCTCGCTTTGACCAGCCGTCTGCGCCGCGTCTGCGACCGTAGAGCCCTTCTTGATCGCCGCGCGCAGATCCGCGGTCAGACGCTGGAGATAGGCGCGCTCCGCGTCGAGCGCCTGCGGCCAGGGCGCGACAAGCGGTCCATGCCCCGGCACGACCTGCGTCGCCGGGATTTTCGCGAGCCTGTCGGCGACGTCGAGAAATCCCAAGAGGCTCGCATCGACGATCGGCACATGACGCAGGAACAGCAGATCGCCCGCAAACAGCACGCCCGACTTCTCGTCGAGCACGGTGAGGTCGCTGTCGCTGTGGGCGGCGCGCCAGGCTTGCAGCAAAAGCTTGCGGCCGCCGAGATCGAGCGTCGTCGCGGACGAGACCGTCTGCGTCGGCGCAACTATCCTGACTCCGTCTAGGGCGCCGTCCATCGCTGCGCGGAAGGATTGCATATAGAAGGCGCCGCGTTGGGCCAGCGCGCGGGGAAGCTTCTCGTGGCCGACGAAGACGACGCCATCGCCCTCGAAAGCGCCATTGCCGAAAATATGATCCGGATGCGCATGGGTGTTGATGACATAGCGGATCGGCTTGTCGGTTTTTTGCCGCAGCGCAGCAAGAAACTCTCGCCCTTCGACCAGGCTGCCGCCGGTATCGATGACAGCTACGGCGTCATCGCCGACGACCGCCCCGATATTGGCGATATCCCCTTTATTTTCTTCCGTCATCAGCGCCATCCGGCCTTGATGCGCATAGACGCCGGGCGCGATCTCTTCGAGCGCGAAAAGCGCGGCGGACGCCGGCGCGAGGCCGCAGAAGAGACAGTATAGGGCGACGGCTATAACGCATCGCAGCATGGTGAGCTTCTCCAGTCTCGCGTCGTTCGATCTCAGGCGATCCAGCAACTTCTCGCGGCGTTTTTTTTCCGGGTTGCGCTCGAATTGGCGGCGCCATATTATCCGGCCCGTTTCCGACATACAGGACGTTTCCAGGACGGGAAATGGAAACGTCGCGCGTCGGTCGGCGGAACTTAAGATTGCCTCAAGGTCCACAGGAACGACGCGAACAAGAACAGCGGAAAACGCCTTCCCAATAGCCTAGGCGCCATCAAGGCGGAGATGTCGGCGTAAGCGCCCTCATACGGCGCGCGTCGATGTCGTCAGGAGGAAAGAGCTCATGCATAAACTGTTGCTGTCGACTTCGGTCGGAGTTTTGGCGCTGCTGGCGGCCGGTGCGGCGCCGGTTGCGGCCGACGAATTGGAGGCTCTGCAGAAAGACCCCAAGCAATGGGCGCTGCCGACAGGCGACTATGCGAACCATCGCTACTCGGCGCTGAAGCAGATCACCACGGAGAACGTTAATAAGCTCGCGCCGGCCTGGACCTTCTCGACGGGCGTGCTGCGCGGCCACGAAGGGGCCCCGCTCGTCGTCGGCGACGTGTTGTATCTGCACACGCCGTTCCCCAACATCGTTTACGCGCTCGACCTCAACAACGAGGGCAAGATTCTCTGGAAATACGAGCCGAAGCAGGATCCGAGCGTCGTGCCGGTCATGTGCTGCGACACGGTCAACCGCGGCCTCGCCTATGCCGACGGCAAGATCTTCCTCGCTCAGGCCGACACGACTCTCGTCGCGATCGACGCCAAGACCGGCCAGAAGGTGTGGTCCGTTCAGAACGGCGATCCGTCCAAGGGCGCGACCTCGACCGCCGCTCCGCATGTCTTCAAGGACAAGGTCATCGTCGGCATCGCCGGCGGCGAGTTCGGCGTGCGCGGCTACCTGACCGCTTATAGCGTCAAGGACGGCAGCCTCGTCTGGCGCGGCTATTCGATGGGCCCCGACTCAGACACGCTGATCGACCCCGAGAAGACCACGCATCTCGGCAAGCCGGTCGGCAAGGACTCAGGGATCAACACCTGGGAAGGCGAGCAGTGGAAGACGGGCGGCGGCACCACCTGGGGCTGGTACAGCTACGATCCGGAGCTGAACCTCGTCTACTACGGCTCGGGCAACCCCTCGACCTGGAACCCGAAGCAGCGTCCGGGCGACAACCGCTGGTCCATGACCATCTGGGCGCGCGACCTCGACAC
>DASPSI010000110.1:0-6933 GCA_035624015.1 Methylocystis sp.
AGTAGGGAACCGCTCATGGCCGCCTTCTCGCGCAACCTCAAGCAGACTCTCGACAGGGCCATGGGCTCGGCGCGCGAGCGCCATCACGAGTATGCGACGCTCGAGCACCTGCTGCTCAGCCTCATCGAGGATCCCGACGCCGCGGCGGTCTTGCGGGCTTGCGCGGTCGACCTCGAGCTGCTCGCCAAAAATCTGCGCGATTGCATCGAGCGGGAGCTCGGCAATCTCATCAACGACGACTCCGACGAATGCAAGCCGACCGCCGGGTTCCAGCGCGTCGTGCAGCGGGCGATCATCAGCGTGCAGTCCTCGGGACGCGAGGACGTGAGCGGCGCCAACGTGCTCGTGGCGCTCTTCGCCGAGCGCGAGAGCTATGCCGTCTATTTTCTGCAAGAGCAGGACATGAGCCGCTACGACGCGGTGAACTACATAAGTCATGGCATCGCCAAGCGGCCGGGACTCTCCGACGCCTCGCGCACCCCGCGCGGAGCCGAAGAGGAATCGGATCGTTCCGAAAGCCGCGACGGACGCGACGGCGACAGCCGCAAGAAAGAGGGCGCGTTGGAGGCCTATTGCGTCAACCTCAACAGGAAGGCGCGCGATCAGGGCATCGATCCGCTGATCGGCCGGGAGGCCGAGGTCGCGCGCACGATCCAGGTGCTGTGCCGACGCCAAAAGAACAATCCGCTGCTCGTCGGCGACCCGGGCGTCGGCAAGACCGCGATCGCCGAAGGCTTGGCGCGCAAGATCGTGCAGGGCGAAGCGCCGGACGCGCTCGCCGGCGCGACAATTTTTGCCCTCGACATGGGCGCCCTGCTCGCCGGCACGCGCTATCGCGGCGATTTCGAGGAGCGGCTCAAGCAGGTCATCAAAGAGATCGAGCAGCACAAGAACGCGATCCTGTTCATCGATGAGATCCACACCGTCATCGGCGCCGGGGCGACCTCGGGCGGGGCGATGGACGCCTCGAACCTCTTGAAGCCGGCGCTGTCTCATGGCGCGCTGCGCTGCATCGGCTCGACGACCTACAAGGAATACCGGCAGTATTTCGAGAAGGACCGCGCGCTCGTGCGGCGTTTCCAGAAGATCGACGTAAACGAGCCGTCGATCCCCGACGCAATCGAGATCCTCAAGGGGCTCAAGCCCTATTTCGAAGACTTCCACAAGCTGCGCTACACGGCCGAGGCGGTCAAGGCGGCGGTCGAGCTTTCCGCGCGCTACATCCATGACCGCAAGCTTCCAGACAAAGCGATCGACGTGATCGACGAGAGCGGCGCCGCGCAGATGCTGCTGCCCGACGCCAAGCGCAAGAAGCTGATCGGGCTCAAGGAGGTCGAGGCGACGATCGCGACCATGGCGCGCATCCCGCCAAAGAGCGTCTCCAAAGACGACGCCGAGGTGCTCGCCCATCTCGAAGAAACCCTGAAGCGCGTGGTCTACGGACAGGACAAGGCCGTCGCGGCGCTCTCTTCGGCGATCAAGCTCGCGCGCGCGGGCCTGCGCGATCCCGAGAAGCCGATCGGCTGCTATCTCTTCTCCGGCCCGACCGGCGTCGGCAAGACCGAGGCCGCGCGGCAGCTCGCGACCTCGCTCGGCATCGAGCTCGTGCGCTTCGACATGTCGGAATATATGGAGCGCCACACCGTGAGCCGGCTCATCGGCGCGCCCCCCGGCTATGTCGGCTTCGACCAGGGCGGGCTGCTGACCGATGCGGTCGACCAGCATCCGCACTGCGTGCTGCTGCTCGACGAGATCGAGAAGGCGCATCCCGATCTCTTCAACATCCTGCTGCAGGTCATGGACCACGGCAAGCTCACGGACCACAACGGCAAGACGATCGACTTCCGCAATGTGATCCTGATCCTGACCACCAACGCCGGCGCGGTCGATCTCCAGAAGGCGCCCGTGGGCTTCACCGCCTCGAAGAAGGACCGCGACGACAGCGAGGCGATCAACCGCCTGTTCGCGCCCGAGTTTCGCAATCGGCTCGATGCGGTGGTGTCCTTCGCGCATCTGCCGCCGTCGGTCATCGGCCGCGTGGTCGACAAGTTCATCATGCAGCTCGAGGCGCAGCTCGCCGACCGCAACATCACGATTGACCTCTCCGAGGAGGCGCGCGACTGGCTCGTCGAGCGCGGCTATGACGAGTCGATGGGCGCGCGGCCGATGGCGCGCGTCATCCACACCCACATCAAGACCCCGCTCGCTGACGAGGTGCTG
Organism: Methylocystis sp.; assembly: GCA_035624015.1. Classification (GTDB taxonomy): domain Bacteria; phylum Pseudomonadota; class Alphaproteobacteria; order Rhizobiales; family Beijerinckiaceae; genus Methylocystis. The sequence goes on from DASPSI010000110.1 coordinate 2,221, forward strand.
TTCGGGCGCTTAAAGAACGGCGGCGCCGTGCATGTCGTGGTGGTCGCCGGCGAGAAGGGCGAGAAGAAGCTCGGCTTCGTCTACCCTGAAGGCCCGGTGCTGCCGCGGCCCGAGCGCGACGTCGTGGAGGCCGGCAAGAAGCGCCCGGCGGCGGAGGTCGAGGACGAGGCGGAGGCCAAGCCCCCGGCGGATGCGATGGACGCGGCGCCGGGCCCACGCAGCGTGCCGGACGCGCCGCTGCCGGGGTGACGGGACGCGGCTCGGCCCGTCGCGCTGGGAAGGCGCCACGCACAAATCAAGACTTTTGGGAAAGTGGAGCCTTGCGGCGAGATATGCTATAAAAGTCAAATGGCTACGAAAGCACCCGACGCCCCAATTCTCAAGCGCTTCCGCGCCGCCGTGAATGAAATCTACGGCGAGCGGGTGGAGCGCGTGGTGTTGTTCGGCTCGCGCGCGCGCGGCGACGCGCAGCCCGATTCCGATTACGACGTTGCGGTGTTTTTGCGCGGCGACATGCCCGACCGTATCGCGGAGGCATACCGGCTTGCGGATCTTAGCACGGCTATTCTGGAGGACACCGGCGAGTTGATTCACGCTATGCCCTACCGCGCCGGTTCCTATAATGACCGCACGCCGCTGATGCATGAAATCCGGAGGGAAGGCGTTGACCTGTGAAGCCGGAGACGGCCCTCTTTTTTCGTAAGTCGCACGAGTTTCTTACGAAGGCGCAGGAGTTGTTGGACGCGCATCATTGGTCCGACGAAGCGGGCCGCGCCGCCTATCTTGCGGGCTTCCATGCGGCGCAAGCTCTTCTTTTCGAGACGCACAACCGCGTGTTTAAGACCCATAAAGGTGTGCGCGCCGAATTTCTCCGGCTGACGAAGACCGACCCTCGCGTTGACGGAGAGCTACGGGCGTTCCTTGGCCGCGCCTACGATCTTAAAGCTATCGCGGATTACGAAACCGGCCCCGGTTCGAAGGTGAGCGCCGAGAGCGCTCGCGCGGCGCTCAAGACGGCGCGCCGGTTTGGGGAGTGCGTAACTAGGCTCCTTCCCGCGAACGGCCACACGCCGCGCGCTCCGGGGGCTACGCCGAAGCCTTGAGCTTCCCGCCCCTTCTCTTGCCGCGCGGCGTCTTTGCAAAAATCAAGACTTTTGCATAACGCGAGAATTCAGCCAATGACGGGCGTTTCGTGCTGATTTTACTATTGTCGCCGTTACGTTTGACCGTCATTTTCCGTTGCTGTCATGGCGTTAGCTTGGCTATATGTTTTGCACCCTGTTTATGTTATTATTTTTCAATGAAACCATCCGAAGCCCTTGAGGCGCACCGCGTCGAGTTGCGCCAGCTTGTAAGCCGCCACGGCCTCGCGCGTCCGCGCGTCTTCGGGTCAGTCCTTAGCGGTACCGACACGGATGAAAGCGATCTTGATTTGCTCGTCGATGCGACGGAGACGACAACCCTCTTCACTCTCGCAAGGCTGGAACATCCCGCCGAAGAGTTGCTTGGCGTTCGCGTGTCGGTTCTGACGCCGGGGTTTTTGTCTGCGAAATTCAGGGATCGCGTTTTGGAACAGGCCGAGCCGCTATGAAGCATCCCGAGCGCGTTGAGGACTATCTCGAACACGTCGCTTGACGCGCCGCGCGGGCGAGCGGAACCTGTTGCTCGAGGTGAGGCCGCAAGACCGCAAGCCGCGCCATGGCGTCCTTACGCTGTCGCCCGGACAGGCAAGCGAGGGATGGCGGGGGCGTGAACTCGCTCATCGCTTCGTCCTTTCACGCGGGGCGGTTGGTCGAAAATCTGTCCGCAAGGGGATCGCTCAACGGACAGTCCGGCCCTGACGCCATACCCCGCTAAACTCGGGGCTGGCATTGTCTCAATGAGATGGTACGATGATTCTCTCAAAAGAGGTACCTTTATCGTTACAAAAAACTATGACGACCATCACAATCGGCTACGCCCGCTGCTCGACCGACAAACAAGACCTCGCCGCGCAAAAGGCGGCGCTGGAAAAGCTCGGCGTTCCAGCTGAGCGCGTTTACACCGATCATGGGCTGACAGGGACGAACCGCTCGCGGCCCGGCCTCGATCAGGCGCTCGCCGCTGTTCGCTCAGGCGATACCCTTGTCGTGCCGAAGCTGGATCGTTTGGCGCGCTCTGTGCCGGACGCGCGCGCGATTGCTGACGAATTAGTCAAGCGGGGCGTCAAGCTGGCCTTGGGGCCGAGCGTCTATGACCCCGCCGATCCCATGGGCAAGATGTTCTTCAACATCCTTGCCACCTTCGCCGAGTTTGAAGCCGACTTGATCCGCATGCGCACCCGTGAGGGCATGGCTGTCGCGCGCGCCAAGGGGAAACTGCGCGGCAAGCAGCCTAAGCTCTCCGACAAGCAGCAAAACGAGATGCGACGCATGCACGACACCGGCAACTACTCCATCAGCGACTTGGCGGAGGTCTTTTCCATCTCTCGTCCGACTGTCTATCGTACGCTCAACCGCGCCAAATAAGGAGCATGACACATGGACACTTGGCGACCAGCTTCCAAAATTGTCGTTAAGGCGCTGGGGCTGCATTGGCGTGACGACCGCTTACTAGCGTTCGAAGTCTGTAATAGCGACGGGCGAGTTAAAGGGGTACGCCCACTGGGAGGCGGCGTCAGGTTCCGCGAGTCAGCGAAGGACGCGGTGCTTAGAGAATTCAAGGAAGAACTTGGAGTCGAGGTTGTAATTCTAGGTACGCCCGTAGTGATGGAAAACATATACATACACGACGGCGTTGATGGTCACGAAGTACTTTTTATGTTTGACGTTGCATTTCCTATAGGTGCATTCGAAGGGCAGGAGCGCATCGTATACCATGAGGATAACGGCACTCCATGTGTCGCTCGCTGGTACGACATTAACAAACTTGATCTTGATGGCGGAATTGAACTCTACCCCAAGGGTCTGAAGCCATTTCTTGTTACTCGCCACGCCACTCACTGAAATGTAAACCGGAAAAGGCGGTCCAATGAATGCCAATTAGCGATAAAAAACCGTGCCATTTACCGATCAAAGCCACATGAAAATCAGAGGCTTGCGCTATGCAGAAGATGCTTGCGAAATGAACGGGAGACCCACGCCGCCTCGGCGTCATGGACGGGTCCGCGCATGAAAAAATCGCGCTGCGCCATTTCGCGTAACACGCCGCGGCGGGGCCGGCGCCGATCACGGGCGAAAAAATTCGCGGACTTCGCCAGAAGGGGTCCAGTTGAGCCAGGCGGTCTTCGCTCGGCGCGGCTCTCTAACGCCGCGCCGCTGCGCAAGCGGCGTCCGTCTTTCCGAGCCCCATCGGTTCGGACCGTTTAAGGTTAACTCGTCATTCGCCGGCGCGGTTAAATCGAATGGATAGGATGATCAGCGCAAGTTGCCCTTTCAGAAGCGTCCCAGCGCGCCGCAGACGAACATCGCAAGAGAAGCTTAGCATGTACGAAGCTTTTGCCTGTCCCGGGCTTTCTCACACGCAACCGCCCCAGCTCGGCAATGCGACGCGCGAGCGCGATTTCCAGCCGCATCGGACGAGCCTTCACGACGATCCCGCCGCCCCTCCCCTGCGCATCGTGCATGTGCTGCGCGCGCCCGTCGGGGGGCTGTTCCGCCATGTGCTCGACCTCGCGCGCGAGCAGGCCGCGCTCGGCCATCAAGTCGGTCTGATCGCCGACAGCCTCACGGGCGGGGCGCGCGGCGAGGCCCTGCTCGCCGAGCTTGAGCCGAAGCTCGCGCTCGGCCTCTTGCGCCTGCCGATCCAGCGCGCGCCGAGCCCCTCCGACATCTCTGTGCTGATTGCGATCTCGCGCCGGCTCGCGATCGTCAATCCGGACGTCGTGCACGGCCATGGCTCGAAGGGCGGGCTGTTTGCGCGCCTTGCCGGGACGCCCTTCGGGCGCGTCGACGGCGTGCGCTGCTACACGCCGCATGGGGGCAGCCTCAATTATCTCCCGGGCGCCGCGAGTCACGCCGCCTTCATGCGCGTCGAAGCGTTGTTAGCATTCCGCACCGATCTGCTGTTGTTCGAGAGCGGCTTCATCGCCGACCGCTTCCACATGGAGGTCGGGCCTGCGCGACATCTCGAAAAGATCGTGCGCAACGGCCTTGCGCGCAGCGAGCTCACGCCGGTGACGGCCAACGCCGACGCCGCCGATCTGCTTTATCTCGGCGAGTTCCGCTCGGTGAAAGGACTCGACACGCTGCTCGACTCGCTGGCGCTCCTTGCGCGAGCGAGCCGGCGCCCGAAGCTCGCCCTCATCGGCGACGGCCCCGAAAAGGCGCTTCTGCTCCAGCGCGCGAAGCGGCTCGGCGTCCACGATCAGCTCGTCGTCAAGGCGCCGATGGCCGCGCGCGACGCCTATGCGCAGGGGCGGGTTCTCATCTCGCCGAGCCGCCTCGAATCCCTGCCCTATGTCGTCCTCGAAGCCGCGGCCGCGCGCATGCCGTTGGTCGCGACCGCCGTCGGCGGCGTGCCGGAAATCTTCGGCCCCTTCGCCGATCGGCTCATCCCCAGCGACGATCCTCAGATTCTCGCCGGCGCCATCGCCGCGGCGCTCGACGAAAACCCCGAACGCGCGGCGCGGAAGGCCGACGAGCTCGCAAGCTATGTCGCCGAGAACTTCTCGCTCGAGAGAATGGTTTGCGACGTCGTCTATAGCTATCGCGAGGCGATCGCCGCCAAGGCGCG
>DASPSI010000133.1:0-12875 GCA_035624015.1 Methylocystis sp.
ATGTCCGCGACAACGGAGAGGTCGAAACGCTCGGGCGCAAAAGTGAATTCTTTCGTCACGCTGGCTTTTGCTTTGCAGGTCGTGGTGAACGACTTCGTGCTCCTCGTGTCTTTGTGGCGAAAATCACCACGAAGACACGAAGAACACGAAGAGTTCACGATGAAGGTCGCGTTGGGTTCGCTATGGCCTCCGGAAGGCCGCGCGCCTTGGCGGCAGAGGCGAGGAAGCCGCGCATCGTCGCGAAGAAGTCGGGTTCGTAGAGCAGGAAGGCGTCGTGGCCCTTGTCGCTCTCGATCTCGACGAACGAGACCGAGGCGCCGGCGGCGTTCAGCGCATGCACGATCGCTCGCGACGCCGAGGTCGGATAGAGCCAGTCGGAGGTGAAGGAGACGACGCAGAAGCGCGTCTTCGAGCCCTGGAAGGCCTTGGCGAGCGACCCGTCGTAGTCGGCGGCGAGATCGAAGTAGTCGCAGGCGCGCGTGACGAAGAGGTAAGAGTTGGCGTCGAACCTTTCGACGAAGGAGACGCCTTGATAGCGAAGATAGCTCTCGATCTGGAAGTCGGCGTCGAAGGAGAAGGTCGGCGCGGCGCGCTCCTGGAGCTTGCGTCCGAACTTGCGCGTCAGCGCCTGTTCCGAGAGATAGGTGATGTGCGCCGCCATGCGGGCGACGGCGAGGCCTTTCTCGGGCCGCACGCCCTGATCCAGATAGCGCCCGCCGCGCCAGTCGGGATCGGCCATGACCGCCTGGCGCCCGACCTCGTTGAAGGCGATGTTCTGCGAGGAGTGCCGGTGCGCGGCGGCGATCGACATGGTCGTGAACACGCGCTCGGGGAAGCTTGCGGCCCACTGCAGCGCTTGCATGCCGCCCATCGAGCCGCCGGCGACGCAGAACAGCGTGTCGATGCCGAAATGGTCGATCAGCATCGCCTGCGCGCGGACCATGTCGCGGATGGTCACGACGGGAAAGTCGAGGCCATAGGCGCGGCCTGTGGCGGGATTGATCGAGGCGGGGCCGGTCGAGCCCATGCAGCCGCCGACGACATTGGTGCAGATGACGAAGAAGCGGTCGGTGTCGAAGGGCCTGCCGGCGCCGACGAGCACGTCCCACCAGCCGGGCTTCTTGGTGACCGGATGGACGCCGGCGGCGTATTGGTCCCCGGTCAGCGCGTGGCAGAGCAGGATGGCGTTGCTGCGTGCGGCGTTGAGCTCGCCATAGGTCTCATAGGAGATAGTGAGCGGCGCGATGACGCGGCCGCCGTCGGTGACGAGCGGCTTGTCGGGGCCGAAGCAGACGGCGCGATGCGGGACGCCGGCGCCGTTCGCGTCCGGAAGCTTGGTCTCGGCGAGCGGCGGCGGCGAGATGAAGGCCAATGTTTTCCTGCCTGTTCGATATGCCGAACGATTTGTTCGCCAGAATTGCGGTGTGGCGGGGGGAATGTCAAGGATGGATGGTCCGCGCGAGGCGAAGCGGCCTTACGCCACCGTAGGCCGACGCTCGACGGATACGACGCTGCTTGGCCCTTCGAGATCGAGGTCGAGCGTGACGCGCCGCGCCGTCAGGCGGGGAGCGCGCGTGCGCCCTGGGCCTTTCTCGAAATCCACAATTCCCGCCTCGCGCAGCTTGCGCAGCGTGCGCGAGAGGTTGGATTCCTGGCGATGCGAAAGCGTCGCCAGCTCATGCAACGAGCTGGGCCTTTTGCTCGCGATCAGTCGCAGCAATTGCAGGTTTTGCTCGGAGAGCAGCTTCACCATGGCTTCGGGCGAAGTCGCGCCGCCGAGCGCGCGCGCCGCCGTCGCGTCGCTGTCGAACCAACGCTTGGGCGTGTCCTTGGCCGCGTCGGTATCGGCGACAACGCGCTTCGTCCACTTCATAAAGGCGCCGATAGTTCCGGTCTTATAGGTCATTGGGTATCCCCCTCTCGTCCATTGCTCGCTTCACCTCGCGCCAGAAATCTTCGAGCAATTGCGCGGTTGTCCTGAAAGCGTAAGGCCGTCCGGGATCATTTACGGTTCTGTGCCAATGATCGTGCGCGGCTGGCGCTTTGACGAACTTTCCGCCCCGACGTTCAACTGCGTGGGCGTTATCGAAACGCACCAGCGGCTCGCCATCCTTGGGCCGAAATACAAGCGCGTAGCTGAGCCCATGTGGACGCTGCGGCGTCTGGTCTGTGCGGCGAGCCATCAATTCGACGACATAACCCTCGGCCGCCTCGAAGCTTGCGCCGTCTAGAGACAGCAGCAGCTCAAGCTCGGCCTCCATGCCCATTTTATTATCTTATCCTCATTGGATATGAAAGCAACTTTTTTGGGAAAACGTTTCTGACGCGCTCAACGAGAGGCCGAGTCTCACAAAAAACTCTGCGGGTCGACATCCACCTGCACCCGCACCCCGCCCCGCTCCGGCGGCCCCGCCGCCAGCAGATCGCGCAGAAACCCCTGCAAATCGGCCTTCCTCGGCGCCTTCACCAGCAGGCGGAACCGGAATCGCCCCCGCAGCAGCGCGATCGGCGCCTCCGCCGGGCCGAGCACCAAAATCTCCCCCTCCTCCGGCAGGCCGCCGAGCGCCGCGACCTTATAGCGCTCCGTCGCCGGCAGCCCATGCGCCGCGCGCGCCAGCGCCCGCGCGTGGGCTTCGGCGGAGGCCGCGTCCTTCGCCGAGACGATCAGCCCCGCGAGACGTCCGAAAGGCGGCAGGCCGGCGCGTTCGCGCAGATGCGTCTCCTGCTCGTAGAAGCGCTCGGCGTCGCCCGAGAGCAGCGCGCGGATCACCGGGTGCTCCGGCTGATAGGTCTGGATCAGCGCGCGGCCCGGCTGGTCGCCGCGCCCGGCGCGCCCCGTCACCTGCGCCAAGAGCTGAAAGGTGCGCTCCGCCGCGCGCGGGTCGCCGCTCCCCAGTCCCAAATCCGCGTCGATGACGCCAACGAGCGTCAGATACGGAAAATTGTGCCCCTTGGCCACGAGCTGCGTGCCGATCACGAGATCGAACTCGCCCTTCGAGATGGCGTCCAGCTCCCGCCGCAGTCGCTCGGTCCCGCCCGGGAAATCCGACGACAGCACCAAAATTCGCGCGCCCTGGAACAGCTCCGCGGCCTCTTCGGCCAGGCGCTCGACGCCAGGGCCGCAGGGCGCGAGCGTGTCCTCGGCCTCGCATTCGGGGCAACTCTCGGGGCGGCGCTCCATGTGGCCGCAGTGGTGGCAGACCAGCGCGCGGCGGAAGCGGTGCTCGACGAGCCAGGCGTCGCAATTCTCGCAGCGGAACCGGTGGCCGCAGTTGCGGCAGAGCGTCAGCGGCGCGTAGCCGCGCCGGTTCAGGAACAGCAGCGCCTGCTCGCCGCGCGCGATGGTCTCGGCGACGTTTGCGGCGAGGCGCGGCGCGATCCAGCGATGCTTCGGCGCGCCGGCGGCGCGCATGTCGATCGCCTCGATCGAGGGCAGGCTGCGCGCGCCGGCGCGCGCGGAAAGGCGCAGATGCGCATAGCGGCCCGAGAGCGCGTTGACGCGCGTCTCCAACGAGGGCGTCGCCGACGCCAGCACCACCGCCGCGCTTTCGATATGCGCGCGCACGACAGCCATGTCGCGCGCGTGATAGCAGACGCCATCCTCCTGCTTGTAAGCGGCTTCATGCTCCTCGTCGACGACGATCAGCGCCAGGGCGCAGAAGGGCAGGAACAGCGCCGAGCGCGCGCCGACGACGACCTTGACCTCTCCCGTGGCCGTTCCGCGCCAGATGCGCGCGCGCTTCTTTTCGGAGACGCCCGAGTGCCACTCCGCGGGACGCGCGCCGAAGCGCGCGGCGAAGCGCTCCAGGAACTGCGCCGTCAGCGCGATCTCCGGCATCAGCACGAGCGCCTGGCCGCCGCGCGCGAGCGCCGCCGCGATCGCCTCGAAATAGACCTCGGTCTTGCCGGAGCCGGTGACGCCATCGAGCAGAAAAGGCTTGTAGCCGCGGGCTTCGACGGCTTCGCGCAGGGCGTCGGCCGCCGCGCGCTGCGCGGGCTCGAGCTTTTGTTGCGCGAAAGCCGGATCGAGCGGCTCGGAAACCGGCGTCGGCGGCGCGCAAACCGCCTCCAGGGCGCCTTCGTCGACCAGCGCGTCGATCACCGAGGCCGAGCAGCCCGCAGCTTCAGCGAGCGCCCTCTTGGCGAAGGCGAGCCCGCCCTCCGCGGCCTCGAGCACGCGCAGGCGCGTTGGCGTCGCGCGGCGCGGCGGCGTCCCGGTCGCGCGATAGAGCAGGCGGGGCGCCTCTAGCCCTGCGTCCTCTCCGCTGCGCGTCGAAAGCCGCAGCGCCATGCCGCGCGGCGCAAGCGTCCAGCGCGCAAGCCAGTCGAGAAAGTCGCGCAGGTTTTTGGAGAGCGGCGGACGGTCGTAGCGGGCGGCGACGCTCTTGAGATTGCTCGCCCCGCCCGCGAGATCGCGCGTCTCCCACACGACGCCATAGGCCTCGCGGCTTCCGAGCGGAATTTTGACATGATCGCCCGGCGCAAGCGCGAGAGCCGGCGGCGCGAGATAGCTGTATGTCTGGTCCACCGCGACGGGCGCCAGAACCTCGACAATTTTCGCCCCGCCCCCGTCCTCGCTCATGCTTCAAGGGCATAGCATCTCGCGAGCGCTTTGGCAGCGTGTGGCGGCGGCGGATCGCCTCCGGCTTAATGGCGGAGAAGGAGCTTTTGGGCGGCGCCGAGACGCGGGTCATGCCGCTCGGCGTTCCACTCGAAAGGATCGAAGGCGCAGAAAACCACCCAAAGCCCCAGCGCCGCAACCCACAACATCGCCACTGCGCCGGACATGCGCAATTGCCAGCGCGCGTCGGCGGCGGACATCGCAGGGCGGCTGGCCCTCTTCGGCCTTTCTCCCAAAAAGCGCACGACCGACATCGGACAGCCTCTCCGTCGCTGTCGCGTCGGGCTCATGTCGCTGGAGACGCGCCCGGCGCTTTTCTCCCTCCGCTGGCGCGGGGCCGAGCGCGTCTCCAACGCGCTACGCCGACTTCGACTTCACGAAGCCTTCATTGGCGATCTTGCCGCCGGCGCCGTTCCCGGACTTCAGCAGCGTCCTCGCGAAATTGAAATAGAGGTCGCCATATTTGCCGGCATGATCGATGAAATCCTGCCGCGCCGCATCGAGGAAGCTCGTATGCGCCTTCACCGCCTCGTCGACCGTCTTCACGCTGAGCAGCTTCTTGAAATAGGTCTGCGCGTCCTCGAAGGACTTTTTCGAGTAATTCTGCGATTCCTCGACGACGCTGCCGAATTCCTTGGCGAGCGAAGCCGAGGCGGCCGTCGCGGCCTCGAAACGATCACGTCCGTATTGCTGGAGGCTGTCGAAGTAGTCGGTCATCCTGGAGCCCTCGTTTGATCCGTCAAAAGCGCGCGCAAAAGCGCCGCCTCGCAAGGATTAGCCCTTCGAACGGGGATTTTGGCTTGCGCTCGATTTGTGAAGCGCCAAAGTCACGCCGCGCCGAATGGATACAACAAAGCGCGTTTGCGAGAAATTCGGATATGTACCTAATCGCCTTGGCTGCGTTGCTGGCGACAGTTAGGATGAGACGGATCGTTCGCCGATATTCCTCGCCGCCTTCTCACTTTTACGAGAATGCCCGTGGATCGCGATTGTGCGCGACCGAGGTTCGTGCCAGAGAACGAGGCGCCCGTGCGAGTGAGATGAGCCCGTGCCGAACACGCGGTTTCGACTATTTTTGAAACATGCGCCCGTCGCTGTCGCAATGTTCGATCGCGACATGCGCTGCCTTGCGGCGAGCCGGCGTTGGCTTTCCGACCACGGCCTCGACGACGGCGTGCTCGGGCGTTCGCATGACGAGGTGTTTCCGGAAATCCCCGAGAGATGGAAGGACCTCCATCGCCGGGCGCTCGCCGCAGAGACGATCAGGCAGGGCGAAGATTGTTTCGAGCGCCTCGACGGCTCGGCGCAGTGGCTGGAATGGGAGGCGCAGCCCTGGCGCGACGAGAGCGGCGAGATCGGCGGCCTCATCCTCTTCGCGCAGGACATCACTGAGCGCAAGGCGGCGGAAGCAAAGCTCAGGGAAGCCCAGCGACGCCTGGAGTCCGTGATGGCGGCGGTTCCGGTCGGCGTCGCCTATAGCGACGATCGCAGCTGCACGAATATCACCGGCAATCCCGCGTTTCTGAAGCTGAACGAAATGGAGGCCGGCGACAACGCCTCCGCCTCGGCTCAGGAGTCTGCGGCGGTCGGTCGGAAGCTGCGCTTCTTCTCCGGCGGCGTCGAGCTCTCGGCGGCCGATCTGCCGATGCAGCGCGTGGCCGCGGGCGCGGGCGCCATCGAGCCGACCGAACTCGAGATTGAACTGGCGGGCGGGCGCCGCTTTTTTGCGGAAGTCTCGGCGGCGCCGGTCAGGAGCGAGCAGGGCGAGACCATCGGGGCCGTCGCGGTCGTCGTCGATCTTTCGGAGCGCAAGCGCGCCGAGGCCGCCTTGCGCGAGAGCGAGGAGTTCACGCGCGCCATCGTCGAGGACAGCCCCGACATCGTGGAGGTCTTGGACGTTGGCGGGCGCCTGCTGAGGATCAATGAAACCGGCCGACGTCTGATGGAGCTCGACGAGGAGGCCGAACCTTGCGGCAAGGATTGGCCCTCGCTGTGGCCCGAGGCCTCGCGCGCGAGCGTTGAGGCCGCGCTCGGCGCGGCGCAGGCGGGCTGCACAGCGCGTTTCACCGGGTTCTGCCCGACGCGGCGGGGGAAGCCCATGTGGTGGGACGTGATCGTCAAGCCCCTGCGCGGGAAAGGCGGAAAGGTCGAGCGCGTGCTCGCCGTGTCGCGCGACATCACGAAAATGAGAACCGCCGAGGCCGCGCTGCAACGGAGCGAAAATGAGCTCGCGGTGGATCTCGAGGCGATGATCCGCCTGCAAAGACTCGGCGCGCTCCAGGTTCGCGACGGCGAACTGCAGCCGATCTTTCTGGAGATCGTCGATGCGGCGATGGCCATCTGCGGCGCGGATTTCGGCAATATCCAAATCGTCGATCGAGATTCGTCCAAGCTCTCGATCGCGGCGCAGCGCGGTTTTCCGGACTGGTGGGTCGATTTTTGGAACGCCGCCGAACGCGGTGGCGCCTGCCACGCCGCTTTCGAGGGCGGCGCGCGGATCATTTGCGAGGACATCGAGCATAGCGCGATCTTCGCCGACACACCGGGGCTGGAGACCTTGCGCAGCGTCGGCGTGCGCGCGGTGCAATCGACGCCGCTCATTAGCCGCTCGGGCGCGCTGGTCGGCGTTTTTTCGACGCACTATCGCGAGCCGCAGCGCCCGAGCGACAACGCGTTGCGCCTGCTCGACCTGCTCGCGCGCCACGCCGCCGATCTCATTGAGCGCATGTTCGCCGAGGAAGCCTTGCGTGAAAGCGAAGCGCGATTTCGCACGCTCACGGACATGAGTCCGGACGCCATACTCGTCAACGTCGACGGGCGCTACGTCTATGCGAACGCCGAGGCGGTGCGTCTTCTCGGCGCCCGCGACGCCGAGGAGCTTCTCGCCCTCACGCCTTTCGACATCGCGGCGGAGCCCTATCACGACCTCGTGCGCGAAAGATATCGGCTGGCGCTGGAGGAAAACCGCGCCGATCCAATCACAGACTATCAATGGCGCCGGCGCGACGGCTCCCTCATCGACGTGGGCGTCGCCACGGGTCCGACGCTATGGCGCGGAAAGCCGGCGTTGCAGCTCTCCGCGCGCGACATCAGCTTCCGCAAACGCGCCGAAGCGGCGCTATGCGAAGCCGACCGGCGCAAGGAGGAATTTCTCGCGATGCTCGCGCATGAGCTCAGAAACCCGCTCGCGCCCATCCGCAACGGCCTCTATGTCGCGCGCAAGAAGCTCGCCTCCTCGCAGGACGATCTCGCGCTCATCGCGATGATGGAGCGGCAGGTCGATCATCTCGTGCGGCTCGTCGACGATCTCATCGACATCTCACGCATCAATCGCGGCAAGATCGAGCTCCAGAAGGAGCGGGTCCCGCTCGACGCTATACTGCGCCAGGCGGTGGAGACCGTTCAGCCGCATATCGAGGCCAGGGGCCATCAAATGACCGTCGAGCTGCCGACAGCCCCGATTGTGCTCGACGCCGATCCGGTCCGGCTGGCGCAGGTTTTCGCCAACCTCCTCCACAACGCCACGAAATATTCGCTTTCGGGCGGGAGCATTTTGCTCAGGGCGGAGCGGGCGGGCGACGAGGCCAAGATCAGCGTGCGCGACGAGGGCTTTGGGATCGAGCCCAATCTGCTATCTGGTGTCTTCGAGCTGTTCACGCAGGCGCATCGCGCGAACGGCGCGCGCGGCGGCCTCGGCGTCGGTCTCGCGATCGTGCGCAGCCTCGTCGATCTGCATGGCGGCGGCGTCGAAGCTTTCAGCGAGGGGGAGGGACAAGGAGCCGAATTCGTCGTGCGCCTCCCCCTCGCAGCGTCAAATTCCTCCGCGGCGGACGACATCTGCTCGACCGCGCCATCGCAATCGCTCCGCGTGATGGTCGTGGACGACGATCGCGACGTGGCCGACAGTCTGCTCATGCTGCTCGGGTGCTGCGGGGTCGAGGCGCGCGTCGCCTACGGCGGCGCCGAAGCGCTCGCGTCGCTGCCGGAATTTCTGCCGCATTTGGTCTTTCTCGACATTGGCATGCCGGGCATGGACGGCTTCGAAACGGCCCGCCGCATCCGCCTGGCGCCGCGAGGCAAGAGCCTGGTTCTCGCGGCGCTGAGCGGCTGGGGACGCGACGACGATCGTTGCAAGACCATGCAGGCCGGCTTCGATCATCACCTCGTCAAGCCGATCGACCTCGCTTCGCTCGAGAGCCTGCTGGCCTCTATGCCCGCGGACGCCGTCGTCGACTGAGCGCCCGGATCACCCGTCGGCGTGCTCGCCGCTCTGGTGGCGGCCGTGATCAGTGTTTTTGTGCTTGGCGCCTTCGGCGATGCGCTTCACCGCTTCCAGCGCGATCGGGCTCAAGCCCTCGCCGCCGGCCTCAACGTGCTTGACGATGTTGGCGCGCATTCGCGGGTCCCAGAACTTCGTGATGTGGTCGACGACGCCGGCGGCGCGGTCCGCGCTTCGCTGCGCGCCGAAAAAGTCGGCAATCTGATTGGCCATCTTGACCAGTGTGTCGACCGTGCTATGCGACGCCATGTGAAGCAGCCTGTTCCTCTATGCGCTCGGGATGGGTGAAGATCTCGAAGTCGCGCCCGCGCACCACCGCGACGAGCGTCATGCCGCAACTTTCCGCATTGCGCAAGGCGAGCGCCGTCGGCGCCGAGATCGCCGCGATGATCGGCGCCCCGATGCGCGCCGCCTTCTGCACCAGCTCCACGGAGACCCGGCTCGTCATGAGCACGACGCCCTCCCGCCCCGCGAGGCCCTGACGCACGAGCGCGCCGGCGAGCTTGTCCAGGGCATTGTGGCGCCCCACATCCTCGCGAACGATGAGCGCGCCCGTTTGCGGGCTCCAAAACGCCGCGCCGTGCACCGCGCGCGTCTCCCGGTTGAGCTTCTGCAGCGACGGCATCCGCTCCATGGCGTCGATCAGCGCCTCGGCCTTCACGCGCAGGGCGCTATTAAGCTTAGGCGGGTCGCGAACAGCCTCCTCGAGGCTCTCAATGCCGCAGAGACCGCAGCCTGTGGGCCCCGCCATCGAGCGCCGCCGGTCGGCGTAGCGTTGCTGGCGCTCGCCCGGCAGCCAGCTGCGCAGCTCGATCCCCAGCTCGCTCTCGACGACCTCGACGTCGAGCGCCGGCCCGCCCGCCTCGATGAGCCCCTCGGTCAACGCGAAGCCGACCGCGAAATCCTCCAGATCCGAGGGCGTCGCCATCATGACGGCGTGCGTCGCGCCGCCATAAGTGAAGGCGATCGGCGTCTCCTCGGGGATGATGCGGGAGCTCGCCGCAACATGGTCGTTGCGGCGGGCGAGACAGCGGACTTCGACCGACGGCGGGGGCAGGCCTTCGGTCACTCCGCCGGAACCTGAGCGGCGATGCGTCGGCTCGAATCGGAGAGCGCCTGATACCGCTCCTGCCATTCCGAGGGGCCGTTGGTCGGCGAGACCTGCACCGCCGTGACCTTGTATTCCGGGCAATTGGTCGCCCAGTCGGAATTGTCGGTCGTGATGACGTTCGCCTGCGACTGCGGATGGTGGAAGGTCGTGTAGACCACGCCCGGCGCCACGCGATCCGTGATCACCGCATGGAGCGACGCCTCGCCGGCGCGGCTTTGCACGCGCACCCAATCGCCGTCCTTGATGCCCCGCAGCTCGGCGTCGTGCGGATGAATCTCCAGCACGTCCTCCGAATGCCAGCTGCTGTTCTCTGTGCGCCGGGTCTGCGCGCCGACGTTGTACTGCGAGAGGATGCGGCCCGTGGTCAGCAGCAGCGGGAAGCGCGGCCCGGTCTTCTCGCTCGTCGGCACATATTCGGTGACGACGAATTTCCCTTTCCCTCGCGCAAAACGGTCGATGTGCATGATCGGCACGCCATGCGGATACTGGTCGTTGCATGGCCATTGGACCGAGCCGTCAACGTCGAGCCGCTCGAACGACACGCCGGCGAAGGTGGGGGTCAGCCGCGCGATCTCGTCCATGATCTCGCTCGGATGCTTGTAGCTCCAGTTGCACCCCAGCGCATTGGCGAGCAGCTGGGTGACCTCCCAATCGGCGTAACCGTTCTTCGGGCTCATGACCTTGCGCACGCGCTGGATGCGGCGCTCGGCGTTGGTGAAGGTGCCGTCCTTTTCGAGGAAGGTCGCGCCCGGCAGGAAGACATGCGCGTAGTTCGCCGTCTCGACCAGATAGAGATCCTGCACCACGACAAGCTCCATCGCCGCGAGGCCGCGGGAGACGTGCTTGGTGTCGGGATCGGACTGCAGGATGTCTTCGCCCTGGACATAGAGGCCCTTGAACGCGCCGTCGACGGCGGCGTCGAACATGTTGGGGATGCGCAGGCCGGGCTCCGGATCGAGCTTGACGCCCCACTCGCCCTCGAACTCGCTGCGCACGTCGTCGTTCGACACGTGGCGATAGCCCGGCAGCTCATGCGGGAACGAGCCCATGTCGCAAGAGCCCTGCACGTTATTCTGGCCGCGCAGCGGGTTCACGCCGACGCCGCGGCGCCCGAGATTGCCGGTCGCCAAGGCGAGATTGGCGATGCCCATGACCGTCGTCGAGCCCTGGCTGTGCTCGGTTACGCCGAGGCCGTAATAGATCGCGGCGTTGCCGCCCGTGGCGTAAAGGCGCGCCGCGCCGCGAATTTCTTCCGCCGGCACGCCCGTGAGCTTCTCGACCGCCTCGGGGCTGTTGCGCTCCTCGGAAACGAAGGCCGCCCAGTCCTGATACTCGTCGAGGTCGCAGCGCTCGCGCACGAATTTCTCGTTGACCAGGCCTTCCTTCACGATGACATGCGCCAGCGCCGTCACGATCGCGACATTGGTGCCGGGCTGCAAAGCGAGATGATAGTCCGCCTTGATGTGCGGCGACTTGACGAGATCGATGCGGCGCGGATCGATGACGATGAGCTTCGCGCCCTGGCGCAGCCGCGCCTTCATGCGCGAGCCGAAGACAGGATGAGCGTCCGTCGGATTGCAGCCGATGGCGAGGATCACGTCGGCGTCGTCCACCGAGTCGAAGTCTTGGGTGCCTGCCGAGGTGCCGAAGGCCTGATTGAGGCCGTAGCCCGTCGGCGAATGACAAACTCTCGCGCAAGTGTCGGTATTGTTGTTGCCGAAGCCCGCACGCGCCAGCTTCTGCACCAGAAAGCTTTCCTCATTCGTGCAACGCGACGAGGTGATGACGCCGACAGAGTTCTTGCCGTATTTGGCCTGGATATCTTTGAAGCGCCGGGCGGCGAAACCGATAGCCTCCTCCCAGGAGACCTTGCGCCACGGCTGATTGATCGATTCCCGGATCATCGGCTCGAGGATGCGATCCTTGTGTTGCGCATAGCCGTAAGCGAAACGGCCTTTGACGCAGCTATGGCCGTGGTTGGCCTTGCCGTCCTTCCACGGGACCATGCGCACGACCTCCTCGCCGCGCATCTCGGCCTTGAAGGTGCAGCCCACGCCGCAATAGGCGCAGGTCGTGACCGCTGAATGCTCCGGCTGGCCGACGGCGATCACGGAATTTTCGGTCAGCGTCGCTGTGGGGCACGCCTGCACGCAGGCGCCGCAGGACACGCATTCCGACTCCATGAAGGCTTCCGACATGCCGGGCGAGACGCGCGAGCCGAAGCCGCGGCCCGAGATCGTCAGCGCGAAGGTGCCCTGCACCTCCTCGCAGGCGCGCACGCATCTGTTGCAGACGATGCACTTGGCCGGATCGTAAGTGAAATAGGGGTTCGACTCGTCCTTCGGCATCCAGTTGAAATTCGCCGCGCCATCGTTGCGGGCGAAGACGTGATTGGCGCCGTCATATCCGTAGCGCACGTCGCGCAGGCCCACGGCGCCTGCCATGTCCTGCAGCTCGCAGTCGCCGTTCGCCGCGCAAGTCAAGCAATCGAGCGGATGGTCGGAGATATAGAGCTCCATGACGCCGCGGCGCAGCGCCTTGAGCTTCGGCGTCTGCGTGTGCACGGAAATGCCGGGAGCGACGGGCGTCGTGCAGGAGGCCGGCGTGCCGTTGCGTCCCTCGATCTCGATGAGACACAGGCGGCACGAGCCAAAGGCCTTGATGCTGTCGGTGGCGCAGAGCTTGGGAATTTCCGTCCCGATCTCCATCGCCGCGCGCATGATCGACGTGCCCTCGGGCACGGTGACGCTTTGGCCGTCAATCGTCAGCGTAACCATGTTGTTCGATTTGGACTCCGGCGTGCCATAATCGATTTCCTTGATCAGGCTCATGGTCTCCCCCCTCGCTCGCCCGCGCGAAGCAGC
>DASPSI010000135.1:0-21350 GCA_035624015.1 Methylocystis sp.
GAAGGCGCGGCTGGCTCTCGATGAGGCGAAACGCAACCTCGCCGGCGATGCCGGCGCCATCGCGCGGATCGAGGCGCTCGCACGCGAGCTTGGTTTGGAAAGCTAGTCTTCACATGACCCGCAAACAACGCCGGCTCGCTCTGATCTCGTCCGCGCTTGCAACGCTTGGCCTCGCCCTCGGCCTCGTTTTGTTTGCGTTGCGTGATAATATCGTTTTTTTCTACGCCCCGAGCGAGCTTACGCAAAAGATGCCGCTCGAAGGTCAAAGATTGCGCATCGGCGGCCTCGTCAAGCAAGGCTCGCTCGTTCATGAGGGCGGAAGTACCGTGCGTTTTGCCGTTACTGACACAAAGCAAGAGGTTGAAGTGACTTATACCGGGCTGCTACCCGACCTCTTTCGAGAAGGGCAGGGGATAGTCGCGGAAGGCGCGCTCGGCAAGGACAAGCTATTTCATGCCGACAGCGTCCTTGCCAAGCATGACGAGCGTTATATGCCGCGCGATGTTGCCGATGCCTTGAAAAAGCAAGGCGTATGGCGGGAGACGAACTAATGGTGCTTAGATGAGTGATGAGGCCGCAACCACGGAAATAAAGCGCGCATGATTGTCGAGACCGGTCACTTCGCGCTCGTTCTCGCCCTCGCCCTGGCACTGGTGAACTCCGTGCTGCCCTTGCGGGGCGCGTTGACCGGCGACCGCCGTCTCATGAGTGTCGCGCCGCCTGTTGCAATCATGGGATTCGGCTTCGTCGCTTACGCCTATTTCGCCTTGACGCTCGCGCATGTGCATTCCGACTTTTCCCTCGTCAATGTTGTCGAGAACTCGCATTCGGCAAAGCCTCTGATTTATAAAATCACCGGCGTTTGGGGCAATCACGAAGGCTCGATGCTGTTGTGGGTGCTCGTCCTTTCACTCTTTGCCGCCCTAGTCGCTTTGTTTTCGCAGTCCATGCCGGACGATCTGCGTGCCAATGTGCTCGCCGTGCAATCTTGGATCGCGGCGGCGTTTTTGTTGTTTATTCTTCTCACATCAAATCCCTTCGCGCGCCTCGCCATGCCGCCGGCCGAGGGCAATGATCTCAATCCGCTCCTCCAGGATCCGGGCCTCGCGATCCATCCGCCGCTCCTTTATCTTGGCTATGTCGGCCTCTCCATCACCTATTCCTTCGCGGCGGCGGCGCTCATCTCCGGCCGGATCGATGCCATCTTCGCGCGCTTCGTGCGGCCATGGACGCTCATCGCCTGGATCTCGCTCACCCTTGGCATCGCCATGGGCTCTTACTGGGCCTATTACACGCTCGGCTGGGGCGGCTTCTGGTTCTGGGATCCGGTCGAGAACGCCTCGCTCATGCCCTGGATCGCCGGCACGGCGCTGCTTCACAGCGCCGCCGTGATGGAGAAGCGGGAGGCGCTTAAGATCTGGACGATCTTTCTTTCGATCCTCGCCTTCTCGCTGTCGCTGCTCGGCACCTTCCTCGTGCGCTCGGGCGTCCTAACCTCGGTGCACGCTTTCGCGAGCGACCCGGCGCGCGGGGTGTTCATCCTCGCGATCCTCGTCCTGTTCATCGGCGGCGCGCTGGCGCTCTTCGCGCTGCGCGCGGGGTCGCTGCCCGTGGGCGGCCTCTTCGCGCCGATCTCGCGGGAGGGCGCGCTGGTGCTCAATAATTTCCTGCTCAGCGTCTGCTGCGCCGTCGTCGTCTTCGGCACGCTCTCGCCCATCGCGATCGAGGCGCTGACCGGCGACAAGATCTCCGTTGGCCCGCCCTATTACAATCTGCTGCTGATCCCGATCGCTCTGCCGCTCGCCTTGCTTATGCCCGTCGGACAGATGCTCTCCTGGAAGCGCGGCGACCTTCTGGGCGCGCTTGCGCGCCTGCGCGCCGCCTTCGCCATCGGCGTGCTGGCGCTGGGAGCCTATGGCGCTTTCTACGGCGCCCCGTATCTAAGCGTCGTCGCCGCTACAATCGCAGTCTATCTGATCGCCGGATCGCTCATCGAGCTCGGCCAGCGCGCTTTCGCACGAGGCTCGTCGCTTGGACTCGCGCTGCGGCGGTTCTTCGGCCTGCCGCTTTCGGCCTTCGGCACGGCCTTCGCCCATGCCGGGATGGGGATGACGCTGCTCGGCCTCGCCGCGACTGGCTGGGGCGTCGAGAACGTCACGACCATGCGCGTCGGCGACTACGCCACGCTCGGACCCTACGGCGTGCTGCTTCAAAGCACGGGGCCGCGGACCGGCCCGAATTACGAGGAGACCATCGCCGAGCTCGAGATCCGTCGGGGCGGTGCCGCGGTCGCCAGGATCGAGCCGGCCAAAAGGTTCTATCCTGCGCGAAAAACCTCGCGGGCGGAGGCGGGCATCGTCACGCTCGGCTTCGGCCAGGTCTATGCGTCGCTCGGCGAGTTCCACGACAACGGGGTGGACGTGCGCCTCTACCACAAGCCGCTGGTGACGTTAATCTGGCTCGGCGCCGTGGCCATGGCGATCGGCGGCGCCTTCTCGCTGGCTGACCGGCGCCTGCGCCTCGGCGTCGCGCGTCGCGCCGCCGCCCTGCCGCAACCGGCGGAGTGATCATGGGCAGTGACCAGTAGGCAGTCGAAAAGTGCGACTACCGACTGCCTGCTGCCCCTCAGCCGTCACGGCCATTTGACCATCGGCGGCAGCGACGACAGGATCGACTCGACGTTGCCGCCGGTCCTGAGCCCGAAGATCGTGCCGCGGTCATAGAGCAGGTTGAACTCGACGTAGCGCCCGCGCTGCACGAGCTGCTCCTCGCGGTCGGCCACGGACCAGGGAGTCCCAAAATTCCGGCGCACCAGCGCGGGGTAGATCGTTACGAACGCCTCGCCGGTCGCGCGGGTGAAGGCGAAATCTTCGTCCCAGGCGGAGTTCTCGGCGTCGCCGGCGCTGTTCAGATAGTCGTAGAACACGCCGCCCACGCCCCGCGGCTCGTTGCGATGCTTCAAGAAGAAATAGTCGTCGCACCACTGCTTGAAGCGCGGATAGTCCGCGACCTTGGCGTGCGCCTCGCACGCCGCGCGAAAGGCCGCATGAAAATCGATCGTGTCGGGATCGTCCTGCGTGCGCCGCTTCTCGAGCACGGGCGTGAGATCCGCGCCGCCGCCGAACCAGCCCTTCCGCGTTACGACGAAGCGCGTGTTCATATGAACAGCCGGAACATTGGGGTTCCAGGGGTGGGCGATCAGCGAGATTCCTGTGGCGAAGAACCGCGGGTCTTCGGCGGCGCCTGGGATTTCTGCAGCGAATTCAGTCGGGAAGCGGCCAAACACCGTCGAGACATGGACGCCGGCCTTCTCGAACACGCGGCCTTTCAGCATGCCCATGACGCCGCCGCCGCCCGGCGCGCCCCCTTGGTCGCGGCTCCAGTCGGTCGCGACGAAACGGCCCGGCGCCTCCGCGCCTGGCGAGAACGGCCCCGGCGCTTCCTGCTCCAGCGCCTCGAAGGCTTCGAATATCTGCCTCTGGAGGGACTTGAACCAGTCTGCGGCGGCGCGTTTGCGCGCGTCGGTCTCGATCGGCGGAGCCATGGCGACGATCCTCCTGTGCCGGCGATACCGGAGGCGCGGAGCCTAGCGGCGCCGCCGGCAGAGTCCAGCTCAACGGTAGCCACGGCGATAGAATTTCGCCCGCCGACGAGGACGTCGTCATCATTGCTGCCGACGAAGCAGCGCGGCGCATCGCCGGGCCCTTCCCTGGAAAGAAAGCAAACAGGGTGGGGATTGCTTGCGTTCCATCAGTATTTCGCGACGGCTGGCGTCGGAGGCGCCCGTTTGATCACCGCTGTCCTGCTCGCTGCGCAGCTCGCGGAAATGTCGAGGCGGCTCGTCGCTTGCCGGAAGCATTCGCACAGCTCGAGACGGATCGTTTGACTTCTTGTTGCAGGAAGCACGTTTTGTGGAGTTCCCAAAGGATCGCGTTCGAACGCAAGCGCGCCGGCGCTTGGGGACATCGAGGCTTTTGAGCGATGGAGCGGGTGAAGGGAATCGAACCCTCGTATTCAGCTTGGAAGGCTGCTGCTCTACCATTGAGCTACACCCGCATGCCCCCGATATGCCAAGAGACGCTGCGCTTGGCAATGGGAAGCGGGCGCCTTCGGCGCCAAATTGGCGCTTTTCCCCCGCTGCGCCTATATCATGCGGCAAAAGGAGAACCGCCGTGACTGACCAACCCGACAAGTTCGAGAGAGGCGAGGTCGAGATCCTGCCGCCTGAGAGCGAAGAGCGAGTCTTCGGACGCGTCTTCTATTCTTCGGGCCGCGGAAGCGTGAAGATCCTCAAGCTCGGCCCCTTAGGCGGCGCCTTTCTCGCGCTCGCCATCGGCCTCATGCTGATGCTGGGCTTCCTGTTCCTGAGCGGCCTGCTCGCGATTCTCATTCCTCTGCTCGCGATCAGCGGCGTGGCCGCCTATCTCGCGAGCCGCCTCGGCCTGTTCAACCGCCTGCCGCGCTAAACCGCCGCCGCGCGAAACGTGTCCGGGCGGGCGAGCCGCCAGGCGCTCGCGTAGCGCGGGTCGATGTCAAAGGAGAGAAACGACCCCGGCGCCGGAGCGGGGTAAAGCTCGGCGAAGCTTGCGACGGCATGCGGCGACAGGCGCCGGCAGAAATGCTCGGGGCGAAAATCCTGCGGGTGGTCGAGCCCGGCGGCGGCGACGAGCTCCGCCAAAACCTTGAGCGTCGCAAGATGGAAGCTGTAGACGCGTTCCGCTTTCGTCGGCACGTCGAGCGCGCGGCCGCGCAGCGGGTCCTGAGTCGCAACGCCGGTCGGGCATCGGTCGGTGTGGCAGGAAAGCGACTGAATGCAGCCGAGCGCGAACATGAAGCCACGCGCGCTGTTGCACCAGTCGGCGCCAAGCGCCATCGCTAAGGCGATATCGAAGCCGGTCACGATCTTGCCGGAGACCCCGATGCGGACGCCCTCGCGCAGTCCCGCGCCGATCAGCGCGTGATGCACGAAAACGAGGCCGTCGCGCATCGGCGTCCCAAGGTGATCCATGAATTCGAGCGGGGCCGACCCCGTGCCGCCCTCCTTGCCGTCGACGACGATGAAGTCCGGCTTCTCTCCCGTCTCCAGCATCGCCTTGCAGATGGCGAGGAATTCCCAGGGCTGGCCGACGCAGAGCTTGAACCCTACCGGCTTGCCGTTCGAAAGCCTCCGCAGCTCCGCGAGGAAGCGCAGCAGCTCGATCGGCGTCGAGAAAGCCGAATGCGCGGCGGGCGAGATGCAGTCCTTGGCCCTAGGCACGCCTCTGATGCGGGCGATCTCGGCGGTGACCTTGGCCGCGGGCAGCACGCCGCCATGGCCGGGCTTCGCGCCCTGGCTCATCTTCACCTCGATCATCTTGACCTGATCCTTCGTGGCGAGCGCGGCAAAACGGTCGGGGTCAAAACGGCCTTCCCTCGTGCGGCAGCCAAAATAGCCCGAGCCGATCTCCCAGATGATGTCGCCGCCCTTCTCAAGATGGTAAGGGGACAAGCCGCCTTCGCCCGTGTCGTGGGCGAAGCCGCCTTTCCTGGCGCCGGCGTTGAGGGCAAGGATCGCGTTGCGGCTCAGCGCCCCGAAGCTCATCGCCGAAATGTTCAGGATTGAGCTCTCGTAAGGAGCGGCGCAGTACTTGCCGCCGATGCGAATGCGAAAATGCGAGTCCGTGAGCGTCCGCGCCATCAGCGAGTGGCGCAGCCATTCGAAGCCCTCTTCATAAACGTTGCTCTGCGTTCCGAAGGGGCGCTTGTCGACGTTCATCTTGGCGCGCTGATAGACGATGGCGCGCTTGTCGCGGCTGAAGGGACGGCCGTCCTTGTCGTCCTCGAAAAAATACTGCCGCAGCTCCGGACGAATCCGCTCCAGCAGGAAACGCAGATGGGCGGAGATGGGATAGTTGCGCAGGATGGAATGCTCGGTCTGGACGAGATCGTGGAGGCCGAGCAGCACGAGGCAAGCGCAAAGCAGGGCGAGGCCGAGGAACCATGCTTGCGCGCTCAGCAGGGGAGCGAGCGCGAAGCCGAGGAGGCCCACAACGCTCAAGGTGAGGGCGATATAGCGCGGCGCGAACGCCAGCTGCAGGGAACGCGGCGTCATGAGGGCGAAGCTCCAATTAGCTATGGCGGCGCCGCGCAACGATTGCGCCAAATCTCAACACCTAAGGTCGAAAGCGCTGGTTAACCGCCGTCAGCCCATTGCCGACAGCCGATTCCACTGCGATTCGGTTATTCCGCGGCGTCGTATGAAGGGCGCGAAACCTTGTGCCAGACTGCACGGGGCGTCAAGTCGGCGCGCGAAGCGATCGACAGGCGAAGCGAAGCGGAGACGAAACATGTCGCTAGATGCCGGGCCGCAGCAGGAAATCCTGGCCTATCTCGCCTCGCTCGACGGCGGCAGCGAGGTCGCCGAGACGCACATTTCCCGCGTCGTGCTGGGCCGCACGCGCGCCTTCAAGCTCAAGCGTCCGGTCTCCTTCGCCTATCTCGACTTCTCGACGCCTAGGAAGCGGCTCGAGGCCTGCCAGCGCGAGGCCGAGCTCAACCGCCGGGCCGCGCCCAGGCTCTATCTCGGGGCGCGGCGCGTCACGCGCGAGCCGGACGGGAGGCTTGCGCTCGACGGCGAAGGCGAGCTCGTCGACGCGATCGTCGAGATGCGCCGCTTCGACTCCGACGCGCTGCTTGAGACCATGGCGCAAGAGGAGCGGCTCGCGGCGGCGCAGATCGAGGCGCTGGCGCGCCGGATCGCCACGCTGCACGACGAGGCCGAAATCGTCGCGGCTCGCGGCGGCTTCCTCGAAATGGTCCGTGTGCTGGCGCTGACGGAGCGCAGCCTCAAGGACGCGCCGCCCGCGCCCGCGCAGGAGATCGCAGAGCTTTGCCAAACGCTGCAAGGGCTCGCCGAAAAACGCCGTGAGCTCATCGACGCGCGCCATGCGCAGGGCAAGACCCGCCGCTGCCACGGCGATCTTCTGCTGCGCAACATCTGCCTGTTCGAGGGCGAGCCGACGCCCTTCGACTGCATCGAGTTCTCCGACGAGCTCGCCGAGATCGACGTGCTGTACGATCTCGCCTTTCTGCTCATGGATCTGTGGCGGCTCGGGCTCTGCGGCTTCAGCAATCTCGCCCTCAACCGCTATCTCGATCGACGCGACGAGGCCGACGGCCTGCCGCTTTTGCCGCTGTTCATGAGCCTGCGCGCGGCCATCCGCGCGCACGTCGCGGCGTCGCAGAGCAAGGACGACGAGGCGAAGGCCTATTTCGAGCTCGCGCGGCGGCTTGCGCGCGAAGGCGCTGGCGCGGTAATCGCGATCGGCGGCTTCAGCGGCTCGGGCAAATCCAGCGTCGCGGCGGCGCTCGCACCCCTGCTCGGCGCCGCGCCCGGCGCGCGGAGTCTCACGAGCGATCGCATTCGCAAGAAGCTCTTTGGCGTCGAGGCGACGCAGCGGCTGCCGCCGCAAGCCTATGAGCCCGAGGTCTCAGCGCGCGTATACAAAACCATGCGCGCGGAGGCTATGCGCGTGGCGAAGCTCGGCTGGCCCGTCGTTGTGGATGCGGTGTTCGATCTGCCGCCGTGCCGTGCCGAGATCGAAGCCGAAGCGCGCGCGGCAGGGGTTCCGTTTTTCGGCGTCTGGCTCGATCTGAGCCTGGAGGCGCGAATCGCGCGCGTGAGCGCGCGCATGAGCGACGCCTCCGACGCCACCGCGCCCGTGCTCATCGAGCAGGCGCGCCGCGATCCCGGCGCGATTTCCTGGCGGCGTTTCGAATCGGCGCGCGCCCCCCCCGCCTTGGCGCAAGAAATCGCGACGGCCGCCCCATTCTAACGTTGTGAAGCCCTTTGCGCGCTTTGTTTCTTCGTGGTTGTTCACCACGAGGAGACAAAGCGCATGAAGAAAATTACAAGACCTTACGCATGTAGCGCCGCGTGCCGCCCGCGGGAAAATTCTCGATCGCGCCGCAGCGCTCGAAGCCGAGCTTCTCGTAGAACCGTTCTGCGTCCTCCTCGAACGTGTCGAGATAAATCCCGACGCAGCCGCGCTCCCTCGCCGCCCGTTCCGCGCGCGCCATGAGCTTTTGCCCCAGGCCCAGCCCACGCCAAGCCTCGGCGACAAAAAAATGCCGCACATAGAGCCAGCGCCAGTGCGAGACGCCATTCAGCCCTGCGACCAAAGAGTCGTCCCTGCGCATGACGATAGAGAGCGGCCTCTCGTGGCGCGGGCCGAAGCGCCGGGCGACCTCGGCGCCGAGAAGCTCGGCGATTTCCGTGGCCTCGCCCGTCTCATCCAGATAAAAGGCGAAGCTGTCCGCGTCCGCGCGCCTGCTTGTCATGATGACCGCCCGAAAATTCTCCTGTGTCGCTCCCGTTCTCGCCGCGCTCGCCCTCTGCGCTTCGGCGCGCGCGGAGGAGGCCAGATGCGCTTCCCCCGCCACGCCCGCCAATCTTTCAAACTACCGCCCGGTTTTTCTCGCCTGCGAGAACGCCGCCGGCGCCAAAAAGCTCGCAATGCGGCGCATGAGCGCGGGAAATGAAACGCTGCTGCTCGCGGTCGATCCGCAGTCGCTCAAAACGAGCCTGGAGCGCGAGGCCTGCTGGCGCTGCGCTGAGACGACCGACGAGAAGGAGATCGATACGCGCTTTCTGCGCGCGCTGCAAAAGCCGCCCGAGGGGGCCGTCGCGAAGGCGCTGGAAAACGCCGGCCTGACCCATAGCCCGAGCGACGCGGGCGCTTTCGTCACCGCCGACCTGTGTCCGAGCAGGCGCCCCCTCGACCGCGACTTTCTGGAACGCTTCGCCAAGGAGGGGCCAGGAACGCCGATCGCGCTCTCGGTCTCGGGCCGATGGCTCGCGCATCACGCGGCTGACCTTGCCTGGCTCAAGGCCCAGGCCGCCTCCGGGGCGCTAAAGATCTCCTGGGTCAATCATTCCTACAGCCACCCTTTCGTCAGAAATCGTCCGGATGACCGGACCTACCTCCTGACGCAAGGCGTCGATATCGACAGGGAGATATTCGAGACCGAAAAGCTCATGATCATCGACGGCCTGACGCCATCGGTGTTTTTCCGCTTTCCCGGCCTCGTCTCCGACGACGGCCTCATGGCGAAGCTACGCGAGCGCCATCTCGTCGCGCTAGGGGCGGACGCCTGGGTCGCGCTCGGCTTCGAGCCTCGCCCCGGCTCGATCGTGCTCCTGCACGCCAACGGCAACGAGGAGGTCGGGCTCAGACTGTTCTCGCGGCTTTTGGATGAGAACCGCGTTGCAAGGCCGCTGCGGCCCATCGAGGAAGCGCCGGCGGAACGCTAACTTTACGGCGCGGTGAACATCGACAGTTTGGCGCGCCCCTCCTCGGTCCAAACGCGGCGCCTTACCCGCTTGGGCGAGTCCTTCGTCTTTCGGATACGCGTCCCCCGCGTCCTCGATTCGGTCGTCGTTCTGCAATTTTTTCCTGACCGCCTCTGAGCACTTTATTCTTGCTAAAACGTCGGGACTGCATCCCTCGGCTGAGACACGGATCAATTGAGTGACGCGGCGCCTTTGGCTTATCCGATTGCGTGCTGGCGTGTCCATTTGCCGTTCGAACTCGGCAGGAGACTTATAGCCGAGCGCCAAGTGCAGGCGTTCGGGACAGGGGCGTCGGCTCGAGAGACCATGTGAGGCCGCACCGAGGGAGGCGGCCTCTGGGGGCGATTGCGGCGGAGAGGGAACGATCAGGCGCTGCCTTCGAGCACGTGCGAGATCGAACGAATCACGCTGTCCGTCAGCCTGTTGGCCAGCTCGCTCGCTCGTTCTCCCGCGACGCCGCGCCTAGCAAGGGTCGCGTGCAGGCTCGCAAGCGTGTGACCCAGCACTTCGCCGAACCGCATCGCACGCTTGACGTCGTCGAGCGACGTGACCGGCTCCGCTATGACTTCTTCGGCCGGGGCTTCTTGCGCGACGGCTTCGATCGTCTCAGCAGGGGCTTGCTCGGCTTCGGCCGGGGCTTCTTGCGCGACGGCTTCGATCGTCTCGGCGGAGGCTTCCGCAGCTTCGGCCGGGGCTTCTTCCGCGACGGCTTCGGTCGTCTCGGCGGAGGCTTCCGCAGCTTCTGCTGGCGCTTCTTCCACGACGGCTTCGGTCGTCTCGACGGCTTCCGCAGCTTCGGCCGAGGCTTCTTCCTCGGCAGCTTCTGGCGCCGGCGCTGCTTGGTCCGCCGTCGCGGTCACAGCATTGTTCGTCTCTTCCTGGTTTTCTGAGGTCTCGCCATTCATCATTGTTGCGCTCCATGGGGAGGGATGCTGACGAAAACGATTGGATCATCGAGCGCTTGTCCGCGCAACAATGCGGCGCATCGATGTTATCGGTTCAAGCGGCGATGGATGTTGCAAATTTGTCAAGGGCGCGACGATTGCGTCGTTGCGACGACCTTGTCACGAAGGGGCTGATTGCGCGGCTGTTTGACTGCGCGGACGATGACGCAAAAAAAAACACACAAAAAAAAATTGTTCCGTATTTTTCTTTGTTTGTAGCATGTGCATATTGCGACTCGTCGTCGCACTGCGCTTCATCGCCGAAATGACGCGGCGGTCGCAGACCACGATTTCGAGGCTTCAGGCGTGACGCTCGCACGGGTTCAGCGAGAGGACGTCCAAGTTGAGCGAATTTCCGGGAACGTCGGACATTCTTCGGCGGCATCGCGAAATAACTGAACCGATCAAGCTTCGGCAATTCTTTGCGTCTTTCGCGCCATCGCGGTCAAGAATCACCACAAACGCGCGAAGGTCACGAAAAAGGCGGCGACAGAATTCTCTTGCGTGGCAAAGCGGCTTCAAAGCGCGCGGGCGCGGGCTTATTGCGCGTTGCCGCCAGCGAAAATTATCCGAGGTCGCGGAGAATGGTCTGGATGGCTTCTGTGCCGACAAGGGCCAAACCACTATAGGACGAGAAGGCCCATAAGGATCGCGATCGAGAGAGCGTCGGTCATGGAGACCCGCGCCCAGAGATTTTCTGCGCGGACCGAGCGCCGGTCGAGATCGGCAAGCCGAGCCTGACCCTCGCGCCTCCGCCGGGGGCGTCCATGATCTCAATCGAGCCGCCATGCCGCTCGACGACGGCAAGCGCGATGGTCAATCCCAATCCCGCACCTCCCGTCTTGCGGCTGCGCGACGATTCGCCTCTGTGGAACGCGGCGAAAACGGCGTCGCGCTCCGCCGCGGGGATCCCGGGCCCCGCGTCGTCGACGATCACCTCGACCTCCAGATCTTTTTCGCGCACCGCCACGCGCGCCTCATTGCCGTAGCGCAGCGCGTTGCCGATGACGTTCGACAGCGCGCGCGAGAGCGAGGAAGGATCGCCGGTGACGAGAAACGGCCCGGCGCTGTCCCGGCAAAGCGTTGCGGCGCCGCCCGCCAGGCGCGCCGCTTCGACCTCATGCGCGACGATCGCAAAGAGATCGAAGGTCTCCTCGACCCGCAGCGGATTGGCGTGCACAGCAATCAGCAGCGCGTCCTCGACGAGCCCGTTCATCGCGTCGAGGTCGCGGGCGGCTTTCTCGACTTGGGCGGGATCGTCCAGCAGCTCGAGACGCAGCTTCATGCGCTGGATGTATGTCTTTATATCGTGCGCGAGGGCGCCCAGCATCGTCGTGCGTTCGCTCAAGAGCGTCGCGACTTGCTGCTGCATTTGCAGCGTGCGCCTGGCCAGTCCTGCGACCTCCGGAGAGCCGCCGACCGTGAGCGGCCGCGGCACGCCGGTTTTGGCGAAAGCCTCGAGCGAGCGCGCAATCCGCTCTATTGCGCGCCCCTCGCGCAAGATCGCCAGCAGCACGCCCGCAGCGAGCAGAAGCCCGAGGACGCCGGCCCAAAAGCCTGTCGGCAATCCGAAGAAGCGTGCGCCGAGCTCGCCGCGAGCTTCCGCGACGAGCCACTCATCGCTCGTCAAGCGAACGTAAACGCGCAACGGCTCGGTCGAAAGCGCCCAGCTGATCGGGCGCGGCTCCGCGCCCGCACGCGGTCGCGACCGAATGAGCGCGACGACGGACTCGCCCTGCGCGCCGCCGAGGCGCTTGCGTACGGCGGCTTCGACCTCGCGCACGCGCGTATCCTCGACCGCGGGGGCAGGCGCCTGCGAAGCGACGCGATAGCTGAGCCCCGACCATGAGATCGCCCGCAGCACGTCTTCGCGCTGCGCGGCGTCGAGGCGCGGCCAGAGATGAACGACAGCCGCGATTTGATCCGGCGCGAGGGCCGCGGCGTCGGCGGCGCGCCGTCGGCGCAGCTCGTTGAAGGTCGACGCCAGACCGAGCACCTCGATGAGGATGGCGACGAGCGCTGTCCAAAAGAGAATGCGCCATAAGCGCGCGCGAGGGAGCGTCACGGCGTCGTTTCGACGGGCAGGGTGAGGACGTAGCCCGCATTACGCACGGTCTTGATCCCATCTTCCGGAAATCCGGCCTCGACGAGCTTTTTGCGCAAGCGGCTCATCTGAACGTCGATGTTGCGGTCGAACGTCTCCGCGCCCCCGCGCCCGCGCGTCCAGTCGATCAACTGGTCGCGCGACAGCACCCGCCCCGGCCGATCGACGAAGCATGCGAGCAGCTCGAACTCGCCTGCCGTCAACGGCAGGACCGCGGCGGCGGCGGCGAGGACTGCGCGGCGGTCGCGATCGACGCAGAGGCCGCCGACCCTGCGCCTTCCCCCGCGCGCGGCAGGTCCTGCGCGCCTCAGGATCGCCTTCACCCGCGCGACGAGCTCCCGCCGCTCGAAGGGCTTGGGGAGATAATCGTCGGCCCCCGTCTCCAGGCCGATGGACCGGTCGACGCTGAGGGTTCTGGCCGAGACCATCAGGATCGGCGTGTTCCGCGTCTCGCGCAGCCGCTGGCAGAAGGTAAGCCCGTCCTCGCCCGGCATCATGATGTCGAGGATGATCAGGTCGACGCCGCCCCGCGCGCCGAGGAGACGCCTGGCCGCGGCGGCGTCCTTGGCCTCTTCCACGAGAAAGCCCTCGCGCGTGAGCACGGTCCGCAACAACGAGCGGATTTCGTCGTCATCGTCCACGATGAGAATCTTGGCGGCCGGGCTGGTCATGGCGGCATTGTCCTTAAGGCGAGGCGGGAGGCAAGCGACGCGCCCGCCCTGCAACAAAATGCAACATTCGCCTTAAGCGGCGGCAAAACGCCTGCAAAATGCGGCGAGCATCGTCGCCTGCATCGGCGCTCGCCCATCCGGGCGCCCGAAATTAAAAGGAGAGAGAAGATGAAGACGACGATCCTGACCTCTGCTGCGGTTCTCGCGCTCCTGGCGGCTGCGGCGTCGCCGGCGGAGGCCGGCGACTGGTCGCTGCGCTGGACCGGCCCCCATGGCGGAGTCTATGAGGGCCGCGGCAAATGCGTCGATGGGGTCTGCGAGAGCGCCGGAACCTTCACTGGCCCGTACGGCGGCGTTTGGCGCCATGCCGGCGCCGCTCATCAGGCGGGACCCGGGCAATGGGCCGGGGAAGGCGCGATAACCGGCCCCGGCGGCCAAACCTGGAAGAACTCCTGGACCTGGAGCGCGAACGGGAAGTGACGCACGCCTGCGCGGAGCCAGAATGTCTTCCGACACCCGAGGCGATTGGCCCTCGCCGGCCGCCGTGCTAGGGGTGCCCCCGACGAAACCCGGGGCCGAGGCCCCGATGCAATGCGCTAAGGCCTCGCCCGTGAACGTCCCGCGACAGATTTCGACCTATGCGCTCGTCGGCGTCGCCGCGACGCTCGCGCACTACTCCGTGCTGATCGGCCTCGTCGAGGGTTTCGGCGCGCGCCCGGTCCGAGCAACGCTCGGGGGATATGTCGTCGGCGGCGTGGTGTCCTACCTGCTGAACCGCCGGCACACATTCGCGAGCGATCGGCCGCATGAGGAGGCGGGCTGGCGCTTCGCGCTGGTCGCCGCGGGCGGCTTCTGCCTGACCTATCTGCTGATGAGCCTCTTCGTCGACCGCCTCGGCGCGCCTTACTTGCCGGCGCAGCTGGTGACGACGGCGCTGATCATGTTCGTGACGTATTTCGCCAATCGGGTGTGGACCTTCGCGCGAGCTTGAAGGGAGGTTGAGGAACGCCAGCGAACGCCGCCCTCCTCACATCTCCCGCGCCGAAAGCGCCTTGAACAGCGCCGCATCTGCATCGACCGCAGCATTCTCCGCGGTAAGCAGCTTCTCGCCGTAAAAGATGGAGTTCGCTCCCGCCACAAGGCACAGCACCTGCGCCTCGCGCGACAGCGACGCGCGCCCGGCGGAAAGCCGCACGCGCGACTTCGGCATCACGATGCGCGTCGCGGCGATCATGCGCACGAGCTCCAGCGGGTCGATCTTCTCGCGCTTGGCCAGCGGCGTGCCTTCAATCGCGACAAGCGCGTTGATCGGCACGCTCTCGGGATGCGGATCGAAGGAGGCGAGAACCTGCAACATCCCGGCGCGGTCGCGCACGCTCTCGCCCATGCCGACAATGCCGCCGCAGCACATCTCGAGCCCTGCGGCGCGCACGGCCTTCAGCGTCTCGAGCCGGTCCTGATAGGTGCGGGTCGTGATGATCTCGCCGTAAAACTCCGGGCCCGTGTCGAGATTGTGGTTGTAGGCGGTGAGCCCCGCCTCAACCAGGCGCTTCGCCTGCGAGGGCGAGATCATGCCGAGCGTGACGCAGGCCTCCAGCCCAAGCGCGCGCACGCCGCGCACCATGTCGAGCACGGCGTCGAAACGCGGACCCTCGGGCGCGGAACGCCAGGCGGCGCCCATGCAGAAGCGGTCGGCGCCGGCTTCGCGCGCCCTCTTCGCCGCGCAGAGCACGTCGCCGACGGCCATGAGCTCGACGCGGTCGAGCTTGACCTCGCGGTGATGCGCCGATTGCGGGCAGTAGGAGCAGTCCTCGGGACAGCCGCCGGTCTTGATCGAGAGCAGCGCCGCCTTCTGAACGTCGTTCGGATCAAAATAGCGGCGATGCACGGCGCTCCCGCGCGCGATGAGCTCCAGCAGCGGGGCGTCGTGCAAGCCGACGATCTCGTCCACGCTCCAATCATGGCGCAGGTCGAATTCGGCGGGAGCGTTCATGGTCAGGCGCGGCCTTTCTTCTTTTGCGGCGCAAGAGCGGCGGCGAGCGCGGGCTTCCTCTGCAGGATCGTGTAAGCCGCAAACAGCGCGAGCGCGCCGTCGAAACCGGCGGTGGCGAGCGCGAGGGGCGCCGGCGTGAAGGCTGACCCCGAGCCGACGTAATGGAATATGATCGCCCACACCGGATGCAGCGCGAGGCCCGCGACGACGAACCAGGGCGAGGCGATCAGAGAGAGCCCGGCGGCGGAGCCGAAGAGCGCGACGCCCGTCATCTCGATCGCCGTCCAGCTTTTCGGATTGTCCGAGCTGAGGGAGAGGCCGACGTAAAGGAAGGCGACGGCGATCAGGGCGTAGGCGCAGATGCGGACAGGATCCTGCTTGCCCCAGCGCGCGAGGAAGCCTAAGCCTCCGGCGAAGGCTGCGCCGAGAGCGACGAAGATGGCGATGTCGGTGATGTCTTCCATGCCTGACATTCTTGTTTGGGGCGCGCCCGGGCGCCGGTTCTGCCGCCGCGAGGGTCTATAGGCTGGCGCGCGGGCTCCGACAAGCGGGACGCGCTGGGGGCAAGAAGCCGGGGCCCGAGGCGGCGACGCGTCGGCATGCGACAATTCGCCCACGGCTTGGCTCTTGCGGCGAAGCCCGTCTCTGTGCAGCTTGCAACTGCAGCAAAAGGCGTGAGACGCTGGGGAATTCCCGGCGCGGGCAAATACGGCTGCTGCGAGGAAGAAACAGGGAGACGCACCGATGAGGAAATCGTTATTTTTCGCGCTGGCGGCCTTCGCCATGACGCTTTGCGCCAGCGCGCCCGCCAAGGCCTTTTGTCTCGTCGCGTGCGAGCCCTCCGAGGCCGACGCGCAAAAGGTGTTCGCCAATCTCATTCATGCGAAATTCGACCCCGACGCGGTGGTCAAGGAATTCAAGGTGGACCGCTTCTGGCGCATCGACGTCGAGGGCGCGGGCCACTCCGGCATCGAATATTATTTCACCGCCAAGGTCGAATTCCCCAAGGGCGCCAATCTGCAATGCAAGCCTGACGCCGAGGGCAAGGTCAAGGAAGGCTGCTCGGCGAGCACCTATTACTCGACGACCATCCAGAACCGGATGGTCAAGGAAAAGCAATATATCGAGCCGGGCAAGGTCGTCGACTTCAAGGACGAGACCCGCTTCGATCAGGACGGCATGGGCTGGAAGGGCCAGGACGGCAATAAATATTGACTGGCGCCGCGCGCGACGGCGCCTCTTTCCGGCGGCGGGCCTTTGGTGTAGAAGGCCCGGCACGTAAGAGACGCGCCGCGCGCCGCCGGGAAGGAAAAGCGTTCAAAATGCAACAGGTCATCATGTCGATCCACCTCATGGTGGTGATCGCGCTCGTCGCGCTGGTGCTTTATCAGAAGTCGGAAGGCAGCGCGCTCGGCCTCGGCCAAAGCGGGCTGTTCACCGGGCGCGGCCAGGCCAACGCCCTGACGCGCGCAACGAGCATCCTGGGCTTCCTGTTCTTTTTGACCAGCGTCCTGCTGACCGTGCTGCCGGCCTGGGAGCGTCGCGCCGCGGGCGGCGAGGATTGGACCAAGGCCTTCGACCAGAAGATCGAGGTTAAGGAGATTCCGCCGCCGGCTGCGGGCGCTGCGCCCGAAGCCAAGCAGAAGAAGCCTTCGAGCGACGAGAGCACCAGCATCTTCGAGCAGCTGAAGCGCGCGCAAGAGCAACGCCGCAGCGCCGGGCCGCAAACCGAAGCCGCGCCTGCTGCGCCTCCCCCGGCCATGACGCCGGAAGTCCCTGCGGCGCCGCCCGCGGCCGAGGCCAAACCGGAGCTGCGGCCCTCGACGGAAGCGGCGCCGCAACCCGCGCCGGAGGCTCCGGCGCCGACGCCGGCGGAGCCCAAGAAAGACGAGTGAACGCCGGCTAACGGTCGCGGCGCTGAAATTTCGCAGCGCCCCAGTTGAATCCCGTCGCCCTGCTTGCGAGGCCTCGCGACAAGACTGCGGCCTCGGGAAGCACTCGAGCAGAGCAAAGCGGCCGATTTCGAATACCTGGCGCTACCGCTTGCGCCATCCCACCACATCGATGACCTCGACGCCCGCAGCGTGATGCAGCGTATGGGCGCCATGCGCGCGCCAGGATCGCGGCGGCTTGAGGCGCGTCTTCGGGGTTTGGCGGAATTCGTTTTCATCCAGCCGGTCGACGCGGCAAAGCGTCAAGCCGCCGCCATAGCCGTGCGAGCAATCCTGCGCCGGACGCCACAGCTCGCCGCCGCGCTTGAACATCGGACCCGCAGGCCGCGCCGAGGCCGCGTCGATCAGCACGGGATTTCCGGGATGCGCCCGCCAGCGGCCACAAAGCTTGTCGGCGACATAGACGTGGAGGGCGTCCCAGTCTGAAAGCCCGTCCTCGGCGACGGTGGCAAAGAGCCAAAGCTTGCCGTCATGCTCGATGAGCGTCGCATCCGCCGCGCGCACGCCGTCAACGAGCACGGCCTCAAGCCGCCAGAGGTCGGGGAAGCGCTCGGCGCGATAGAGCTCGATGCGGCTCGCCGCGCTACTCTCCGGGATCATCCACAGCGCGCCGTCGCGCTCGAAGACCTGCGGGTAGGAAAGATGATGATCCTGCTCCAGGACGAGCCGCGGCGGCGAGACGGCGCCATCTTCAAAAAACTCGAAGGCGGAGAGAACGCCTTTGCCGGTGGCGTAAGGGAATTCCTCGCAGAAAACGAAGACGCGGCCCCCCTTCGCCAAGACGAAGGGATCGGTGAAATAGCGCTTGCGGTCGTCCTCGATGAATCGATAGCCCTCCGCCGGCCAGACGAGCGTCTGCCCGACGGCGCGCTCCGCCCCGACGCGCCGCCAGCCGATGCGGAAATGCTCGGGATGCACGGCGAGCTTCGTCAGCTGTTTAGCGATCTTTTGCGCGAGCGTCGTCGCGGCGAAGGCCGCGGGCGACGCGGCGAGCGCCTCGGGATAAGGGGGCGGCGCCTCGTCGAGAACAAAAGCCTGTCCCCGCGCGCGGCGCTCGACGCTCGCGCAAAGCAGCGCCGCCGCCGCCGCCGCGACGGCGCGATAGGAGAGGCTAAACTTGTGCCGGTGCTCCAAGGCTGGCGTCGCCGTCGCGATGCGGCGGGGCGACTGCCCCGGCGCGAGGCACAATATGTCGACGACCGGCGCGCGCCTGGACAAGAGGGCGTTCGCAATCGCCGCGTCGCCGGGCGCGCCGTCGAACAGCGGATAGAGCGTCGGCGTCTCGACCTCTGACGGCGCGGCGCCGGAGAGATCGATGACGATATCGGGGGCGTCGAGCGTCGCCGGAGGGGCGACGGCGGAGAGCGGCTGCAAGTGGAACAGCGTTCGCTCGAGCAGCAGCAGCAGCTTCAGCCCCTGCAGCGGGAGTTCGCCGGGAACCGTGACGACGCCCGCCGCGACGCCCCGCCGCTGCAATCGCCGACACAGTTCCGCCGGCCAATCCTCCAGCAGCTCGGACGAGGCGAGGATTTGCGCGCGCAGCGTCATTGTCGGTCCCGATGGGCGGCGCGCCGAAGGCGGTCGTTGATCGCTTCGCCGAGCCCGCGCTCCGGGATCGGCGCGACGGCGATCCGCTCGACCCCGCGGTCGTCGAGCGCGCGCAAATGGGCGAAGAGATTGGCCGCCGCCTCGCTCAAATCGCCGGAGGGCGAGAGATCGAGCCCCTCGGCGCCGACCGCCAACGCCCCGGCGAAATCGAGCCCTGCTTCGCCTGGCGCGAGGCTGCGGGCGTCGAGCCGCAGCCTGGCGCGGGGCGCATAATGGGCGAGGGTCATGCCGGGCGCGGCGATTTTTTCACTGGGCGGCGCGAGCGGGCCGCCGAGCGCCGCCTCCATATCCTCGCGTGCGATCGCGCCTGGGCGCAGCAGCGCGGGCTCAGCGCCGAGAAAGGAGACGATCGTCGACTCGAGCCCCGCCTGCGCGCGGCCGCCATCGAGGATCAGCTCTACGCGCCCCGAGAGGTCCTGTGCAACGTGGCTCGCGGCGACAGGGCTCACCTGACCCGAGAGATTGGCGGAGGGCGCCACGATCGGGCCGCCGAAGACTTCGAGCAGCGCACGCGCCACCGGGTGCGCCGGCGCGCGCAGCGCGACGCTTGGCAGGCCCGCGCGGGCGAGGTCGCAAACGGCGCCATCGGGCGCGGCGGGCGCGACGACAGTCAGCGCTCCCGGCCAGAATTTTTCGGCGAGACGCAAGGCTTGCGGCGGCAGGAGCGCCTCGCGGCAGGCGGCCTCCAAGTTCAGCACATGGGCGATCAGCGGATTGAAGCGCGGCCTGCCCTTGACGGCGTAGATCTTGGCGACGGCCGACGGCTGCGCGGCGTCGGCGCCGAGGCCGTAGACGGTTTCGGTGGGAAAGGCGACGAGCCCGCCCTCCCGCAGGGTTTCGGCGGCGAGCGCGACGGCCTCGGCGTCGGCGGGCAGCAGCAGCGTTTCGACCGCGCTCATGACGCAGCTTTCAAAGCTAGGACGAATCCTCCCCCGACCGCGTCACGGCCCGCCCCTGGACTTGATCCGGGGCTTTCACGCCATGACGCTTGGAAATGTCTCAACTC
This sequence comes from Methylocystis sp., assembly GCA_035624015.1. Taxonomy (GTDB): domain Bacteria; phylum Pseudomonadota; class Alphaproteobacteria; order Rhizobiales; family Beijerinckiaceae; genus Methylocystis. The sequence continues at coordinate 19,610 of DASPSI010000135.1, forward strand.
CACACGCGCCTCTCTCCCACAGCTCCGGGCGAGCCGACAACCGCCCACCGGTTGCGGAACGACGCAGCTTGACACACAAAGCCCCGTACGAGCCCGGCCATGGCGTGGCGGATGAATTTTCAAAGGCTTGCGGCATACGCCAAGGCTTCCTAAGAAAACTATGCCCCTTTCACAAGCCCGCCCCGCGCTTGCGGGCCAGGAAGGAAGCGGTGTAGGAACGCATCGATAGGCCGGTAGCTCAATGGTTAGAGCCGACCGCTCATAACGGTCTGGTTGGGGGTTCGAGTCCCTCCCGGCCTACCAGGAGGTCAAACCGAGCCTCGGACTGAACTCCACTGGAATCAATGACTTATATCCGTCCCGGGGCTCTTGTCATTGGCCAGCTCAATGCCGATCCCGCGAGAGACGCGCTGGCTACGTAGACAAGGACCTGCTTTGGAACCCCGCAGTTTAGGGCCGCCGCGCGTCCGGGGTTCTCTTTTTCGGAGCGCCGTCCAGAAGCTGGGCGACCAACCGATCTATCTCCTGGCTGACGCCCGCTTCCGCCAGAGCCTCGCGAATGAGGCGGCGCGCGCGCTGGAACCGGACACCCTCGGGAAGGCTCACGGCGGCGGCAATCTTCTCGGCTTTGGCGGAGGCCATTGCGAGCGCGGCGTGCAGCTCGTTCTTCGTGTCAAAACGCGGAATGGGAAGGGTGAACATGACCTTGTCAAAGTGACGCGCTCCGAATTGGCCCCTCGCCTGTAGATTCGCCACGCGAGAGCGGGTGGTCTCGTTGTTTAAGATCGCCATCAGATAGCTGGCTTCGGCCCCGCTCGGCGGCGCCGCCCAATAAAGCATGTGGTCCAAAACCATAGTCGCGTCATGGACGACGCAAGCCGCGGGGAGCGACCCCGCCTTGGCGTAGACGACACGCAGCGGCGCGATAGGGAACTGCGCCCCGAGCTCGTCGCGTATGGTCTGCGGGTCGGGCGGCAGCGAGGATTTCAGCGCAAGCGCGCCGTCGAGGAAAGAGAGAAAAGCGTGCGGCTGCTCAGGGTCGCACCGAAAGCTTTTCAGCTCGAGGAGGCTGTCGTTATCAAGCGCGTAGAGGGTCCAGACGAGGCCGTCGGAGGCGATCCCGACGAACTTCTCTCCGGTTTCCGCCTCCCGGTTGGCAAGATACTCGGGCATCTTGCGCAGGACGTCCTTGCGCTCGGCGTCGAGGTTTTTCTTCGCTTCAAAGACGGTGCGGCCAATCAGGGCGTCGGTGCGGCTGCGCACCTCGATGAACCGCTCGAACTGAATGTCGCCCAGCTCCGCCCCAAATTCTTCGACTAAAAGGTCTCGAAAGTCGGCCTTGACCTCGTGGTGACCGGGGCGAGACGCCAGGTGACGTATCAGCGATAGAGTTCTGGGAGAAGTCGCCACCGAAGAGTCCTGCGATCCCGCCTACTTGGCTGCACGGCCGCCGCCAATCCACGCGCCAACCGAAAACGACTGGGAGCTTTCCAAGCGAGCCGCTCGCTCTTCGCCGCCATGACCAGACCGTAGCCTAAGGCGGGGAGACATGGAACAGGCGAGGACTACTCAACATCCGGCCGATCACAGCTTAAAGCCTAAAAGTTGTGGAATGAGTTCCCCCGGCCCCTTTGGCCACATCTTCCCCGCTTGTTCCATCGGCCCGCAATCCGGCGTATAAGACCTCGCCCCGCCACTGCAGTAGCGTCAATTGAGAGGCATGATGAACACGATTGCTCCT
>DASPSI010000137.1:0-18883 GCA_035624015.1 Methylocystis sp.
GCCCTCCGCCGAGACATGGCCGGCGAGGCAATGGGCCGTGGCGTCGGCGTCCAAGGCGTGCAGCAGCGCCGCCGCCGCGCAGGCGACATAGCCGTCCAGAATCACGGGCGCGCGAGCGCGCCGCGCGGCGAGGATCGCGCCCATCATGCCGGCGATCTCGCGCCCGCCCAGCCGGCGCAGGATCTCCAGCGGATCGGAAAGATGCGGTCCGTGCAGCGCGAGCGCCGCGTCGATGGCTGCGTTCTTGCGCGCGAGTCCGGCGTCGTCGACGCCCGTGCCGCGTCCGGTCCACCGCGCCGCTGGCCCGCCGTAAAGCGCGGCGTAGATCGCCGCGGCGGAAGTGGTGTTGCCGATGCCCATCTCGCCCGGCGCCAGGAGATCGACGCCGCCGTCGATGGCCTCCATGCCATAGGCGAGCGTCGCCGCGGCCTCGGCCTCCTCCATCGCCGGCTCTTCGGAAAAGTCGCGTGTCGGATGCTCGAGCGCGAGCTCGAAAACCTTGAGGCCGACGCCGAAGGTCTTGCAGAGCTGGTTGATCGCGGCGCCTCCATTGGTGAAGTTGTCGAGCATCTGCTTCGTCACGCTTGCGGGGTATGCCGAGACGCCCCTGGCCACAACGCCGTGATTGCCGGCGAAGACGGCGACGAGCGGGCGCTCGATCGCGGGCTCGGGCTTGCCCTGCCAGGCGGCGAGATGCTCGACGATTTCTTCGAGCCGGCCGAGCGCGCCAGGCGGTTTCGTGAGCTGCGCGTCGCGCGCACGCACGGCGGCGAGGCTTTGCGCGCAAGGCTGCGGGAGGTCGAGGAGCGCGAGGCGGATTTCCTCGAAAGGGCGGATGTCGTCAGGCATGGGCTCGGTTCATACCGGCTGCGGCGATTTGGCGCAAAGCTGGTGGGGCGGCGGGCGTTGCGTCGTTTTGACGGTGAGGGTGGAGCGACTCTAGCGATTACAGCGAAGGGCTCGAAAGCGCCAGGAACGCGCACCCGCTGCCAGTCATCTCGTTAGAGGCAGCGAGCCGGCAACCGCATTTATCGCCCTCGCGGGCGCGGGACCGATTCCAAGACAGGTCACTGTTCCGGCGGCAACGACCGTCCTGCCGGCGTCTTTCACAAGATAGGCCGGGAGGCCAGCTTCCTGCGCCAGCTGAAACAGCGAGTCGATCTGCTCCCGGTTCTCCGCGTCGAGGACAATCTTCGGCATTCCCTCATGCAGCCACGCCGCTTTGTCCGCCTGGCCGGCCATTAAGAAAGCGGCTACCGACGCATGGGCCGCCTGCGCCGCCATCTTGCCTGGCGGTAACGCGAGTGAGCGATTGATGATGATGACTTGCTTCATCCTCTGACGATGCTCTGCATTGAAAACTATTTTCCTGGCGACCGGCGCAGGATCGTCGGTAAGTCGGTGGCATTAACCCGGATGCGCCCGTTAGACGCCTAGCCGGATGCAACCTTCCCCGAAATTGCCGAGTTTGACAAGGCTGCGTCGGAGGAGAGAGCGCTCCCGGAGCGCAGTAGACGTGGCTACAGGCGCGGTTGCAGAATGAAGGGGAGCGTCCGGTCATTTTTTGAGCCCTCGCCGAAGCCCCAGTGCTCCCCAATCCCGCCTTCCTGTTACGACGCCGGCGAGTGAGCAAGAGTCCGAACCGCCCCGCCGCCCTGCGCCGCCGTTCCCGCGCGCACCTTGGGCGAGCCGTAATAGTCCCAGATCTTCTCATGCCCGAGATAGATAAAGGGCCCGACGAAGAAGCCGAACGCCGTGAGCGCCACGGCCGTGCCGGCGTCGCGAACCACAACGTAGTTCGTCGTGAACTCCATCGTCGTCGCGAAGACACGGAAGGTGACGGTCTTGGCCAGCGCCTTGTCGATCGTGAACACGCCGCGCGGCGCGGCCGAAGCCTTCGCTTGCGGCTGCGGGGCGGGAGCGGGGCTTGCGCGCCACAGCCCCATCTTGCGCATAGCGACGGCGCCGAAGCCGTTCCAGGCGGTCTCATGCACGAAATAGAAGATCGGGCCGGCGACGAAGGACACGGCCGAGAGCCCCGCCGCCGCCGCGAACTCGCCGAGAATGATGTAATTCCAGGTGAGATCGGTGGCCGTGATCACGATGCGATAGGTGATCGTTTTGGCCAACGCCTGCTCGATCGCGAATTTGCCAGTGAGCGTCGTCGGCGCCTTGCCGTTCGCCTCTCGGCGCGGCTCCAAGGCCGTCGCCCGTTTAGGTCGGCGCAGCATCGGAGCGATCTTGGGCGCGAGAACCGCGGCGCCAACGATCGCGAGGCCGGGAATGACCGCCGCCTCGAGGATGGCGACGCCGGCGCCGATCGCGCCGAGGGTCGCGGCGGCCGCGACGATATCCCGATCGCCCCACACCCCGTTGCGCCGTTGCGGTTTGCTGAGGATACGCTGTCGCGGCAAGGGCGCCGTCCCCCGTAAGAGTTTAAAATTCGCCATGCAGCCGCACCGCGAAAATGTTCACCGCCCCGCGGTCCTTATTGTAGGCGGGGTTGTGAACGAACTGGTAGTCGCCGGTGACATAAACGCCCTCCGCGAGGTTGTATTTGTAGTAGGTCTCGAGAATGTGCTCGCCGTTGTAGGAGAGGGCGCCGTCGCCGATCAGCACGCCGAGGCCGCCCGCGGCGAAATATTTCACCTGGTTTCCAGAAAGCCCGTTGACGACGACGGCCGCGCCGATCGCGTCCTTCGGCCGGTCCCAAGCGGCGCCGGTCAGGACGCCGCCGCCCGCAAGCGAGCGCGCGATGTCGGTGAACTCGAAGGTCTCGTAGCGCCCATTGAGGAGGCTCGCGCGCAGGAACAAGCCGAAATCGTCCGAGATCGGCTGCTCGACGTTCAAGCCCCCGCCGACCTTGGTGCGCCTGAGGCGGACCTGCGTCACGTCCGGCGTCGAATCCGTCACCGCCGCGATGTAGAGCGCGTCGTCATATTTCCCCATGTAGCCCGTGTCGGCGTAAAAGAGCAGCTTGATCTTGCCGGGCTGGTCGAACAGCAGCTTGTGCCGCCCCTCGAGTTCGAAGACACCCTCCCATTGGCGCCCGATCACGGGCTCGATGTATTCGTCGTTGGGGACGAGCGACAGCTGAAAATAGCCGGCGCGCGCGGTCCAGGAGTCCTGCTTCCACTCGGCCGTGGCGCCGTAGGTGTAGCCCCAGGAGTCGGCGGCGTAGTCGAAAGCGCCCATGTCGATGATCGACCAGTTGATGAAGCCGTTGCGCGTGTCATGCGCATAGCGGTTGTCGTCGAAGATGTCGACGGGGGAGTATTTGCCGACAGTGAAGGTCAGCCGGTTGGCGTCGACCGGCCCCCCGAGCAGATTCTGACCCGGATCGATCGTTTCGCTGTCGCCGCCGAGCCCGATCGTCTGGCGCAGGAAGTAGCGCTGGTAGCGCAAATAGGGACGCGCGTGCCCGACCTTGTAAGCCTCGGCGCTCGAAAAGCCGGCGAGGCCGAGCGTTTCTTGCAGACCGTAGCCTTCGTCCATTTCCGGATTGACATAGGCCTCGCCGCCCTGCCACAGGCGCAGGCCGAAGAAACCCGTGGTCGAGACGGTCGCATCGACCCGCCCGTATGGCGTCAGGCTGTTCGCGCCCGTGTAGAGCGCCCGAAATTTTGGATAGCCCTGCGGCAACACCGTGAACTGGCCATGCGCGCTGTAGAGCTCGACCTCCCCCGTGTCCGCGGCTGTCGTTGGATTGATCTTCGCCGATTCGGTTGCGGTCGAGGTCATGTTGCCGACCGCCGTCTCGGCGACGTTCGGCCAGGCCGTCGACCCGCCAGCCGACGATTCGCCGCCTCCCTTACCCCTGTCCTTGTCTGCGCTCTTATCCGCGCTCTTATCTTGGTTCTCATCCTTGTCTTTGTCCTTGCTGTCTTTCTCCTTGTCCTTGGCTGACGAGGCTTTCGGAAGAACGTTGCTGGCGCCCATGTTGTACATCAGGCCTACGCGGAAGATGTGGCTCTCCGTTCGCGCGTTGGAGATAAAGTCGTACATGTTGCCGTTGTCGAAGACCTGAGTCCCGAAGGACTGATCGAGGAAGAGGTATTCGGCGCGCGCTGACCAGTGGTCGTCCAGGGCGTATTCGAGACCGGCGCCCGCGACATATTTCATGCGCGAGGAGGCGGTGAGGCCGCTCGTGAAAGGATTGCCCGGGCCGCCGCCGTTGAGCGTCAGCGTCGAGGCGCCGCGCCAGCCGCCGCTCGCAACGCCGAAGGTGCCGTAGACCAAGGCGCGACCGAAAGCATAGCCGAGGCGACCGCGAAAGCTCCCGAAGTAGGTTCCGTCGGTGTTGGGCGTGAGCGTGTAGGAGCCGACGCCCATCGCCGCATAGGCCGGCGGCGCGAGGAAAGTTCCCGCAGGCCCGCGGCGCCCGTCGAGGAAGTTCAATTCGGTCTCGGCCCCATAGACCCAGGGACCGGATTGGAAATTATAGCCCACGTTGGCGCCGAAGGTCACACCTGCGCGCTCGCGGCTCGTCGGGTGCAGATCATAGGGCGCTCCGAGAAGGCCGCTCGCCGCCTGCAGCGTCTCGCCCGGATGCAGCGGGACGGCGCCGCCCATGCTCGCGCCGAAGTAGAGGCCGGCCCAGCTGAACACGGGCGGGCGCGTCTCCGCGTCCGCCGCCCCGGCGACGCCCGCCTGAAGCGCGATCGCGAAGGAAGCACCGGCCACGCGTCTCAGCATCATCCTCCCTTCGCAGCCGCGCGGGGACGCGCGGCGCCTGTCGAATCTGTCATATACCACAGTCGAGACTGTGACAGGCTCATGACCTTCGCCCTTTTGGTCAAAGCAAAAATATTCGGCCCGGCCGCGCACGGGCGCGGCCGGGGATTCTTCAGGATCCTCAAATCGCCAGCGCGGCCACGAGCAGCGCCGCGCGCAGCGACAGGCGGCGGTCTTGCAGGCATTTGCCGAGCTCGACGGCGACCGGCGCGAGCGGCAGCTTCTGGATCAGGACATGCTCGGCGAATTCGACCCAGGCCGAATCGACCTTGCGCACGTTGCGGCGCGGGGCAGGAGCGGACGCGACTTTGCGGACAACCGGGCGCGCGGCTTGGACTTTGGCGAGCTTGGTCATGGCGCCTCCTTCCTCCGCCGATGCGGCAGCGGGCGTGCACGAGCCAAGGCTCGCGCCGCGCCGCGAACGGCGGGCGTCATTCAAGAATTCGTGGAGCTATGGGTGGGGACGGGCTCTCAGGCCGCGAATGGCAAAACGCGCAATCGACCGTCCCCGTCGCCGTCGTCGCTAGAACGCCACACGCAGATGAGGCGTCCGGACTGCGGATCGCGGACCCACCGACGAGCGAGGCGCGCCCCGTGTGCGCGCGCGGCTTTCGTCGGCTGCTGATTGAGGGCCTTGGGGTGTTTCTCGCGGAACGCCGCGAGCCTGATGACTTCAGCGAGCGCTTTCATGGCTCACCTCCAGACTTGGTTTGGCCAAAGCCTGGAAAGCGAGCCGACGCCGGCTTTAGCTTTCCACGCCTTGGACGATTGCGCCTTGAAGCGGCAAACGGCCCGCAGCGAACGCTGCGCTCCGACTGCCAGAGCTGCTACTGCCCATGGTTCCCACTAGGGTTGGAAGACCGACGCAGCTGCGCCGGACGAACGCGGTTTGATCCCCGAGCTTGTCACAGTCAAGCAAAAAAGGACGCGGCAGATGACTATTTTTTGCAGGCTTTCCAAGCCGTCAACGGGCGTCATGAATCCGTCATCCCGAAGTCCCGATGACAAATCCCGCCGGTTGGGCGAGATTGCGCGCGCCATGCGCCCTTCGCTTCTCGATCCGCTCTTTGGCCGCGCCAGAACCCTGCCGGGCGTCGGTCCGCGCCTCGCGCGGCTGTTCGACAAGCTGCTGGCCAAGCCCGGGCAGGAGGCCAGGCTCGTCGATCTTCTGTTCCATGCGCCGATCAACACGCTCGACCGCAGGGCGCGCCCGCGTCTCGCCGAGGCGCCGCTCGACGCGATGGTGCTCGTCAAGGTGCGCGTCGTCGAGCATAGGAAGCCCGAAGGGCGCTACGCCAAGGGCCCCTTCAAGGTGCTCGTCGAGGACGAGACCGGCGACGCGCTGCTCGTGTTCTTCTTGAGCAACACCGATTGGGTCGAGCGCAGCCTTCCGGTCGGCGCGACGCGCTGGGTCTCGGGAAGGCTGGAGCTTTATGACGGCCATCGCCAGATCGTGCATCCCGACCGCGTGCTCGACGAGGCGGGCATGGCGAGGCTCCCCGCGATTGAGGCCGTGCACGGGCTCACCGAAGGCCTGCATCAGCGTTACCTCCAGCGCGCGATCGACGCCGCGCTGGACCGCCTTCCCGACCTCCCCGAATGGCAGGACGCCTCCGTGCTCAAGGCCCACAAGCTCGGCGACTTCGCCGAGAGCCTCGAGCGTCTGCATCGCCCGCAGACTCCGGAGGACATCGCGCCGACGAGCCTGGTCCGCCAGCGTCTCGCGCTCGACGAGCTCCTGGCGCAGCAGCTGGCTTTGCGCCTCGTACGCGCGAAAATGCGCCGCGCGGCGGGACGCGAGCACAGAGGCGGTGGGCGGCTCGCGGCCAAAATCGAGGCCGCGCTGCCCTTCGCGCTGACAGGCGCACAGCGGCGCACGCTGCATGAAGTCCGCGCCGATCTCGAAAGCGACAAGCGCATGTTGCGGCTCGTGCAGGGCGACGTCGGCTCCGGCAAGACGATCGTCGCGGCGCTGGCCATGGCGCATGTCGTCGAGGCGGGGCGCCAAGCGGCGCTGATGGCGCCGACTGAAATCCTCGCGCGCCAGCATTTCGAGCGCCTGGAGCCGATGTTTCGCTCGGCGGGCGTCGCGACGGTCCTGCTCACTGGACGCGCGAAACCCTCCGAGCGCGCGGCGACGCGCGCGGCGATCGCCGCGGGCGACGCGCAAGTCGTCATCGGCACGCATGCGCTGATCACCGGCGATCTCGCCTTCGCCGATCTCGGCCTCGCGGTCGTCGACGAGCAGCACCGCTTCGGCGTGACGCAGCGGCTCGCGCTCGGCGCCAAGGGCGAGGCCGCGGACGTGCTGGTCATGACGGCGACGCCCATCCCGCGCTCGCTCGCGCTGACCGCCTTCGGCGACATGGACAGCTCGATCCTCGACGAGAAGCCGCCGGGGCGCACGCCCGTCAAGACGCGCGTGCTGCCGCAACCCCGATTGAGCGAGGTCGTCGAGGCCTTGAGCCGCGCGCTCGCGCAGGGCGCGCGCGCCTACTGGGTGTGCCCCCTCGTCGAGGAGAACGAGGAGCTCGATCTCGCCGCGGCGAAAGAGCGTTTCGACGCGCTCGTCGAGACGTTCGGCCCCCGCGTCGGGCTCATTCACGGGCGCATGAAAGGCGCCGACAAGGACGCCGCGATGGAGGCGTTTCAGCGCGGCGAGACCCAAATATTGGTGGCGACGACGGTCATCGAGGTCGGCGTCGACGTGCCGGAGGCCACGATCATGGTCATCGAGCACGCCGAGCGCTTCGGCCTTGCACAACTGCATCAGCTGCGCGGGCGTGTTGGACGCGGGCAGGCTGAGTCTTCCTGCCTGCTTCTTTACAAGGGCCCGCTCGGCGAGACCGCAGGCGCCCGGCTGAAGATGCTGCGCCAGACCGAGGACGGCTTCCGCATCGCGGAGGAAGACTTGCGCTTGCGCGGCGAGGGCGAGATTTTGGGCACGCGGCAGGCGGGCCTGCCGGGGTTTCGGCTCGCCGACATATTGGCGCATGCGCGGCTGCTGGCGATCGCGCGCGACGACGCCGAGCTCGTCTTGCGGCGCGATCCCGATTTGACGAGCGAGCGTGGGCGGGCGCTGCGCGTGCTGCTGTATCTTTTCGAGCGCGACGAGGCGGTGCGGTTGCTGCGCGCGGGATGAACGACCGACTTCCTATGGGCGGCGTCGAGAGAGAGAATGAGACCAGCGGGCTCGTCGCTCGGTTGGATCAAGCAAGAAGATCCCGGGGCCTCTCCCCGGGTTTTCTCGTGTGCGGCGACGCTCGGTTCAACGAACGAGCAGCATGGCCATGCTAATGTCATCGCGGATCGGAGCTTCGCCGCAGAAGCGGCGCACCTCGGCGAGCAGCCTTTCGAGCGACGCCTCGGGCGAAAGCATCCGATATCTGCAAAACAGGGCGCAGAGGCGGTCAACGCCGAAAAACTCCCCATGCTGATTTTCGGCTTCGGTTATGCCGTCCGTATATAGCAACAGCCTGTCGCCGACAGAGAGCTCCAGGCTCCTCTCTTCGAAGGCGACCCCTCGCCGCACGCCCAGCACCAAGCCTTCCGCGTCGAGGGCGGCGCAAGCAGTATCGTCCGCCCGCAACAACAGGACATTGTTATGGCCCGCGTTGGCATATTTCAGCGTGCGTGTGCCCGATTGGAATTTTAAATAAAACATCGTGAGGAACTGCTCGGCCTTCGTCAGATCGTCATACAGGACCTCGTTCAGATCGTTCAGGACCTGTGCGGGCCCCGCCAGAACACCCATCGCCTTGCGCGCTTCCGCGCGAAGGGCGCTGCGCACTCCCGCCATCATGAGGGCGGCGCCGACGCTGTGCCCGGAGACGTCAGCGATGACGATATCCACGTCGTCGGAGGAAACCCGGAAAAAGTCGAAATAATCGCCTCCAACGTCGCTTGCGGGCACACATACGCCCGCGAGCTCGACGCTCGGCAGAACCAATGGAGCATCCGGCAAGAGCGAGAGCTGAAGATGACGCGCGATCTCTAATTCATGCTGGCTTTCTCGGGCCCGGCGCCGCTCGGTCACATCCGTCTGGACCCCAATGAAGTGCGTCACCTTCTGCGCATCGTCGAGCACGGGGGAAATGAGCAACTCATTCCAGAACGGGTCGCCGCCTTTGCGGTAGTTTTTCAAGACGACTTCGCAGCTACGTCCCGATTTGACGGCTTGGCGAATTTGCTCCACCGCCGCCGGATCGGTATCCGGGCCTTGCAGCAGCCGCATATTGTGGCGGAGCAATTCCTCGCGCGAATAACCGGTGATACGGCTCAGCGCCGGATTGACGTAAATGTTTGGATTGTCTTGCGCCTGAGCGTCGGCGATGACGACGCCGACATTAGCGGCTTCGATGGCGCGGTCACGCACGCGCAAAGCGTCCTCGAAGGCTTTGCGCGTCGTGATGTCGACGATCGCCGCAAGCACCTTGAAGCCTTCCTCGGTCTCGACTGGATTGAGGCCAATCTCCACCGGAAACTCGGTTCCGTCCTTTCGAAGCGCATAGAGGTCGCGTCTCGCGCCCATAGGCCGTGATCGGGGATCGGCAAAAAAGCCGGCCCGGAGGCCGGGGTGTTGCGCGCGGAACCGCTCCGGAACGAGCATTTCCACATTGTTCCCCAAAAGCTCCTCGCGCGAGTAGCCGAAGAGCTGCTCCGCTAGGAGGTTCGCCATCTCGATGCGGCCTTCGCAGCCGACCATCAGCATCGCGCTCGGCGCGGACTCCACCGCGAGCCTGAAGCGCTTCTCGCTTCGCCGGAGCTCGTCCTCCTTTTGCTTGCGCTCGGTGATATCGACGATCGCCGCGAGCACCACGGGACCATGGTCTGTCTCAATCGGATTGAGCCCGATCTCCACCGGAAATTCGGAGCCGTCCTTTCTGAGCGCGTAGAGGTCCATCCCCACGCCCATCGGCCGCGGCGAGGGATTCGCAAAGAACGACATTCGATGCTCGCGATGACGGCCGCGGCGCTGCGCGGGAATGAGCATCTCGATTGGCCGCCCCAGAAGCTCGTCGCGCGAATAGCCGAAAACGCACTCGGCCTGGAGGTTCACCATCTCGATCCGGCCTGATCGATCGACCATCGCCATGGCGTTGGGGGCCGACTCCACGGCGCGTTGGAAGCGTTCATGGCTTCTCCGGAGTTCTTTTTCCCTGTTCCTTTGATCCGTCAGATCCCGGATCAATGTCACGAAACCGGCGATATCTCCCGTTTCGTCGCGCACGGGGGAGATGGCGACATGCGCCCAATAACGCGAGCCGTCCTTGCGAAGACGCCAGCCCTGGCCCTCGAACCGGTCTTGAGCGGCCGCGGCCAGGAGCTCTTGCTCCGGCTTTCCTTTCTGCGCGTCTTCGTCGGTGTACAGCAGCGAGAAATGCTGGTCCAAGATTTCTTTCTTTTTATAGCCTATGATTCGCCTGGCCCCGGCGTTCCATGTGAACACTCGCCCATTGACATCCAGCATGAAAATGGCGCAGTCCAGGATCGCTTCCACGATCAGCCGGTAGAGGTCGTCGTTTTTCCGCACCTGAATCATGCAATCGCTCGTTCGATCGGAGGTTGGCGGAGGGGCCCTGCTGCAAAGGGCCCAAACGCTCTGGGATCGCCGCTGACAGCAGGTCAAGCTTCTATGTAGGTTTACGGACCGCTTTGGAAAGCCGGCCTCAGGTGAGCGCGCGACGTTTTAGAGCCGGGCGCGTCGTGCTCTTGGAGCGGCTCTTCGGCGACGGCCTGCGTCGGCCAGGAATTCGGCAAGGCGGAGCCAAAGGTCGAGAAGCGGTCCGCAAGGCGGAGGCTTCGCCTTGCTCATGTCCGCTCGCAAACCATTTGCGGCCTCGGCCTAACCCTATTTCCAACCAAGATTTGCGGCCTAGTTTAAAGCATGCGCCCCAGGAGCGGAGAGGGCAAGCGAGGACGTGGCGATGGAGATTCTCACTGAGCGCCGCGACGGAAAGATCGTTCTCTGTTTGAAGGAAGACCGGCTCGACGCCCACAATTCGAGCGAGCTGAAGGAACGCCTCATGAAAATGTTCGAGGAGGGCGGACGCGACATCATTGTCGACCTCCATGAAGTAGAATTTATCGACAGCTCCGGTTTGGGCGCATTGCTTTCGGGTCACAAGAACGCGGTCCAGCGTTCGACGGGCTTCGCTCTCGCCGCCCTGCAGCCGCGGGTGAAATCGATGTTCGAGCTGACGCGGCTGCAACGCGTGTTCGAAATTTATTCCGACATCCGCGATGCGCTGACCGGATAATGGGAAGCCTAGCATGCGCCCCTCGCCCGAGACCATTCTGAACTTGGATATCCAAGTGCCGAATCAAACCAGATATTTGCGGCTGGTGGGCAATATCGCTCAGCTCGTCGCAAAGGAGATCGACGTCGCTACAGGCGACCGCGACGCTCTTGCCTACCACCTTAATTTGGTGGTGACGGAAGCCGTCACAAACGCGATTCAATATGGCTGCAAGAGCGATGTAGAGACGAAAGTCAGAATATTTCTTTCCTATGAGAACAAGGACCTCTGCGTCAGAGTGTACGATCATGGCGCGGGCTTTGATCTCAGGTCCATAGCCGCGCCCGACGAGGATGCGTTGAACGAGCGTGGGCGGGGGCTTTTCTTCATTCGCTCGCTGATGGACACAGTGGATTACCGTAGGACGGAGTGCGGCAATGTTCTCGAGATGAAGAAAAGGTTGGCGTAACTTCAGCAGCGTTCGTAGCAGATTCGAAGGACGCGCCAGTGGCGAATTCAATAACTCGTGACAGCGACTGGGGGCTCAATCTTCAAAATCTCGTTGACCGCGCGACCAAGCGGCTAGGGCTGCCGCGGCCCTCCTTCGACTGCCAGAGGGGGTTTCCACAAGCTTACAAGATTCTTTTCTCGCCGCGCCGGGCGGTCAGAGACGTTCTGTATCTGGATCTCATTGCTCGCGGCGGCCGTGCCGCCATGGATCTGCGACCGCCCGCGGCCGGCGAGCCCAGCGCCTGGCGCCGCGTCGTCTTCTATAGCCCTGACCAGCGCTATCTTGATGAAATCCTGCCTCTCTTGCTGAACTTGGGATTGCGCGTGGCGGATCAGGCCCATTTCGAGATTGCCGCAGCCGACCGTCGGTTCTTCATCCGCAATTTTTCCGTAATGTCTGGCTTCAACGGCGCAGAACGCCTCCAGCCCTGCAGATCGGCGCTGACCGAAGCCCTCGATGCGCTGCTTGCCGGACACACCGAGGACGACGCCCTGAACGGCTTGATCTTGCGATGCGGCCTCGACTGGAGGCAGGTCGATCTGATCCGCGCCTATTGCAATTACTACCTTCAAATCCGCACGCGCTTCGAACCGCGGCGCGTTCACGGCGCTTTGCTCAAAAACTTCACAGTCGCCTCACTGCTTTACAGATATTTCGACTCCCGCTTCAGACCCGATGCGTCCCTGGGCGACGCCCGTCAGCGCGAGTGGGGAATCTTGAGTGAGCTGCGAAGCGATCTCATCGACTTGCTCGACCAGGTCGCCGACGTCAGCGAGGACCGAATATTGCGCGACCTGTTCAATATCATTGACGCGACATTGCGCACCAATTTCTACCTGCCGAGGAAGCGCGCGCATCGTTGCATCTCATTTAAGATCGGCAGCCTCGGGGTGATCGGCATGCCGGCGCCCAAGCCCTATGTCGAAATATACGTGCACGCGCCGTCAATGGAGGGCGTTCATTTGCGCGGCGCGAAGGTCGCGCGAGGCGGCGTTCGCTGGTCGGAGCGCCGAGACGACTTTAGAGGCGAAACACTCGATCTGATGCGGACGCAGATGATCAAGAACGCTTTGATCGCGCCGCAAGGCGCGAAAGGGGGCTTCATCGTCAAATGTCTTAGCGGCGACCCGGCGACGAGGGCGAAGGCGGCGCAAGAGGCCTATAGCGCTTTCATTCATGGCCTGCTCGATTTGACGGACAACGCCCGAGACGCCGACATCGAGCCTGCGCCGCAGCTCGTGCGCTACGACGGCCCCGACCCTTACCTCGTGGTCGCCGCCGACAGGGGCACGTCAAGCTTCTCCGATCGGGCGAACGAGATCGCGAAAGAATATGACCTTTGGCTCGATGACGCATTCGCGACTGGAGGCTCGAGCGGCTTCCATCACAAAAGCCTCGCCATCACGGCGCGCGGCGCGTGGATGTGCGTGAAAAGGCACTTTCACGAATTGGGGCTGGACATCGATCGGCAGAATTTCACCGTCATCGGCGTTGGCGGAATGGAAGGAGACGTGTTCGGCAACGGCATGCTGCAATCTAAGAATATTCGATTGATCGCGGCATTCAACGCCGACTACATTTTCATCGATCCGGCCCCGGATCCGCTGATCTCCTTCGCCGAGCGCAAGCGGCTCTTCGAGGCGCCCGGCTCGACGTGGCGGGACTATGATCCGTCTCTGATCTCTCCCGGCGGCGGCGTGTTCCTGCGCAGCGCCAAGGATATCAAGCTGAGCTTGGAAGCGCGCCAGTTGCTCGGCGCGCGTCACGCCTCGTTGGAGGGCGACGAGCTGATCCGGCTGTTGCTTAGGGCGCCGGTGGATCTGCTGTGGATGGGCGGCGTCGGCACTTACGTCAAGGCGAGCGCCGAGGCGAACGAAGCGGTCGCCGACCGCGCCAATGACGGCGCGCGCGTGAACGCTTCGGAAGTCAAAGCGAAGGTAGTGGGAGAAGGCGCTAATTTGGGGTTCACCCAGCGGGCCCGGATTGAATATGCGCTGAAAGGCGGGCGCATCAACACCGACGCAATCGACAATTCCGGCGGCGTCGATCTTTCCGACCATGAGGTCAACATCAAAATTCTCCTGTCGTCAAAGGCTGACGACGGCGCGATCATCGACCGCGAGGAACGCAATCGGCTGCTGCGCGAAGTCACGGACGAGGTGTGTCAGTCGGTGGTGGACAACAATGATCGCCAAAGCCTGTGCTTGTCCCTGGAGCGGGTGCGCTGCCTCGATAACATCGTCCCGTTTCTGGATCTCGCGGACTTGCTCGAGAACGCCGGATATTTGGATCGCGCGGTCGAATCATTTCCGCGTCGAAAGGAAGCGGCGACGCGCGAGAATGCCCTGACGCGGCCGGAGCTCGCGATTCTGATGGCCTACGCCAAGCTGGCGCTCAAGCGGGCCCTGCTCGAATCGTCAGGTCTTCTCGATGAGGATTGGGCTCGGGCGCTCCTTGCGGATTATTTTCCTGCGCGCCTGCTCGCACCTCACGCCGATCGCCTGAAGCATCATCTGCTCGGACGCGAGATTACGGCCACAGTCATCTGCAATCGGATCATCGACCAAGCTGGCGCGACCTTTCTGGCCGGGCTCAATGAATTGGATGCGAAGCGGGCGAGCGAGGCCGTCGGTCTCTATTTGGCCTTCGATCAAATTCTGCAAGGCGATCGCTGGCGCGACGCGCTACGCTCTCTCGCCGGCGAGACTGCGACCGAGCGTCAATATGAGCTGCTCTTGCAGCTCGAGAACGCCTTGGCGTTCCTGTGCCGTTGGGCTTGGGGGCATGGCGAACGGCTAAAGCCAAATCACGACATTGTCGAAAAGTGGCGCACGGACCTTCGGAAATATCTTATCTATCTGGGCCAAAGCCCGGATTTCAGCCTTCTCGCGTCGGCTGCGAATGACGCCTCCCGCTCGCTGTTCCTCAGTCGGCTGCGCGATTTTCCGGCGCTCGTCGATCTCGCCAGCGCCTCGGGCAGGAGCTTCGAGGAAATCCCGAAGATTTTTGATGGTTTCGTCAAGCTTCTGGGACTGCGCGAGATCGCGACCCTCGCCGCGGAAGTGAAGCCCAGGGATATATGGGAGCGGCGGCTGCAGACCGGCCTGGACGATCAGTTCCGCTCCACCGCGGCGCGGTTCGTCCGCGCGCAGCTGCAAGCCGGAATTGAGGACGCGGCGGCGTTCTTCGCCGAATTCGATCTCACAACGCGCCTGGGCAAATTGCATCGCTTGAGACAGGAGCTTATCGAGGCTTCTCCTGCCACGCTCACGCCCTTCGCGGCCTTGGCTTGCGAGTTGGACTCCTTCGTCGACGCCTGCGCAGCCGTCGGCTCCGGGCCGTTAGCAACGCCGGCCCAACGAATGCCGCGGCTTCTCGAAGGCGACGCGGCCCCCGATTCCGGCGAATGCGCTGCTTGGTCCCACAACCGACATCAAAAATAGCCGACGATCCGAAAGTTTAAGACCAACCATGCGACTGCCGGGCCGGGTCGGAGCGACCACGCATAATATCAACGTCTTACGCGGTGTGTGTGAGCGTTTTGGCGGAGAGGGAGGGATTTGAACCCCCGATACGGTTGCCCGTATGCCGCATTTCGAGTGCGGTGCATTCAACCACTCTGCCACCTCTCCAGAGAGGAGGGCCATAACACGCAGAGACCAGCACGATCAAGCCTTCGCAGCCAATCCCCATAGAGGAACGCGAACGGCGGGGCGCACAGCGGCGTGGCGTACGATGACAGATTGCTTGAAAAATTCCCAAGCTCCCCAAATCTCCGCTTGACGCGGCGCCGCGACGCGATTAGGTTCCGCGCGCTTTCGACAGGCCGTAGCCTCACGCCGTCGCTGAACGCCCCGTTCGCGATACTCCGAGACTAAACGCTGTCGCCTCGCCTGTGAACCACGTGTGTTGGTCATAACCCCACGCCGGAAGGCGCGGGATAGGAAAGCACGATCCCCTCCGCGGGGTCCTCTGCGTTTTGGGCGCCTCGGCCCATCAGCCGGGGCGCTTCGGCTTTTTGCGTTGGTCCCAACGCAAGGAGCGAGCTGGACTATTCAACCGTTCGCTGCACCGCGAAGGACAAGCAATGCCCACGATCAGTCAGTTGATCCGCAAGCCGCGGCAACCGAAGACCTACCGCGAGAAGTCGCGCCACATGACCGCCTGCCCGCAGAAGCGTGGCGTGTGCACGCGCGTCTACACGACGACGCCGAAGAAGCCGAACTCGGCGCTGCGCAAGGTCGCGAAGGTGCGTCTGACCAACGGCTTCGAGGTCATCGGCTACATCCCCGGCGAGGGCCACAATCTTCAGGAGCACTCCGTGGTCATGATCCGCGGCGGCCGCGTCAAGGACCTGCCGGGCGTCCGCTATCACATTCTGCGCGGCGTGCTCGACACGCAGGGCGTCAAAGACCGTAAGCAGCGCCGCTCCAAATACGGCGCTAAGCGTCCGAAGTAAGGGAAGAGACCGATGTCGCGACGCCACAGAGCAGAAAAGCGTGAAGTCATCGAGGACGCCAAATACGGCGATCTCGTGCTCACCAAGTTCATGAACTCGATCATGTACGATGGCAAAAAGTCGGTCGCCGAGGCCATCGTCTACGGCGCGCTCGACGCGATTGAGGCCAAGGCCAAGAGCGACCCGCTCGCAGTATTCAAGTCGGCGCTCGACAACGTCGCGCCCTCAATCGAGGTGCGCTCCCGGCGCGTCGGCGGCGCGACCTATCAGGTGCCGGTCGAGGTGCGCAACGAGCGCCGTCAGGCGTTAGCGATCCGCTGGATCATCACCGCTGCGCGCGCCCGCAACGACAAGACCATGGTGGACCGGCTCTCTGCCGAGCTGCTCGACGCCTCGAACAACCGCGGCGCCGCCGTCAAGAAGCGCGAGGATACGCACCGGATGGCGGAAGCCAACCGCGCCTTCTCGCACTACCGCTGGTAACGAAGCCCTAGCCCCCATCGAGGACGATTCCATGCCGCGTTCCCATCCGATCGAGGACTATCGCAACTTCGGCATCATGGCCCATATCGACGCGGGCAAGACGACAACGACCGAGCGCATCCTTTACTACTCAGGCAAGAGCCACAAGATCGGCGAGGTGCATGAAGGCGCCGCGACGATGGACTGGATGGAGCAGGAGCAGGAGCGCGGCATCACCATCACCTCCGCCGCGACGACGACCTTCTGGAACGGCAAACGCCTGAACATCATCGACACGCCCGGCCACGTCGACTTCACGATCGAAGTCGAGCGCAGCCTGCGTGTTCTCGACGGCGCGGTTTGCGTGCTCGACGGCAACCAGGGCGTCGAGCCGCAGACGGAGACCGTGTGGCGTCAGGCCGACAAATATCACGTGCCGCGCATCGTCTTCGTCAACAAGATGGACAAGATCGGCGCCGACTTCTTCCGCTGCGTGAAGGAGATCAACACGCGCGTCGGGGGTCGTCCGGTCTGCGCGCAGCTTCCGATTGGCTCCGAGAGCAATTTCAAGGGCGTCATCGACCTCGTGCGCATGAAGGCCGTCGTCTGGGAAGAGGAAGGCCTCGGCGCGAAATATCACGATGAAGAGATTCCAGCCGAGCTGCTCGATCAGGCCAAGGAATATCGCACCCATCTGATCGAGGCCGCCGTCGAGCTCGACGACGACGCCATGGCCGCCTACCTCGACGGCCACGAGCCCGACGAGGACACGCTGCGCAGGCTGATCCGCCTCGCTGTGCAAAAGATCCACTTCGTGCCGATCTTCTGCGGCTCGGCCTTCAAAAACAAGGGCGTGCAGCCGCTGCTCGATGCCGTCGTCTATTATCTGCCCTCGCCCCTCGATCGCGAGGCGATCAAGGGCGTCGACATGGACACGGGCGCCGAGATCGTGCGCAAGCCCTCCGACGCCGAGCCCTTCTCCATGCTCGCCTTCAAGATCATGGACGACCCCTTCGTCGGCACGATCACCTTCTGCCGCGTCTATTCGGGCAAGATCGAGTCCGGCTCGACGGTGGTCAACTCGACCAAGGACAAGAAAGAGCGCGTCGGCCGCATGCTACTCATGCACGCCAACAACCGCGAGGACATCAAGGAGGCCTATGCCGGCGACATCGTGGCGCTTGCGGGCCTCAAGGACACGCGCACCGGCGACACGCTCTGTGATCCGAATAAGGCGGTCATTCTGGAGCGTATGGAGTTCCCCGACCCGGTCATCGAGATCGCGATCGAGCCGAAGTCCAAGGCTGATCAGGAGAAGCTCGGCATCGCGCTCTCCAAGCTCGCCGCCGAGGATCCGTCCTTCCGCGTCTCGACCGATCAGGAAAGCGGCCAGACCATCCTCAAGGGCATGGGCGAGCTGCATCTCGACATCAAGGTCGACATCTTAAAGCGCACCTACAAGGTCGACGCCAACATCGGCAAGCCGCAGGTCGCCTATCGCGAGCGCCTGCAGAAGCGCGCCGAGGTCGACTACACGCACAAGAAGCAGACCGGCGGCACCGGCCAGTTCGCGCGCGTTAAGATTGTGTTCGAGCCCAACGAAGCCGGCGCGGGCAATTCGTTCGAGAGCCAGATCGTCGGCGGCGCCGTGCCGAAGGAATATGTGCCGGGCGTCGAGAAGGGCATCCAGTCGGTCATGGGCTCGGGTATCCTCGCCGGCTTTCCGGTCGTGGACCTCAAGGCGACCCTCATCGACGGCGCCTTCCATGACGTCGACTCCTCGGTGCTCGCGTTCGAGATCGCCTCGCGCGCCGCGACGAGAGAGGCTCTGCAGAAGGGCGGCTCCGTGCTGCTCGAGCCGATCATGAAGGTCGAGGTGGTGACTCCCGAGGAATACACGGGCTCGGTCATCGGCGACATCAACTCGCGCCGCGGCCATATCCAGGGCCAGGACATGCGCGCCAACGCCGTCGTCATCGACGCCATGGTGCCGCTGTCGAACATGTTCGGCTACGTCAACCAGCTGCGCTCCTTCACCCAGGGCCGCGCCAACTACACAATGCAGTTCTCGCACTATGAGCAAGCGCCCGACAGCGAGCTCAAGAAGATACAGCAACCCAAGTAAGCCCGGCTAATCCGAACGGGATCAGGAACACTTGAAGGAGACCGGCCATGGCCAAGGAAAAATTCTCGCGTACGAAGCCGCATTGCAACATTGGGACGATCGGTCACGTCGACCATGGCAAGACGTCCCTGACGGCGGCGATCACCAAGGTGCTTGCGGAGACGGGCGGCGCGACCTTCACGGCCTACGACCAGATCGACAAGGCCCCGGAAGAGCGGGCGCGCGGCATCACGATCTCGACCGCCCACGTCGAATATGAGACGAAGAACCGCCACTACGCGCATGTCGATTGCCCCGGCCACGCCGACTATGTGAAGAACATGATCACCGGCGCCGCGCAGATGGACGGCGCG
>DASPSI010000143.1:0-20165 GCA_035624015.1 Methylocystis sp.
CCGCAGCGCGCGCGCCGCGGCGAGACCGCCCTCGGGCAGCACGTCATATGCGCTGCTTCCGCTGGCCTCCTCCCAATTCTGAGTCAAGGCGCGAGTCATGAACACGACATCCAGCTCGCCCGGCCAGGCGTCATCGAGCGCCCGCGCCAACGCCACCATATAGCTCGCCGGCTCGACGCGCAGCAGCAGCACCCGCGGCGGCGACGAATTCATCTTGCGCCTCGCCTGGCGGCCGGCGCGACAATCCATCGCTCGGCGCCAAGCTGCTCGGCGAAGCCGCGCAGCGCCTGAATATCCTCCCGGATTTCGCGACGATCGACGATCATTTGCGCGCGCTCAGGCAAGTTCCTGATCCGAGGTGGCGATCGCCAGGTTGTAGTAACGGTCGTCAAAGCTCTCGCGCCGTTGCAGCACATAGCGCGCGCCGAGCGCCGCGCGGATCGCGGCGCGCGCAATCGGGCTGCGCCAATGCGGAAAAGGGAAGTCCTTCGCCAGCGTGTAAAAGTTTTCGTAGCCCAAGCCTCTCAACAGGGCGAGAATCGCGTCGCTGCCGTTCTCCCCGTGCTTCCCCTTCGTCTCGAACAAGATGATGGGTCGATGCGCCTGGAGCATGTTCGACAACCCGCGAAGCGCTTCGATTTCATGCCCCTCGACGTCGATCTTGACGAGCGCGATGGGCTCGATATCCGCACAGCCTGCGATCACGGCGTCGCCACGCCGAAGCTCTATCCGCTCAGCTCCGGCGACATCGGATTTCGTTGTCACGGCGTTCGATCCGATATTATTGGTTTCCTGCGGCGCCAGCGTCGCGAAGGCGTCCCGGTCGGATAATCCTATTGCGCGCGCGTCGACATTGGAGGCTCCGTTGAGGCGGAGGTTGGCTTGCAGCAAATGATAAGCGACGTAGCCCGGCTCGAAAGCGACAACACGCTTGAACCGACGCGACATATATATTGCGTGATTGCCGATATTCGCGCCGATGTCCAAGACAGTCCGCTGGGCGAACTCATCAGCGAATCTCGCAAGGACGTGCTCGAACAGCAGCGACAATAAACGCCGCTCGTAGACGCCGAATTGCAATATCTCCATGCCGATCTCGTCGTCAGGGATGATCGCAAGGGATGGGCAGCCTTGCTTTTGCATGCGCGCGCGCCGTTGCAACAATCGACGGCGCCCCAATGCGTCAAGAAGTAGCCGAAGCTGGGAATCACGAGCCAGGGTTCGCATCGGCGAAGGAGGAGAACGCTTTGGCATTTATAGCTCAGCCAGGAGGGATTTTCGCGCGAAGTCCGCCCTTCAGCCATGCCCCGAACTGGCGGTCGGCCGCATCCGCTCCTTCCCTCCGCAGCATGATTGCAAGCAAGACGATCGCGGTTTCGAGCTGCTGACCGACATGACGGTCGTCGTCAGCCGGAGCGGGCGCAACCGCCCGTCGGAGCGATTCCAGGACGGCGCCTCGATGCCGCTCCAGCGCCTTCGAGAGGTCTGTGCATAAGGCCGTCATCCTGGACCTCCCATCGGGGTTGGTCGCTCAGAAAATCGCCAAGGCTTCGTTAGGTCGCTGGCCTCGTCCGCACAACAGCTTGTCGGCGAGCCGGCCAATTCGGCCACCCGTCGGATGTCGGCGACGATTCGGTCAGGCCGCACGAGGTCGCGCATCCATTCGATCGCCCGCTGGCGTGCGCGACAGAGATTGGGTTGGCTGCGCTCCTCGAAGCCCCTCTCGAGTGCAGCCTCGATATCCGCTGCCGAGTCATTGGCGGCCGCCAGGCCGAAGTTGTGATGCTCGATCAGCTCGCGCACCACGCCGATGCGAGGCGACACCGCGAGTATCGGGCGGCCGACCTCGATGTAATCGATGAGCTTGCTCGGCAAGAAAACGCCGCGCGCGCAAGGGGCCTCAAGCAGCAGGAGTAGGTCGGCGGCGGCGAGCCGCTCAAGGCAAGCCATATAAGGCAAGCCGCCCACGAGACGAATGCGCTCATGAAGCCCAAGCTTCGCCGCCGCCGCTTCCGCCGCGGGATCGAGCTGTCCAACGATCTCGATCTCGCATCGAACTTCTGGATGCCGTTCAGCGAATTTCGCAAAGGCTGCGAAGAACATCGTCGGGTCCCGCTCGCGCGAGAGATTGCCGGCATGGCTGACCCGGAAGCGGCTGAGATCCGCCAGAGGGGCGGCGCGCGGCCGCCATCCCAAGCCGACATGCGGAATGACGACACCGCGGCGCAGCGGCGGGACTCCCTCTGCGTCAAGGCCCAGTGGCTCCGCCAAATAATCGCGCAGCAGCTCGGACGGGAAAGTGTTCGCGTCGGCGGCGGTCGCCGCTGCCCTCAGATAACGGTCCATGAGGCGCCGCTGCAATGGCGGGCTCGGAAAGTCGTAGGGCGGCGGAAAGCGGTGTCCGGGCGGATCGTTCCAATTCGCGATCCAAATCGGCGCGCTCTCTTTGCGTCGCCGCGCACGAAACAGCAGGGCCGGCAAATGAGCGACGCAGGAAGTCGACCTCGAAAGGACGAGGTCGAAGGGCTTTTCGGCGTGCAGCGCGGCGGCTGTTCTGGCCGTCCGTTCGGCCCACAGACTACCGGAAATCGGGTGGCGCGCGCAGATCGCGGCGGCGAGGCGCACGAAAACGCCGCGCGGCGTCGGCGGCAAGTTCCACGAAATCTCACGTAGCTGCGACCATGGCTCGCTCCAGCCGCGCGCATACACATTGTCTCCGCCAGGCGCCGAGAACACGACGACCTCCCAGCCGGCGTCCAGCATTGCGAGCGCCAGCTTGCTGTTCACCAACGCCTCGGAGAAGAAATCCGGCGCGAAGGCCGGCGCGAACATCAGCACGCGCGGAGGACGATCCGTTGGAAAGCTCATCGCGAAAGATCTCCCTGGAAATACGCGGCGAGGCGCCGTTCGCCGAAAGAGGCGAGACGCCGCTGGCGCGACAGCATGTTTCGCGCCAGCGCCGTTCGCTGCGCAGCCTCTTCGAGCGCAGCGAGAATGCGGCGCGTCATGAACTCGGCGTCGGTCAAGGGCGGCAGGATGCACTCAGGCGCGGAGCCTCCGTCCGACCAGCGCTGCACCTGTTCAAGCTTCGGCTCGATTGCAAGCGCGAGGAACGGCGTTTCGCTCAACAGCGCGAACACCGCCCCATGAAAGCGCGCCGTGACGACGAGGTCCATCGCCGCCAGCTCGCCCCAGAAACGTTCGAGCGATCCCCGCTCGCAGCCCCATGCCGCAACCGGCTCCCCCGCGCGCCGAAGCGCCGCGCGCAGCCGCCGATCCCTCGGCGAAAAAGAAAAGAACGCGGTCTCGACATTGAACGACCGCAAGCGGCGAGAGGCCTCGATGGCGGACTCGAAATAGGCGTCGTCGAGCCCGTTCCAGTCGCGCAGCACGATGCCGACGCGCCTCCGCCTCGTCCCGCGATCTGGCTTTCTCGGCGCCCGGACCACAGTTGCGAACGTGCTCGTGAAGCAGAGGTCCGCGCTAGGAACGACGCCTTCGATTCCCTGGCGACGACAGAAGTCGAGCGAAGACTCGTCACGCACCCAGACCAACGGCATGGTTTGGAGAAGCGCGGTCGCCGCCGCTTCGGCGCCGCCATTCCCGACGAACGGCCCCACGCCGAAGCCGATCGCCAGCCTAGGCTTACGCGCCTCGCGCCAAGATCGTCGCCTCGCGCGCGCGCTTCCCAAGAGCTCCGTCGGCCGCACAATCTTGCGGATGATTCGGCTTGCAAGCGACGGCGCTTTGGCTGGCGGATCATGCGCGAATTCGAAGAACTGCGTGCCGCCGCCATAGACGATGACGTCGTAGCGGCCGTCGTGCCGGTCCTGCCCGGCGAGACCGCTCAGCCGCTCGTCCCGATAGGCGAACGCCCCGTCCACCCTGGCCTCCTTGGCGTGACGCGCTAAAAGCTTGCATGCGGCGAGCAGCAGCGCGTCGTCGCCGAAATTGCCTTCCGCGTAATTGCCTCGCAGCAGAACCCGCAACAATCCCTCCACTTATGGTCGCGTTAGCTTGAAAGTCATGACGATGACGTCGCCGCCGGGGGCCGTTCCCGCGCCCCTATGCAGACGCCCGAGCTAGCCTATCGGACTCCATCCCAGTGCAAGCGGCGATAAAGCGACGCCATCTGCCGCGCGCAGCTTCGCCAGGTGAGCTTGGCTTCGACATAGGCGCGACCGCGCGACCCCATGGCCCGCAGTTCCCCAAAGTCTCGGCTCGCGGCTTCGCGGAGCGCCTCGGCAAGACTCTGTCGATCGGGCCCGATCCACCAGCCGCACCGCTCCTGCTCGAGCACCCGCCATGGCGTTCCAGTCGATGCAATCGCGGGAACGCCATGCGCCAGCGCCTCGGCGACGACCGCGCCGTAGTTCTCCGAGTGGCTCGGCAGGATCAGCACGTCGGACTCTTCGAAGAGCCGCCGCTTCGCCTCGCCGAACGTCGCATCCTCGAAGGATGCGCGATCGGCTATTTTGCGAAGCGCAGCCAGGCGTTCGAGCTCACTACGATGCCCGACCTCGTCCGGCCCGACAATGCGAAGACGCGAGTCTTTGGGACTGGCGTCGGCGAAGGCGTCGACCAGCGTCGCAAGGTTCTTCACTGGATGCACTCGGCCCAGAAACAGGAAGGTCCGCAAATTTCGTTCGGCGCCGGGGCTTCCAGATCGAAGCGCGGCCTCGCGGTTTGCTGGAGCGAGCTCCACGCCGAACGGGATCACTGCGAGGCTGCACGCGACTCCTGCTTCCCGTGCAGCATCGCGCTCTGCTTCCGACGTGACGTGCACGGCGCCTGCCCCAGCGAGGTCGCGCGCCTGATACAGGCGCCACGCGACTGTCTTTCGAAACGCCTTATGACGCCGCGCCCAGGGTAGCAGCATCCCATGCGGGCTAATCACCAAAGGCGCGCGCTCGGATTGCGCCGCGGCGGACAGCGCGTGATTGAACCAGCTCCAGAGGCCATGACTGTGCAAGACAAGCCCGCGACCGCTTCGCGCAGCCTCGGCGCGACGACACGCGACCTCGCGGCGAATCTGGGCCGGCAGTCGCCAGCTCCTTCGCTCCATGAGCAGCTTCGCGCACGCTGCCGGCGCATCGCCTTCGTCCATCGCCGATGCGAGGATTTGAGAGTCCACGCCTTCCTCTCGAAGCGCGGCGCAGAGCGGCGGCAAGGCCGAAGCGATGCCACCCGCGCAGCGGCGCAAATCGGGCACGGCGTGCAGCACGAGCAGATCGTTCATGCTTGCTGCTGCGCCGGGATGGAGGAGGAGGAGGCGCACGAGCTCCCGACAAAACGCTTGGCGAGCGCACGCACGGCTTCGACGAATCGACGCGGCGCGAAGCGGCCTCGAGCGCCCAAGGCGCTCGTATGAAGCTCATGCTGGAGCGGCTCATTGTCGAGCACGGCGGACAAGCGCTCCACGGCGTCCGCCACCGATCGATAACGCTGCCGGGGATCTTCGAGAATCTCACCTTGCGCGCCGTCCTCGGGCGCGAAGACGACCATGCCTGCGGCGGCCATCTCCGCCGTGGCGATGCCGAAGGCCTCGATCTCGCATGCGCTGAGGCCGTAACGAAATCGACCGAGCAGATCTTGCTTCGCCGCCCCCACGACAAGCGGCAAGCATTCGATCCAATCCGACCGGGCTTGGCGGAGGTCGTCGATCCGCGCCGCGTAATTTCTCCCGCCCTCGGGACCGACGATGTGCAGAATGAGCGGCTTTCCTTTCGCGCGCAGGCCTTCGACGATCTCGATGCAGGTTTCGATGCGTTTCTCGGGAGAGAGCCGCCCCAGCACAAGCACGCCGTTCTCGCGGGCGGCCCAGGAAGAACCGGGCTTAAGCAGCGGAACGGCCGGTGGGACGACCTCGAGCGGGCCGGGGCAGAAAGGCGCGGATTGCCGCGCGGTCCAGCGGGAGTTGGCGATGAAGAGATCGCCGCGAAGCGAGCGCTTTGAGGCTTGCGAGATCGCGCCCGACAAGCGCCGCAACGCGTCGCGCGCGAGACCAGCGTCGCCGCGCCTCTCGAAGCGCGCGGCGAGGGCGTCATTCCACGTCACGCTTGAGAGGAAGTGGATCGCAGATCTCCCCCAATGGCAAACGCCTGACGCCGTGACGCGCAGATCGAAGCCAGAGCCAACCTCCTCCAGTGAGCGCAAGAAGGCTCCGTGAGCGAGCGCGCCGAGCGGCCAGGCGTTCGCCCCATTGGCGACGCGAAGCGCTATCCGCTCCGGCGACAACCGCAGGCCAGCAATCTCATTGAGCGCGCAAAGATCGAAACCGCCGCGCGTGTACACGGTCACGTCGAAGTCTTGCAAGAGCGCTTCGATGATCCACATCGCGGCGGCTTCTGCGCCGCCTCGGCCCCATAGAGGATGAGCGATGATAACCTTAGGTCTCGGGCTCACGGCGCTGCATCCTCCAGACGCCGCGCCGCCGAGTCATGCGCGCCCTTAGAGCGCGCCGCGATTGCAGCCCGAAAAACGGTGAGAAGCTTTTCGGCATGGGCGGCCCATGTGCAGGTCCCGCGCGCATGCTCGGCTCCTGCGGTCGCGATCGCGCGCCAGCTTCGGCCTCTGTCCGAGATGATTTGGCGAAGCGCGGTCTCCACAGAGTCGACATCCATGGGCTTCACCAGAAGCCCCGTCCGTCCGTGCGTGATGAACTGCGCGGGTCCCTGGCCCTCAACGCCGACGGTAAGGAGGCCCGAGGCCATCGCCTCGAGATAGACGATCCCAAACGCCTCGCGATAGGAAGGCAGAACAAATACGTCGGCGCTTTTGAGACGCTCGATCACGGCCGCGTTCGTCATCACGCCAGCGAACGCGACCCTTTCCAGCAAGCCCGCTTCCCCCGCCTGCGCCTGCAGCGCGCGGCGCATCGGTCCGTCGCCGATGATGGCGAGCCGCCACGAATTTATGTCCGAAATTCCGAGACGTCCGAACGCGGCGAGAAGCAGGTCGACGCCCTTGCCCTCTTGCAGATTGGCGACAGTGACGAACTCGATCGGAGCGTCGTCCGGCACCGGCGGTTGGCGTCGTTCAGGCGGCGGCGTCACGCCGTTCCATACCGTGACTATGTGGTCGTTCCGCCCCGCGAGCCTCGCGGCGAAGGGACGCAAGGGTTCGCCGACGATGACGACCCGCTCGGCCAGCGACAGGGCCTCACGAAATCGACGCTCCTGATTGGGCGAGGCGATGTAGCGGCTGTTCGTATTCTGCCCGTGAAGCGTCACGACGACCGGCAGACCGTGACGTTTGCCGGCTTCGACCGCTGCGGGGGCGAGCATCTCGGTGTGCGCGTGAACAACGTGCGGACGCAGATCTGCGATTTCTTCCAAGAGGGCCGACGCCGCCGCCCAATCGAGCGCCAGATTTTTCAGCGGCTGAGCGAGGCCGCCCGGCAGCGTGAAATATCGCTTCGTGCGCAATCGCTCGAGTTCTGGAAACGCGCTGGCGTCGATCGCGCCACGGTGCTCCGCGGGTACGAAGCGGTCAAGCCCCGGCGGCGTGAAACCGCGAAGAACGCCGACGGATACGCGTGCGCCGGCGTGAGCGAGCGCGATCGCGGAATCGGAGACGAAGCGCGCGGGCCATCCGTCGCGCCGATTGGGAAACCAAGGCGTGATGACTGCGACCTTCATAGTATCCCTTGCGGCGACTTGCGCCGTCGGAAGCCCCAGGCGGGGTGTTTCGCGCTTGCGCCGCCGCAGCTCCGCGCCTTCCCCACGCGCGACCGTCCACCCAATTCCGCCTCCCGGTTGTCTCAACGCGCCGGCGGCGGCTCGAGCCCCAAGGCGCCCGCGATCGGCGCGGCCTCCTTGCCCAGGAGCAGGAGCCCCGCTCGCACCGCCTCGCGCCGCTCGGCGCGCGCCGCCCGAAATACTGCGCGCAGCGCTTGGCGTTCAGCGACGGTCGTCTCGTCCCATCCGCCGACGAGATCCGCGACCAGCGACTTGCGCGCTTCCGGCGTCGACAACGCCCAAAGCGGCAGGCCGAACACCGCCCGCGCAGCCATCACCCGCGCTTCGTTTGGCACCGTCAGATCGGACATGACAAGCGCGCCTGCGACTTTGGCCATGCCCTCTCCCGCTCCGAGCCGGGCCCGCGCCAAATCGAGCCAGACCGCGCCCGAGAGCGGCGTCGCCGTCAGCAGCGCGCTCGCCGCGGCCGCCTTTTCCTTCGCGTTCTCGCCCCGATCCAAGGCGAGTGCGTCCCGACGCGCCAAATAGCCGATTGCAGGATCGGCTTCGAAAGGCGTCAGCACCGCCGCGGGGCTCGAGCGATCGACGACGAGTTCCTCGAGGCCGAAGCGCAACAGCGTGATGGAGCGCGCTATCGTGAAGACCGAGAGGCCCATCACGACGAGCGCGGTCCAAAATCGCGGCTCGCGGACGCGCATCATTCGGAGTAATACCGGTTGTAGTATTGGCCGCCGTAATAATAGCGGGAGGCGTATCCTCCGTATTTCTGCGCCTGCGCGTCGACCACGAGGTTGAAGACGACGCCCGCCACTTTCCGATTTCCGGATAGCCGCTCGATCGAGTGGGCGACCACTTCCCGCGCGGTCGAAGCCCAGCGCACGATGAAGACCACCTTGTCGACGAGCTGCGCGATGATGAGCGGATCGAAGACCGGCCCCATCGGCGGGCCGTCGAGGATGACGAGATCGAAGTCCTTGGACAAAGCGTCGATCAACGCCCTCAACCGCTCCGAGCCCAAAAGATCGGGAGGATTCTGCGTCCTGCCGCCGCTCGCCAGACGCCAGACCCTAAGCTTTTCATCGTAGCGTAGCGTCTCTTCGAGCCTCGCATCGCCGACGAGAAGCTCGACGAGTCCTGACTCCTTCTCCGCGCTGAAGTAACGCGAGACCGCGGGATGGCGCAGGTCCGCATCGATGACGAGAACCTTAGCGCCCGATTGCGCCGCCGAGGCCGCAAAGCCCAGCGCCAGCGTCGATTTGCCCTCGCCGGGCAGCGCCGACGTGAAGAGCAGCGCCTTCGGCGGACGATCCACATCGCTCATATGCACGGCGCTGCGCAGCGAGCGGAAGGCCTCGCTCAAGCGGGACAGGGGCTTGACGATCGGATATTCGGGAATGGTCAGAGTTGCGCCGTTGACCGAAAGGTCGCGGGCCTCCATGCGCGAGATCGACGCAAGCAGCGACAGGCCAAGCGCCTCTTCGACCTGGCGCGGAGTCGTGAACCCGTCGTTGAAGAGCTCCAGCGCATAGGCGCCGCCGCCGCCCAGCGCCAACCCCAAAAGCAGCGCTACGAGCAGCGCCTGGGCTGTCTTCGGTGAGGTCGGCTGATCCGGCGCCAGGGCCTGCGTGATGACGCGGGCGTCGCGCGCCTCGAAGGTCGACTGCTCCTGGGTGACGCGAGCGCGCTGCAAGAAGTCCTCGAACAGAGTCTTGTTGAGCGCGGCCGTGCGCTCGAGCTCGCGCAGCGTGATCATCTTCGAGCTGTCGAGATCGGTCTGGCCCGTGACTTCCCGTAGCGTCTTCTCCACCGCCTCCTCGCGCGCGCGCGCCAGCTCATAATCGTTGCGAATATTGTCGGCGAGGCGCTGCGCTTCGACGCCGATGGCGCGACGCACGTCCGCGGCCTGCGCGCGCAGATTGACGACGGACGGATGATTGGCGCTGTAGCGGGCCAAAAGATCCGCCTCCTGGCGCGAGATGTCCGACGCCTGCTTGCGCAGATCGGCGATGACTCCGGAGTTCAGAGTATCCGGCATAGAAGCGATGGTGCCGCCGTGCGACTCGACCTTTTGCAAGATGTCGAGGCGCGCCTTTTTCTCGGCCGCCTCCGCGCGCGCTGCGACGAGCCTCGCGTTGAGCTGGCCGAGCTGCTCCTGATTGAGCGTCGCATTGGCCGCGCCGCCCGCCGGCAGATTGTTGTCGGCGCGGAAGCGCGCGACGGCCTCCTCCGACTCCCGCAGTTGCCGACGCAGCTCGACCAGGCGATCGGAGAGCCAGGCCGAGGCGCGCTTGGCCGCCTCGAAACGGGCGTCGAGCTTGTCGACGACATAGGCGTCGGCCACCGCGTTCGAAAGGCGCGCGGCCTTGGCCGGATCCGCCGAGGTGACCGAGACGGCGAGCACATAGGCCTGGCCGGCGCGCGCGACATTGACCGCGTTCCTGAAATTTTCGATCACGACGGCCGTCTCGGCCGACATGTCTCCGAGATCCGACAATGTGACGGCTCCCCGCGTCTTCTCGTCCTTCTCGCTCTGATCATGCCGAGAGAAGAGGCCGCGCACCATTGCGAGCAGCCCCCGCCCGCGGTCGCCCACGGGCGCCGCGCCGAACTCCATGTCGTTGACGAGCCGCTCCTTGACCACAACGCGGCGCAGCAACGCGCTCGATTTGATGACGGCGATCTGGCTCTCCACCATCGGGAGGTCGAGGTTCACGTCGGAGATGATCATGTCCTGGCCCGCTGCTTTTTCCTTGCGCGGGTCGAGCAGGAGCTGCGCGGTTGCGGTATAGAGCGGCGTGGCGCGCGCGACGTAAACGGCGCCGACGAGCAAAGCGAGGGCCGTGACGCCGCCGATGAGCTTCCACCGCCGCCAGAGAAAGTTCAGCGCCGCATGAAGATCGAAGCCGTGCTCCGCTTCCTGCGGGACGGCGAATTCCGGCGCGGCGTCGAGACGTTGCAGCATCAACTCCCTCCTCAAGCCGTTTTCGGTGCGAAACGGAGGTTCAGTCCGAAACTCTCCGGCGCGAGCTTTCGGCTTGTGCCGCGCCAAGGCCGAGGATCGCCATGTAGGTCAAGGCGACCGCCTCGATCTGCATGCTGAAATCGACGAGGGCGTGAACGCCGACGAGCAAGGAGGCCGCGGCCGCGACCGCGCCCGACGTCGTTTCCCGCCGTCGCCTGATTGCGCCCGAAAAGCTTTTCAAGGCGATCAGGCTGAGAGCCGCGAGCAACGCCGACCCGAAGACGAGGCCAAGACCCTGGAAGATCTCAAGATAGTCGTCATGCGCCTTTTCCCAAACGCCCAGGCGGCTGATCGATTGGTCGCGATACATGGGAAACACGTCAGCGAAAGTGCCGAAGCCATAACCGAACAAGGGCGTGTCGAGGATCGAATTCAGTGTGATCCGGTAAACGGAAAGCCTCTTCGCATCCTCAAGACCCGAGGCGGCAACGCGGCCGAGGAAAACTTCGCCGAAAAACGCAAAGCTCGCGAAGAGGGCGGCGGCGACGAAGACGATGGCCTCGATTGCTTCAGCGCGGCTGCGCTGTCGAGAAAAGGCGAGAGCGAAAAGCACGAGGAGCGCGAGCGAGATCGCCATGGCGGCGCCGCGCGACCCCGAGGCGAGCAAAGCGACAAGGGTGACGAAGGATGCGCCGAGGGTCGCCGCGCTACGCCGCCCCGTGGCCTCGATGAATCTACCCAAGCGATTGGCCTCCATCCCCAACGCGGTCGAAACCTCGGGCCTATAGAGCTCCAGCGTCAAAGCGACGGAGACGATGAGGCCGAGGCCGGCGTAGGTCGCGAAATTGTTGCGGTTGACGAAGGTCGACCGCACGAAGCCTCCAGCGTCCGGAGCGTCGAAGAACGGAATGGCGCTGGAAAAAAGCGCGGCGAGGATCAGCCCATAGGCGGCGTAAGCCGCGACGACGAAACTCAAAAAGCGCAGCAGCGCCTGCGCGCGCGTCTCATGGCGACAAAGCTGCAGTGAAAGCCAGAACACGCTCGCCGCAGTCAGCAGACGCAGCAGCGCCAAATGGGTTGCGCCGCGATTGACGGAAATGGCGCCCGCGATCGGCTGGCCGAGCGCATCCGCCGCCATGGCCCAGATGGGATGGGCGAGCGCCGCGGGAACGAGGGTCGACAGCTGCACGAAGATCCAGATCACGACGAGCGCGAAAAGCGCGGCGGGAATGGCGAGACGCTTCACGCCGACGGGATGGCTGGCGCCAGTGAGAAGAAGATGCGCTTCATAGAGGAATACGAGCGATGGGAAATAGACGCCGTCTATGCCCCACGCGGGCGTGCGGTTGCCGCCGAGCCAGAACGGGGTCCACGCCAAGCCCATGAGCAAGCCGCCGAAAATCAGCGTCTCCACCTTCGCTTCGCTCCAGCGCCGCGCAAAGCCGGAAGTGTTTTGTGACGCTTGCAGGGCTGCGTCCGAATCGTCGACGGAGGAAGAGTGCGCGAATCGCAACAGTTGTGACGTCCGTTGCGGCTACCCGGCATTGCCGCATGCTACCGCAGTTGGGGTGAGTCGGATCACCCGGCGAAGACTCGCAATCGGCGCCCGCCCATGGGCGGAGGCTGCATCAAACGGCGACGAGCGCCGAGCGGTCGAGAGTCGCAGTAATTTTGCCGCCCATGATCTCAAGCAGCACGCGCACGCGGCCTTTAGCGTCGAGATGCACGAGCTCGCCGATCGCCTGCGCGAAAGGCCCGACCGTCACCCGAACGGATTGTCCGGCGACGAGATCGCGGTCGAAACGGCAAAAGCCCGCTGGGTCGACATAGCTTTGCAACGCTTCGACGACGCCGAATGGAACCGGCATGGGCGCTTCTTCGCCCATGATCAAGCGCGCTACGCCGAAGGTGCCGTTGACGCTGCGCCAGCGATCGCGCTGCAGGTCGAGCGCGCAGAAGAGATAGCCCGGGAACGCCGGTTCGCGGATGGTGCGGAGCCTGCGCGCATGCCGCACGGTTCTCAGAACCCGCGGCAGAAACACGCGAAACCCTTGGGCTTGGAGCTGGCTTTGCGCCCCGCACTCACGCTTGAAGAGCGTCTGCGCGACATACCAGCGTTCGGCGCCGGTCAGCGAGAACGGACGATCGGCGGCGGGACGCTCGCGAGAACCACGCGAGGACGACGTCATGGGAACCTATGCCTCCATCTCAGCCAGCCAAACGAGGGGCGCGCACGAACTTTGGCGCGATGCGCGCCCAAAACCGCTATCCCCTTCATTGCGGGCTCACTGAGAAGCCCGCGCCGGAGGGCCCGGTCGAAAAACCGCCGCCGCCCGAAGAAAAGAAAGTCGAGCCATGGCCGCCGGCCTCTGCATAATTTTGGCTTTCAAGCGCGGCGACCATGGCGGCAAGAGTCTCGTCAGCTTCCGCGAGAGCCGCGCGAAGCGCCTGCGCCTGCCTCGGATCGACATCCTTGAGCGCGGCTAGAGCGCGAAGATAGCCTTGCGCGATCGCCGCTTTCTGTTCGGGATTGCCTTGCTTGGCCAAGGCCACGACCGCCATGGCCATCGCCGGGTTCTTTTTCAAAATGTCGGCGACGCCTGCCGTGAGCGCCTCGCCACCGTTCGGGCCTGCGCGCAACAGGGCGAGAAGCTCCGGGGGGATCGCGACCTGACCCGAATTCGTCGGCGTTGCGCGACGCGGGGAACCCGGCTGCTGCGCCTGCGCGGGCGCATCCGCGCCGACGACGAGCGCCACAGCGATCGAGAGCGACATGATCGACTTCATCATCTTCGTCCTTTCGACTTAAGCGCTGTGATCGCGCCGGCTGCGTCCGATGAGCAGAAAATCCGATGCGCCGAGCTTGCGATGAGGCTGGTCATGCTCGCATCCTCGCATCAGTAGCGGTAGGTCACCCCGATCGAGGCCACGTTTTGCGCATAGCCAGACGGGAGGCTCGAAAAACTCAGGAACGGAAATCCCACAGAGAGCGGATTGACGTTCGTCGCAAAGCTGCGCGCGAACTGATATTCGAGAGTTAAGGAGACGCTTCTCGACAGGCCGTAATTCACGCCCGCGCCGGCGCTCCACATGGTCTGCTTGCTCCAGGGCGTCGAGTAGGTCGTCTCGCCGTAGCCGCCGCGCAGGTAGGCCGTCCAATATTGCGATAGTGCGTAGTCCCCCTGGACGCGCGCCTGCAGAGTCTTGCTGCTCGCCGCCTGGCTTCCGTTGGGCGCGAGGCTGGACGCGAGCGGCAGAGGCAAGGTCGCGTCGCCGAAGGTGATCGAAGTGACGCTCGGCGCCGCCGTGAGGGTCTCATCCAAGCTTGCGAGAAGCGTGACGTAAGGCGTCGGATAATAGAAAATGCGCGCGCCGAAAGCGGGACTGCTCGCGGTTCCGAAATAGCCGCGCGCGCTCGCCTGCATTTGATAGCCGCCGTAAATCTCACCGCGGAAGAGGCTAATCTGATCTGAGCCGAGCCCCCCCGTCACGCGATAGCCGTTGGTGTCGTAAGCCGAATTTTCGTAGAAGCGAAAATCCGCCCCGGGCTCGACGAAGCCATAGAGCTGCGGCGTCAGCCAGAGGCCGCCGCGCAGCGACGCCTGATAGCTCAGCCCGTTCTGCCCACCGACGTTGGCGTTGGATGGATTTTCGACCCCCGCAAGCGGCGACGGACGGCTGTCATAGAAGACGTATTGGACGCCGGTAGTTCCACGCACGAATGTGCGATCGCTGAGCTCCTTCTGGGCCGAGACGTAGCCGGAAGCCTGATTGCTGTACTGCGGGCCCGACGAGACAGTGCTGGCGTTGAGCAGAGTGAGCTGTTGTGGACCAGTTGCGCCGAAGTTCGAGCCGAAGAGGCCGTTCTGACGGGTGTAGTCGGCGACGGCCTGGATCGTCCAATCCGGCAACGGCCGCCAAGTGTGAGCGAAGCCGGCCCTGCCCGTCGCATTGGTCGGCGGGACGTCGACAGCTGGAGTCGGATAGTAGGTGAAATCGGAGCCTTGACCCGGATATATCTGCACGTCCGCGAGCGCATAAAAATTCGTTTTGTACAAGCCTTCGTCGCGATCGGCCTCGACGAAAGGACGCAGACGGAGCCCTAAGCCCGCGCGTCGGTCGGTCGGCTGCTGATAGAGATTGTCGTTGAGAATCGCGCCGGACTGCAAGGACGGGTAGAGCAACCAGCCTGCGATCGGCAACGCGAGCTCCGGGTTTGGACCCTGCCCTACACCCACGGCCGCTACTGTGGAAATTGGCGCCGCTCCGCTGGAAGCCGTCTCGTCCGCGACGGCTAACCCTGGCGTCGTGAGAACGCGCAGGCTGAGGGCCAACGCGCATGCGCGCAGTGAGATTGCGGGTCCACACATGTTCGACTTGTTTCCAAACAACCCGACGCCTATCTACGACGGAGCGAGCCAACTGACAAGCATTGTTGCGATTGTTCGTCGCACTTTTTTTGAAAGCGGATCGATATTGTCCTGATGATAGCGGCACTCCTGGAAAATAGTGCTTACGAACAACAATTTAGAAATGACGACGGAGACGAATAGCAATTATATGTATTTTATCTATATTCTGCATACGTCTTAATGGAAGTAAGTAATACATGTCCATATCTACAACCTCTCAAATTAAGCAGCGAGGATTTGTATCTCATCGAGTCAAGGCGGCGGACGAGTCGTCTGACCTCGATGCGGGCATCCCCCGCGAGGCTGAGCGCCCTTTCGTCGGGAATGAAGCCGTTCGGCTCGCGGCCCCGGGCCGAACGGCTCAAAAATAGCGTTCCGGCAGGCGAAGAAGGTCGCCGGGCAGAACTGGGATCGTCGGCGAGAGCGGATATTCCCGGAAGCCCGCTTCGCCGATGTGCTGGATCAACATGGTCGAGCGGCTCGCGCGGTAGGTCGAGCCGCCGGCAAGCGCGATCGCGCTCATGACGTTCAAGCCGCTCTTGAACGGATATTCGCCCGGCTTGCCAACTTCGCCCAGAATGTAGAAGGGCCTGAAGCTCGCGACATCGACCGTGACCTTGGGATCGCGCAGGAACTCTCCGCGGAATTTCTTCGCAAGATCCTGCTCCAGCTGGAGCTTGCTCAGTCCCGACGCCTTGACCGTGCCGGCGAGCGGCAGCGACACATAGCCTCCGGGGTCGATTTCATACTCGCCCGAAAGACGGTCTTCGCCAAAAACGGTGACTCTGATCTTTTCGCCCGGCAGCAAATTGGGCGAGGCCGTGGCCGCAGACTTGATCAAGGATTCGCGCTCCTCGACCGACACCGGACCAAGACTGGTGGCGCTGTCGCAGCCTGTCAGCGCCAAGCTCAGGAGCAAGCTCAAACTTATAAATGTATTTTGCATCGTCAGTCGTACGCCCCCACTTCACCGACTTCCGCAACGATAAGGTGCAAATAACCTCAGCGTCAATATCGTAATGGCACCGCAGACTGCATTTTTTATCTGATAATACTGAAACAACGCATACTTCACAATTTATGAGATCACGAGGATGTATAAAATCGGATGGAATCGATGTCATTGTAATCGCCATCCTTTGATTACATTGTGCGCCCCGTTCGCCTGCCAATCGATCAAGCTGAAAGAATCGCCTCAGAGGCGCAGTCCCGTTCGTTTCGTCTTCAATCATAGCTTCGCCCGCCGGACGGCGATTGGAGTCGCTTGAGACGGTGGAAACCATCTGGCGGCATTTTTCGGCCGCTCCCCACACTCGAAAGGCCCCTTCCCGGTTTTGGCGACGGGTGCGCCGCTTCGCCGCTCCTTTCGGCCGCGCCTCTAGATCATGCCCGCCAGTTAGCGCCGGGGCGGCGACGACTGGCGCGTCAACAATCAAGTTTTAGCGAACCGCAAAGCGCAACCTAAACGGGATTTCGCTATCGATTTCTTCAACGCAGAGCTGTGCTGCGCCTCGGCAAGCTTCCCCCAAAGGCCGAAGCCCTCGGAAACAACGATTCTCTCCGGGCCGGGGTCCGCCGCGCGCGGAGGAGCAGTCGGAGGCGCCTCGCGCTCAGACGCGTCAAGCTCACGAGTGATTGGAGCGCCGCCCATGAGAACGAGCGATGACAAGTCCGCCGCCGCGCCTAGGGAGGCTTCTCCAGGCGAAGAAAACCGCTGCGCGCTCGACCTTCGACGACTGCGCGCTCCCCGCAAAACGACAGTTTTCGCCTTCCTCGCAGGCGCTTGCTGCGGCCTCGCGCCTGCTGCGCTCGATTGGTTCAATCCGGGTCGCCCGTGGGATCGCGGCGGCGATGTCGGAACCTATCTTCAGCGCATCGTCGCGAGCAGCGGGCAGCCGCATGTCATCGCAGGCGACTGCATGAGCGCCTGCACGATGTGGCTGGGACACAAGGGAACATGCGTCACGCCTGACGCTCTGCTTTATTTTCATGGCGCTTCCACCGACCAATTTTCCCCAAGCCCGGTCGGAAACGCCGTTCTGCTCAGCATGTATCCGCCCCGCGTTCGCGCCGTGGTCGCGCCTTGGCTCAATTCCCGCGCTTTTCACGCGCTTACCCGGCTGGAGCTGGCGCGCCTCGGCGTTCCCTTATGCGGCGGCAAAAGAGCCTAGACGGGCTCGGCCGCGTGCAACGGCTAGCGCGTCGCCAAGACGCCGGGAGGCGTGTCGACTGGCGCGCGCCACGCGTCGCCGGGGAGCTCGCCGACAAATTTCTCTCCAGCGTCCGTCACGCCGCGCTCGCCGAAATACTGTCGACGCCAGCGCAAGGCCTGCGCGAGAGCAGCGGGATTTTCCTGTTCGCCAGCGACCGCCACCCACAGAGTAAGAACAGCGATCTTGAGGTCCAACCAAAAGGAAGCGTGCCAGATGTACCACACGTCCAGCGCCTCCTTCTCCTCCGGCGAGATGGAGGTTCCGCCGTTGATCTGCGCCCAGCCGCTGACGCCGGGCCGGACAAGAAGCCGCAAACGCGGGTCCCTGGGCTGGTCTTGCGGCAGCAGCGGTCGCGGACCAATGAGCGACATGTCGCCAACGAGCACATTGTAAAGTTGGGGGATTTCGTCGAGGCGCGAAGCGCGCAGGGCGCGCCCGACCGCCGTCAAGCGTCTCTCCTCCGCGACGCGGCGGCCGTTCCGGTCGAAGGGCGCGTGAAAGGTGCGGAACTTGTACAGCAGAAATCTGCAGCCGCCTTTGCCGAGGCGCTGTTGCCAGAACAGGACGGGCGCGCCTACGTCGTATAGGGCCGCCGCGGCCACCAAAAAGCCGATCGGCGAGAGCGCGATCAGCAGGGCGGCGGCCGCAAGTATGTCGAGCGTGCGCTTTAGAGCAAAATAGGCGTTGAGGTCGACCAAGTCGCGCAGGACCGCGGCGGGCTCGCCAAGCGGCGCGGCCGACCGCGCGACGAGGTTCAACGCCTCGGAGAGAGGTTGCAGCTTCAAGCCGCGGGATGCGCATTGCGCGGCGATGCTCGCGCGCGTTTCCGACGATAGCGTCGCCTCATTCGCCAGCCAGATCTCGTCGATGTCCACCCCATGGATGGCGTATTCGTCGATGACCGCCGCAAGATCGGCGACCTGGCCGACGACATCGACTCCTGCGATCTTGCGGCCGATAGTCGCGGCGCGCAGGTCGAGCATAGCCGCTACCTGCGTTGTCCGCGGCGTTTGAGCGTCTGTCAATTTGATCGCGGCGGCCGCAAATCGGTCCACGCCGATTAGGATGACGCGGCGGAGCCTTGCGTCGAGCCCTGCCCCGCCGCACGGCTTTCGCGCCGTGAAGACCTCCTTGAAGAACGTGCGGACAGCGGCGCGTGCGCAAATCAAGCCGCTCCCCAAGACCAGCGCGAACAGCAGCGGCGTTGAACGCGGAACGCCCTCCAGTCGCGTGAAGCTGAACAGGATCGCGCTGCTCGCGGCGGCGGCGCAAGCGACGGCGCTGCAGATGACGAGCGCGTCGTGCAAAGTGAAGAAGCGATACATGCGGTCGCCTAGCCGAAACAGCACGCAAGCGGAAAGCGCGCAGGGAACGGCGACCAGCGCGTATCGATAGGTCTCCGGCATTTCGCTCGGAAGCCCGCCAGGATCCAGAAGCTGAGGATCGCGAAGCGCGAAGGCGAGAAAAGGCGCCGCAAGCGCCCACAGCCCGTCAAATAAGACGAGCCGAAAGCGGAATCTCGTTCGAGACGTGGGCGACGCTACACGCACTTGGAACCTCCCAACCGGAACCGAGCTTCAAACACGGACAATCGATGCTTAAGGTTTGTATAGAAACAAGCCAAAATTGTGGCGCATGAAGTCTGCAATCTACGAACACAATTGAAATTATGATTGTTTTCCTTGCTCGGCGGAGGTTGGCGCGGGGGCCTCCTCCCCAGCTCGGAAAGCCTCGTCCGTCTCCGGCTCCGAGGCCTTTCCCGCCCCGTGAACGAAGAGGACCCCGATCGACGCCAGGGCCGCCCAAACAGCGAGGAAAGGATGGCCGTTCGTCCAAAGCGCGAATGCGCCTGCGGCCCCAAGCAAAGCGCAAGCGACGATCAAGCGCCCTGCCGCCAGGGCCCGTCGAATGGTGGCTCCGCCCGGGATTTGCACTTCAGTCATGACCGCCGATTTGTCACACGCTTCCATGAGAAGCGCTCGAAGTTCGCTTTTGCGCCGACAAGCGCCGCTTGATGCGAGAGCGCGGAGCGGGAAGCCTTCGTTGGTAGTGAGGCCCCTCCCGAAATGTCGACGCCACAATAAAGGAAAAGCGGAGATGCCGAAACAGCTTTTTGGTATTTTGCAAGTCCCAGGGAGTCGGCTCGGGGGCACGGCGCTCTCGTCGAGCTGGTGAGCTTCGCTCCGCAATCTCAGCCATAAAGAGACGGACGGCGTCGATCGGCTCTGGAGGTTGAGCGCCTAGCCGGCACAACTGCCGCCCCTCCTTTGCAAACTATGTAAAAACAAGAATTATTGCCAGCACTTGCGGCGTTATTCCAAAAAATGCTTTGACGCCGACGCCGCACGCGATGTAAGAACCTATTATTGTTTTGGGACGCCTGGCGGGGGGAAGAGGGGCGCGGCGCCCCCTTCGGTTCAGGCGTCGTTTCCCCGCATTTGCGCAACCAGTCACGCGAACATGTCGTGCACCCGGCTCTTCTTCGTCAACCGCTTCTTCTATCCGGATCACTCGTCTACCAGCCAGATTCTGTCCGACTTGGCGTTCCATTTGGCGCGTCGGGACTTCCAGGTGAACGTCATCGCCAGCCGAGGGCGTTACGACGATCCGGACGCCGCCCTTCCCGCCTTCGAAATCGAAAAAGGAGTCGCGATCCACCGCGTGTGCGCGCCCCGCTTCGGACGGACTTCTCTGCTTGGCCGGGGGTGGGATTATCTCGCCATGCATCGTAGCTTCACGATCGCCGTCTGGCGGCTGGCGGCGCCGGGCGATCGAATCGTCGTCAAGACCGATCCGCCGATGCTCTCGGTGGCGCTCGCGCCGGTCGCGCGCCGCAAGCGCCTCATCATGATCAACTGGCTCCAGGACGTCTATCCGG
>DASPSI010000149.1:0-8197 GCA_035624015.1 Methylocystis sp.
CAGATCGTGCTCGACCAGCGCCTCTTCGCCGCGAACCGCCGCCCGGCCGTCGACGTGGGCCTCTCGGTGAGCCGCGTCGGCGGCAAGGCGCAGCCGGAGGCGCTGCGGCAGGTTTCGGGAAGATTGCGCCTGCAATACACCCAGTTTCTCGAGCTTGAGATGTTCACCCGCTTCGGCGGCATGTCGAACGCGCGCGTCAAGAGCGAGATGATTCGCGGCGAACGCATCCGCGCCCTGCTGATCCAGCCGCGCTTCGTGCAGCTCCGCCTCGTCGATCAGGTCGCGCTTCTCGCCGCGCTGGAAGCGGGCGCCCTCGACGCGTTGCCCGCGGACGCGATACCGGTCATCCGAGCGAGGCTTCCAGCGCATCTCGACGCGGCGGCGCCGAAAAGCGTCACGACGCTTGCGCGGGGCGCGCCGCTCGGCGAGGCGATGCGCAAGGAACTCGTTGCAAGAGTGCAGGACCTCGCCAAAGACCTTGGGGCGCCAATACCATGAGCGAGCGGCTCAGCGACATCCGCGCCCATATCGTCGCGATGCGCCAATTGGAAAGCGTCATCACGGCGATGCGAGGCGTGGCCGCCGCGAGAACGCGCGAAGCGCAATTGCGGCTCGAAGGCGTGCGCGCCTACGCCAAGGCTTTGGGGGAGGCGATCGGCTCCGCGCTCGCGCTGATGGCGGAGCAGCCGAAACGCCAGATCCTTGCGACGCAGCGGCCCGCCTCGGGGCACATTGTGCTAGCTTTCTGTTCGGCGCAGGGTTTTGTAGGCGCCTTCAATGAGCGTGTCCTCGCTGCGGCGAAACGGGCGGCCGCAAGCTCGAGCGCCGCACGCCCGGCCTTCTATATCGTCGGGGAGCGCGGCGAGAGTCTCGCCGAGGAGCAAGGGTTGAAGGCGTCATGGACGGCGGCGATGGCGCCGCGCATCGACGAGGCGCCTTTGCTCGCCGATCGCATCGCAGGCGCGCTTTACCAGCGTCTCGGCGAAAACCGCGCGACGCGCGTGACCCTCATTCACGGAGCGCCCGAAAGCTCCGGGACGAAAATCGTCGAGCGCTCGCTCATTCCTCTCGATCTCGCCCGCTTTCCCCCGTCGCCCCGTCTCGTGGCGCCGCTCGTCACCTTGCCGCCCGAGGCGCTCATCCAGAGTCTCGCGCAAGAATACGTGTTCGCCGAGCTCTGCGAGGCGGCGGTGCTGTCCTTCGCCGCCGAAAACGAAGCGCGCATGCAGGCGATGATCGCGGCCCGCAACAATGTGCAAAAATCCCTCGAGCAGCTGGAGGCCCAGCATCGGCAGAAGCGGCAGGAGGAAATCACCGAAGAAATCATCGAGCTTGTGCGACCCGTCCCCGGTGGCCGCGCGATCGAGGCGCAATAGCGCCGCCGCGTTCGCGCGCCCCGTCACGCCCACCCGGAAAGCTCGCGCCGCGCCAGCGTCTCGATGAGCTTCATGCCGGCCTCCGAGTCGTTGAGGCATGGGAAACGCGCGAATTTCTCGCCTCCAGCGGCAAGAAAGTCGTCGCGGATCTCATGGCCCAGTTCCTCGATCGTCTCCAGGCAGTCGGCGGAAAAGCCCGGCGCGACGATCGCCAGCCGCCTCACGCCTTGCCGCGCCAGGCCGATCACGACATCCTTGGTGTAGGGCCAAATCCATCGCGCGCGCCC
The DNA here is from genome assembly GCA_035624015.1 of Methylocystis sp. Taxonomy (GTDB): domain Bacteria; phylum Pseudomonadota; class Alphaproteobacteria; order Rhizobiales; family Beijerinckiaceae; genus Methylocystis. Next base: position 1,664 of record DASPSI010000149.1, read on the forward strand.
GAATCGCGATTGATAAGAGAGACGAAGGCGCGTCTCGTCCCAGCCCAGGGCCTCGCGCAGAAGCCTCGCCGTCGTTTCGCACTGGACCTTGTAGGGATCGCCCTTGTCGATCTGAAACTGCGGCAGGCCATGGAAGGACGCGACGATCGTCTGAGGCTCGAAGTCGAGCGCCGCGAGGCGCGAGCGAAGCTCCAGGGCGAGCGCCTCGATATAGGCGGGGTGATCGTAATAAGGCGGCGCGAAGCGCAGCGTCGGCTGGCGGCGCAGGCCGCGCAAAACGCGCGCAATCTCGTCGAAGGCGGTCGCCGTGGTGGAGGCGGCGTATTGCGGATAAAGCGGTAGCACGAGGATGCGCTCGCAGCCTTTCTCCATGAGGCCGACGATCCCGCGCTCAAGGGAGGGAGCGCCGTAGCGCATCGCGTAATCGACGACGATCTCGCCCAGGCCCAGCGCGCCGCTGCGCGCCGCCTGGTCTAGCTTTTCGGCCTGCAGGCGCGTGATGGTCTTGAGCGGGCCTTCGCCCGTGTCCCGGTTCCATATCCTGGCGTAGGCTTGCGCGGATTTCTGCGGGCGCGTGTTGAGGATCACGCCATGGAGCAGCGGCAGCCAAAGGACGCGCGGCGCCTCGACGACGCGCCGGTCGGAAAGGAATTGCGCAAGGAAGCGCCGGGTCTCGCCCGCGTCGGGCGCCTCGGGCGTCCCGAGATTGACGAGCAGCAGTCCGATGGGCGTATTGCGCAGCGCCATCTCAGCCGCGCTCGAAGGCGGCGCGCTCCTGCGGCGCCATGGCGAAGCCATGCTCGGCCGAGGGGAAGCGCCCCGCGCGCACGTCCGCAGCATAGGCGGAGACGGCGCCCTTGAGCGCCGCGCCCACCGCGGCGTAACGGCGGTTGTGCTTGAACTCGCGCTCAGTCAATCCGGCCATGTCGTTGACGACGAGCACCTGCCCGTCGACCTCAGGGCCGGCGCCGATGCCGATCGTCGGCGCGGAAACGCTTTGCGTGATGCGCGCCGCAAGCTCGCTCGGGATCAGCTCCAGCACGAGAAAGTCTTGGCCCGCGGCGTCGAGCGCCGTGGCGTCGTTAAGGAGTTTTCGCGCGTCCGCGGCGCTCTTGCCCTGGCGGCGCTTCACGTCCTGGTGCTGCGACTCGAGCCCGAGATGGCAGCAGACGTCGATGCCGGCCTCCTTGATCGCCGCCGCGATGTCCGGGAAAGCGCCTTCGAGCTTGGCGCAATCGGCCCCGGCGTCGTAGAGGCGTCGCGCGCTTTCCTGCGCCTGGCGCGCCGTGTCGTAGGTGGCGTAAGGCAAGTCGCCGATGAGGTAGACGCTAGGGGCGCCGCGGCGGACGGCGGCGATATGATGCGTCATATCGGAGAGCGTCACATCGCGCTCATGGCCGTAGCCGAGCACATTGACGCCCACGCTATCGCCGACGAGGATGATGTCGACGCCGGCCTCGGCCTCGATGCGGGCGGTCGGCGCGTCGTAGGCCGTGAGCACGACGATCTTCTCGCCGCGTCGCTTCATGTCGCGGAAGAGTTCAGCCCTGCTCATGACCGTGTCCCTTGGCGCAGCTAGCTAGCGCGCGCCATGGTCGGCGCAGCTTTTCGGGAGCTCCGGAACGCGCAACTGCTGCCAGTCGCCGCACTTGTCGCAGCCGGCGAGTCCAAAGAGCAGCGTCAACGCCGCGGCGATCAGAGCGATTCTGCGCGCCATGCCGAGTCCTCCGATGCAAAGGCTTGGTCAGTCGAGCGCGACCATAAGGGCGCGGCGTCGCTTGAGCAAGTTTCTCGACGCGTATTGACAGGCGCGCCTGCGCTCACTAGAGGGGACGCCTGCTCAGCCGCGCCGCCGCGCCGGCCCATTGGGGGATAGTTCAACGGTAGAACAGCGGACTCTGACTCCGTTAATCTTGGTTCGAATCCAGGTCCCCCAGCCAATAAAAACAAATACTTAGAGAATCGCGTCGCCCGTCGCGCTCATTCAGTCGCTCAGGGGCGTCTCGAATATTCAATTTCACCGGCGGCTCGGCCGCCGCCAAGCGGCTCGCTCGCCACAATCATGGACAAATCGAGTCGCACCATGCAGGCGACTGGTGAGGGAAAGCAGGGTCGCGGAAAGGCAAACTATCCGAGAAGGCCAGAAATGCGTTGTGCCCGAGTGTGGCCGAAGTCTCCTGCGTCTCTCGCGCAGAGACGGCGGCTGTTTGTTCCGCCTTGCGGCGCGACTGTGGAGCTCAAGGCTCCTTTCTGCGCGCTGCTTCGCTTGGCGCGCCTCCATTGGGCTTTCGCGATTTCAGAAATTTGCAAGGGGTTCGTGGTGATTGTGGTTGGCGACTTGGTGGTTGCTGACGAATTAGGCGCGCTTCTCGGGACCGCCGCGCAGAACCTGTGCTCGCTGGGCGAGTTCGAACGTATCCTGCATGCTCTTCGCGGGACGATTGGCCTGCTCTTGGCGGGATTTGAAGGGCGGCGCGCCGTTCCGCACCCGCCTGCAGCCGGCCGCTGAAGCTGCATGGCGTTAATCGAAATTGGCGCCCCGAGGCGCCGAATGCCTTAGAGAAGGCGCAACGCCGCTCGGGCTGCTTCCTCCTTATGTCGCGCCAACGGACGGCGGCGTAATTCTCATCCCAATCGTCGCACGGCGGCTACCGGGCGACGATCTCGCTCTCTCCGCTGGCCAGCGCGTACAGCGTGTCGCCGAAGATGAGGATGAGCTCCTTGAGCTCCTCCTCCGCGACATGCTCCGCGGCCTTGGCATAGGGAAACCAATGGGTCACGCGCTGCTCCTTCTCGCGCCAGCTCTTGCGCTGGCGCAGGACGAGCAGCGGAAACACCTCCACCCGGCACCACAGCGCGGCGCCGTTCTTGAGCCGCTTGCGATAGTGATAGGAGCCGAGCGGCTTCTTGCCGATCCTGCCCAGGAGCCCGCCTTCCTGCAGCGCCTCCAGGGCGGCGGTGGCGTTGGGCTTGCGGCCCCTCATCGGCCAGCCCTTGGGGATCACCCAGCGCCGGCTGTCGCGCGAGGTCAGCAGCATGATCTCGGGCTCGTCGTCCATGCGCCAGGGAAGCGCGCCATATTGCGTGCGCGGCTCGCCGCCTTCTCCGGGCGTACTATTCTTGAGCTTCACCGGCTTCATGGGCCGAGCCTCGCCAAAACGCAGATAATGGCCGCGACTGCCGGAGTAATCGTCTCGCCGATGACGGCGGCGCGGCGGGCGGCCAGACAAAACTGTCACAAATGCTGAGAAAGGACTAGCGGAGGCCAGAGCGGCTGTAAAGGCGTTGACCAGCGGATTAGAGGGAGGAGCGCGGCTCGCTCAGTAGGAGACGCTGGTTGGCGTATGAGGGCGGAACAAGAACCGTCTGTGGCTCGCAGCTCGTGGTTCGCGCGAACGAAACCAAGCCCCGGCGTCTTCAATTTTCCCGGCTTTGCGCGATTATGTCTCGAACTGATTGTCGCCGTCACGCCTGCGAGCCGGCTGCGACGGCGCGCCATCGGCTTACAGGTCAAACCGGCCGATTTTCGTTGCGATTGCGTACCGGTCCCATGCGCTTCAAGCCTTCGGCGTAGGCGATCGCCTCGAACGACTGGCTGAAGCCTGTGGCCGCGTCCGCGATGGCGTCGATTTTGCCCGCGGTCGAGGCGCGCTTCAGCTGCGTCTTCTCGAGATAAAGCAGCTCCAAGAGCTCGTTGTAGACCGTCGCCTCGTCGATCGGCAGGATGCGGAAGGTCACGCCGCCTATCTCGACATTGTATTTGCTCAAGAGGTCGATGTTGTTGCAGTAGATGATATATTTGCCTTCCGGCGAAAGCAGGCCCTTGCAGACCTCGGCGAGCGCCGTCAACGACTCGAAGGAATGCAGATAGCCGGCGAAGAACTTGATGTAAGACTCGCCCGCCTCGGCGACTGCGATGACCTGATCGACAGAAAGCTCCGGCGGACGCTTCTCGTCAGCGAATTGCTGTGCGAACTTCAGCGCCAGCTCGCCGCGAAAGCCGATGCGGCCCGGCTTCTCGGTCGGCCCCTTATGAACCGCATTCAGCAGGCGCCCTTCGCTCTCAAGCCGCGCAAAAGCCGTATCCTCGATCTTCGTCATCTTGTGCTTCCTGTTCCTCGTGCTGCTTCAACATTCCGCCGGCAAAGCCGTGCCGGCGCATGCGAGAAAAGTCTCGATAGCCTCCATGGCGACGGCTTCCGCTCAGGCGCCTCCGGGCTCGCCAGAGAACTTCACCAATATATCCTGATCGCGCACGACATATTGGCAGGCCAAGCGGAAGCGCGGCGCGATGTCTTCGACTTCCGCCCTTTGGATTTCCTCGGCGGTGATCTTTCCGAGCGACTTCAGCTGCGCCTTTTCTTTCTCGGTGAGCAGCGATCCCATGGTCTTGCCCGTCAACGTGACGACTTCGATCAGGCAGGAGCCGCATTCGCCGTCGCGGCAATCATGCGGGATCGGAACCTTGTTGGCTTCGGCGACCGCGAGCACCGTGTGGGTGTCGCCGGCGACGGCGTAGACGGTCACGTTCTTGTGGAGCAAGGGCGACTGGAACGTCACGTTGGGCATGGGTTTCCTCGGTATGTCGGGCGCGCCGGATTGTGGCGAGGGCTGCGCAGTCATGAGGCCCGTCATTGCGAGCGAAGCGAAGCAATCCAGGGCCATACCGGCGCCAGTCGGCGCTTCGCGCCCAGGCGCTGGACGATTTTGTCAGCAAAAGTTTCGCCCTCGACCCTGGATTGCTTCGCTTCGCTCGCAATGACGCTCCTGCCGACGCGGATCTTGCGGGGCGGAGAATTAAGGCGTTTCGCTGTTTCACTTTCAATCAGCCGAACTTGAACAGCACGCCGTAGCCGCCGCGCGGATAGTTCCAGCGAATCTCGCCCGACGCCTCGCAGAGCACGCGGCAGGTGCCGCATTCGAGGCAGCCGTCCGGCGTGATCTCGACCTGGCCCATGCTGTTTTCCGTATAGCAGCCGGCCGGGCATACCGTCGTCATCGCGAGAAGGTTCTTCGACGGCTTCTCATGCGGCTCGATGACGATATGCGGCTTGCCCGCGTCGACCAGGTAGCGATTCTGGTAAAGCTTTTCCTCAACCCGCACTGCTTGCAACGACATGATCCTCCTCCTTGTAGAGATCGGTTCCGCTATCTCCAGGCCGTCGCCAGCCGCCAAGCGTCGCCGACGAGCCCCGCCCAGGAGCGCTCCTTCACGAAGGAGCGCACCGTGGCCTTTTCCTTTTCGAGCTTCGGCGCGCCGTCCACGCGCAGGAAATTCTCCATCGCGCTCGACACGAGTGTCGGATAGCTGACAAAATAGTTCTTCGCCTGGGTGTGCAGCAGCGCCGGCATGTCCTTATATTTCTTGAGGTCCTTGATGACGAAGCTGTCGTCGAGCATCTTTTTGTAGAACGCGAGGTTCTCCTTTGACATCTCGTCGCGCCGCGACTTGACCTGGAAGATCGCCTCGCCCGCGAGACGTCCCGAGGTCATGGCGAGGTTGGATCCCTCGCGATGAATGGCGTTGTTGAGCTGCGCCGCGTCGCCGACGACCACCCAACCGTCGCCGAAGAGCTGCGGAATCGCCTTGTAGCCGCCCTCGGGGATCAGGTGCGCGGCGTATTCCTTGACCTCGGAGCCTTCGATCAGCGGCGCAATCGACGGATGCTTCTTGAAGTTCTCCAAGAGGCCATAGGGCGTCGCGGCCTTGTCGGCGAAGTCAGCGACGAGGCAGCCGAAGCCGACCGAGACGCTCTCCTTGTTCGTGTAGACGAAGCCCATGCCGGTCATGCCTTTGGAGACCGTGCCGGCCGCCTCGACCACGACGCCTTCGTCGCCGTGCAGGTTGAAGCGCGCTTCGATCGTCTCGCGCGGCAGGAAGTGCATCTCCTTGACCGCAAGAGCCACCTGCTCTGGCTTCGGCGCCTCGCGCAAGCCGGCCCGCGTGCCAACGAGTCCGTTGACGCCTTCGGCGATCACGACGACATCCGCGAAGATCGTGCCGCCGCGCCGATCAGTGGTCACGCCAATCACCTTGCCCCTCGCATCGCTGATCAGCTCGGTGACCGTCGTCTCCTTGATGACGATCGCGCCTTGGGCCTGCACTTGCTCGGAGAACCAGCGATCGAACTGCGAGCGGATGATCGTGTAGCGGTTGGGCTTCTCTTCGTTGAAGTCGTCGGAGCGATATTGCAGCGCCGTGTGCGAGCGATCGCCCATCATCCAGAAGCGCTGCTCGACGAGGTGGCGCTCGAGCGGCGCCTCCTCGCGAAAGTTCGGGATGATCTTCTCCAGCATGTTCGCGTAGAGAATCCCGCCCTGCACGTTCTTGGAGCCTGGGTATTCGCCGCGCTCCAGCTGCAGGACCTTCATGCCGCGCGAGGCCATCGTGTGGGCGGCGGCGTTGCCGGCCATGCCGGCGCCGACGACGATCGCGTCGAATTTCTCCTCGATCATGGCCGTGCCTCCTTGATTACCCGGCGAGCCTGTCGCGGTTGTGCGGCGAAAGCCGCTTGCGGAACGCCTCAGTCAATG
>DASPSI010000168.1:0-18954 GCA_035624015.1 Methylocystis sp.
CGCCGGAAACTGCGCCAGCCGCGCGGCATAGCGCGCCATCAGGTCGACCTCGATGTTCAAGAGATCACCGGGCTGGCGCAAGCCCAGCGTCGTCACCGCGAGCGTGTGCGGGATGATCAGCACGCCGAAGCGGTTCGCCTCGACCTCGTTGACGGTGAGCGAGACGCCATCCAGCGTGACCGAGCCCTTCGGCGCGATGAAGCGCGCAAGCGCCTCGGGCGCCTCGATCGCAAAGCGCGCCATGCCGTCGAACTTCTCGCGCGAGACGATCTGCGCGATTCCGTCGACGTGGCCGGTCACGATGTGGCCGCCGAGCTCGTCGCCGATCTTGAGCGCGCGCTCCAGATTGATGCGATCGCCGACGCGCCACTGCGCGACCGTGGTGCGCGCGAGCGTCTCGGCGGCGGCGTCGATCTCGAATTCGGTGCGGCCGTTCGCGGCTTTCGCGACGACCGTGAGGCAGGCGCCGGAGCAGGCGATCGAGGCGCCCGTCGCGATGCTCTCGAAATCATAAGCGCAGGCGATGCGCAGCCGGCGCAGCTCGCCGCGCTCCTCGATCGCGACGATCTCCCCGACGTCGGTGATGATGCCTGTGAACATGGGCGCGCCTTGTCGCATGAAAGCGCTCGCCGGCCGGGCTGAAAGCCGCGAGCGCGGGGGCCGTCATCCTTGCGTCTTTATTCCCTGCGGCCCGCGTTGGCTAGAGCCAGGATTCGGCGGGGCGCAGGGCTGTCTCGAAGCGGATTATCGAGCGTCGGCGACTGTTGCGGAATTGCAACGATCGCCGAAAAAATGTCGCCGCTGCGTTCGACGCTATTGCGCCGGTGACGGTTCTGAGAAATGGAACGATCCCGTCGCGGCTCGAGCTATCGCGCCGCGCGAGAGTCTCGCTGCGCTCGAACGCAGGTGCGGAATCATCGCATTTCGTCCCGGGGCTCTGCGAAGCGTTCGTCGCCTTGATCGGAGTCCCAATGCGTAAGCTCCTTTATTGCCTGGCGCTGTTCGGCTTGATTTCCGGCTGCGCCAGCTCCCAGCTGAATTACAACACGCTCGATATTGCGTCGTCGTATGACCATTTGATAAAGCAGCAGTTCATCGACAATGTTGTAAAATTTCACAATGATAAGTTTGCGATAGCTTCATATGCGTCTCTGACTTCAACAAACATATCGACAACGAATGTAGTCAATCCAAGTATTTCTTACCCCCTGGCCGCAAATATTACAAATACGTTGGCGTCAAATGTTTCCGGATCGACCCTGAATGGAACATACACCAGCGTCCTGAATGCGCCAAGCGCCGGCCTGTCCGTAAACAATCAATCGAACCAGAGCCACTCGGTTCAGCCCATGACCGACGCGGACACTCTGCGCCGGCTTGCCTTGCTGTATAAATATGCTGCTGGGCTGGCAAGCCATGACGACCTCCTATGCGATTATCCGGTGCCAGAAAAACAAAACTCTGGTGATACAACAGGAAGCTCATCGGATACGTCAACTTTAATAAAGCTTCTCGCACAATCTAAGGATATACCAACCGGCGACTTTGGTGCGGGGGGTGGCAAGAAGGATGGCAAGCCCGTATACATAAAGTCGTTCGATAGTGGTCATAAAGTTTGTGGCTATTATAAGGACAACAAAAAGACCGGATATATGGCTATCGAGAATCCGGATCCGGCCTATATGCGTCAGCCTGGCTGTATAGTATGCGACACAGGCAGTTTCTCTTCTGGAGAGTTTGGGAAACCGTTTAGTACTGATGGCGGAAAAACTGACAAGGTGGGAACGATCGATGGGAATTCGCATCAGCTTCTCCTGAACTACAAACTCAGGGCTGGCGAGAAAGACGGCACCAAAACTGTCGACTGGATCAGAATAATTGGTTTCGGCGAAAGTATTCCAGATGGTTTCGTCAGCGTAGGATCATCGGACGGCTATAGCGTTCTGGTAAAGCAGGGCAGCGAACCGCAGTTCACGTTTCTGGTTCTCGCCACGCTCGATGCGACCGCTCCCGCAAATTACAATGGCAAGTCCGGCGCCAAGAATGTGGTGCCCACCCTGAACGTCGGCCCAACCAGATGAGGCCCCGAAGTCCCGAACGCTTCGATCGGGTCCGCCTTGCCCCTTCGCCGCTTCCGCCGACGCCGTCGGAGCGCCGCAAGGGGCGATCAGGGCCAAGGACGCGAACCGAGATGGCCGCCGCATCGAAACGCCTCCATTTGCTCTCGATCGCAGGACAATCGCGGCGTCCGAACCCTTTAATATGACGCCTCGGAAGCTGATCGACGAGAAAGGCCTTGCGACAAGTCGCTCGGGCCTCCAGTCCTGACCCGGCAGCGGACCTTTCTTGGGAAAACCTCCCATTTCCTCCCCGCCGCGTTTGCTTTTTTCGCAAATATAGAAAAATATCGAATCGCACGCTCTCACTGAGGAAACCGACATGTCAGACGCCGACAACCAAGCGCTCGTCGCGCAAATATTGTCCTCCTACCTCTCCAACAATACCGTCGCGGCCGCCGACCTGCCCAGCGTAATCCAAACCGTGAAAAAGGCCTTCTACGGCGGAGAAGGCTCCTCTGGTCCTGCGGCCTCTGCGTCGGAAGAAAAGAAATGGGAACCGGCCGTCGCGGTCAGAAAATCGGTGACGCCGGACGCCGTCGTGTGCCTGTGCTGCGGCAAAAAGTTCAAGTCGCTGAAGCGCCACTTGAACGCCGAGCATGGCTTGACGCCAGAACAATATCGCGAGGCCTTCAACCTCAAGAAGGATCACCCGATCGTCGCGCCAAACTACGCCGAGCAACGATCGAGCCTGGCGAAATCCCTTGGGCTCGGTCGGAAAGTGACGAGAGCGCCCGCTGCAGCCAAGAAGGGCGGCGCGAAAGCTGCAAAGGCGAAGCAAGCGGCGCAATAGCGCGCCGCCATCCCTCGCCGTCGGCGCGGGGAAGAGGCCAAAAGCCGGGAGTCGCCTGATTTCTTCGGCGACTCCGCCTGTCGCGAAATTCTCTTGAATTTGGTGGCGAGCAGCGATCGCGCTTTCAGCGCGAAGCGCCGTTTTGGGCGCCTTTCGCTCTTCGAGAAGGCGAAGGAGCAAGCCAAATGAGGCCTCCGCCTGAAGCCTTGAACGCTGGCCGAATGGCGCCAAAGGCGTTCTCGTGAGCCCATCGGCCGACGCCGGCGCTGCTGCAAGAAGGCGGCCGGCTTGGCGAAAACCCGAAGCCGGCGCATATAGGCTCCGCTCGGCTTTAGCCGTAAAAGAAGCACCGGAGAGGACATGCCGCTGCACTTTTCTGCGTCTTTGGGAGAAGCGAACATCGCCGCCCTGGCCGCGTTCTTCCTGGGAGCGGGGATCGCCACATTATTTTTCCTGGTCAAGACCGACCGCAAAGCCGGCGTGGCGACAACGACGGCGACAACGACGGCGAGCGAACCGACGCCGCGGGCTAGCGAAGTCAACAGGGAGCTGCAAATTATATCAAGCATGATACGTCGCTATATGAGCAAGAATCACGCATACGCTAGTCAACTTACGGCCATGAATGAACGATTGGCCAAACCGCTTGGGCCGACTGAAATCCGTGAAATCGTAGGATTATTAATCGACGACAATAATAAATTGATTCAGTCGACCAACAACCTAGGGCAGCGCCTCGAGGAATCGCAGGAGAAAATACAAAAGCTGACAGTGGATCTTGATAGCGCCCGCAAGGCAGGCGACCAGGACGCTCTAACCTCGCTTTATAGCCGGAGCTATTTCGATGAGGCTTTTGATAGGCTGGTTAAGGCTGCTGCGCGCGCGGAGCGTCCACTTTGCCTTATGCTCATCGATGTAGATAATTTCAAGCCGATCAATGACACCTACGGTCATCTTGTGGGCAACGAAGTTTTGAAAAAGATTGGCGCCTTGATTCAAGGCTCAGTCCGTCGAGACGACATCGCAGCGCGTTACGGCGGCGACGAATTCGCGATCATTCTTCCTGGCGCTTCGGTTGCGGAGGCTAAGCTGGTCGCTGAACGCATGCAGTCGCTTCTCGAGCAAAAAAAATGGACCGTGAACAATGCGGCGGTCTCCGGCCTGATCACAATTTCCGTTGGCGTAGCCAGCCTTTCGCCGCAGGAATCGCCCGAGACGCTTTTCGAGCGCGCCGACGCCAATCTCTATAAGTCGAAATCTTCCGGAAAGAGCCGGATCACCATCCTATGAGAACAACGCGGCGCCTTTGCAACGCCGGTCCCGCCGCAGCGCGCCTTTCAAGACCCGAGCTTCACGTCTCGAGCACCACCTTGCCTATGTTGCGCCGCGCCTCGATGTGGGCGTGCGCCTCGCCGGCCGCCGCAAGCGGAAACGTCCGGTCCACGTGTGGGCGAGCCCAGCCTTCCGTCACGCCGGCGAGCAGCAGGTCGCCCCAGGCGCGGACCCGTGGGCCTTCCTCCCACAGATGGCCGAGGTTCACGCCGAAGACGCCGCGGTTGGCGTCCATCAGCGACAGCGGATGGAACCACGGCATGACCGCGGCCACCGCCGCCAGATTGAGCGGCCATGGCAGCCGCGAGGCCGCGACGGTCGAGGCGCCGAACACGCCGAGACGGCCGGTCGGTCGCAGGGCCTTGTAGCTCTTGCGCCAATGGCCGCCGCCCAAAGGATCGAGAACGAGCTCCACGCCGCGCCCGTTGGTCAGACGCATGACCTCCGGCAGCCAATCGGTGTGCGTGTAGTCGATCGCGTCATCGAGGCCGCGCGTCTTCAGGAATTCGTGCTTGCCTGCGCTCGCCGTCCCGATCAGCCGGGCGCCGAAGCGCAGGCCGATGTCGATCGCAGCCAGCCCGACGCCGCCGCCAGCGTTGTGGATCAGGACGGCGTCGCCCGGCGCAAGGGCGCCCATGACGACCATAAGCTGCCAAGCCGTGAGATAATTGACCGGGATTGCGGCGGCTTCGGCATGGGTGAGGTTTACGGGCTTCGCGAAAACTTGCCCGATGGGCGCGACGACCGTGTCAGCGTAGCCGCCAAAGCGCGTCAACGCGACGACCTCCCTGCCGAGCCACTCCTGCGGCGTCTCAGGCCCTACAGCGTCGACGACGCCCGAAACCTCATAGCCGACCACCGCAGGGAGCTTCGGCGCGTCCGGATAGAGCCCCTTGCGCGCCAGCGTGTCCGCGAAGTTCACGCCCGCCGCCTTCACGCGAATGCGCGCTGCGCCGCGCGTCGGAAGCGAGTCGGGCGCCTCCCGCAGTTCTAAAACCTCGGGGCCTCCCCTTCGGGTGATGAAAACCTGTCGCATCTACTCGCTCTCCGCGGCCGGCCAGTAGCCCGCAGCCCTGGCGATGCGGGCATATTCAGCGCGGACTTCGTGCACGCCATACGCGCGCTCGAGCCTGCGCACCGTGAAATGTCCGCGCGCCAGCGTCTGAAAATGCTCTGTGAAGGCGAGATTGACGAGCGCGCCGCTCGCCGCGCCTATGAGCGGCGCCGCCTGCGCCGCCGTCTTCTGCGAGACGACGACGCCGAAGCGCGACGAAATCGCCGCGACGAAGCGCGCGAGCGCAGGCGCCGACTCCATGGCGGCGCCGCCGCGGGCGAGATAGCTTGCGGCGTCGGAAACGGACTTCGCGAGCGCGCCGCGCAACGCGATATAGCCGCCGTCGATGATCCGGCCGTCCTCGCCGTGACCGCCGAGAGCGAACACTTCGAGACAGGCGACGGCGGCTTCGGGATTTGCGAGGTTCTCGCCTTCGGCGCGGGCCACGTCGGCGATCGCGCGCAGCATGATCGTCGTCGAGACCACGAGCTCGAGGGGCAGAGCCGGAAGGCCCATGGCGCCGCCGAGCGCGCCCGTCGCCATGGCGAGCTGCCGGTGCCGCAGTCGCGTGTCCTTGATTTCCTTGCCCTTAAGGCTGTCGAGCGCGACGCGCAAGGCGCCGTGCAGCGCGCGATGCGTCGCGAGCGTCGCGGCGCGCTGGAGCTTCTCGGGCAGCAGTCGGCCCCCCAGCGCCACGCGCTTGCCGAGGACCTTTGTGAGCCGCTGCGCGAAGCTTGTGCGCTCGAGCGCCGCGACCGCGGCTTCGAGCGCGGCTTCGTCGCTAGCGCAAAGGCGCCGTTCGGAGACCGTCAGCGTCATCTGCACGCGAGAACTCCCGGAGTGGTTTCGCTTGCCGCAAAGATCGGTCCTCAGCCGACGAGATGCAAGGGGGCGCGTCGCCGCGAGCGCGTCCGGGGCGGGGAGAGCATGTGAAGAGTTGATGGCAGTTTTATTTCAGCGCCGGCGACGACATGGGAGCGTAATAGAACTTTCAAGCAAACATCACAGAAGCTGCACAAGCCATATCTCGTAGTTTCACGATATCCTCAAAATTAATACATAAACTTCCGTTAGAGAAGCATGCCGATGCGGCGGGAGCCGAATGGTCGCAAGACCGATAACATCAACAAGGCCGCGTCCGAAAAGAAAGAAAAGTACACGGGCAAGATCGTCGGCGGCGTCGGCGGCGCCGTGATCGGCGCTGCGATCGGCCACATCCTGCTTGCCGCGGGCGCCGTTCTGTTTGGCGTCGGCGTCTGCGGCCTCGCGGGCGGCGCGATGGGCGCCGTGTCCGACTGAGTTTGCGTTGCTTAAGCGTGGCGTACAAGCGTGTCGTTCTCGTCCCGCACGGGACGTTTGGGTTAGGCTTCTTCTAGCTCCGTGTTAGCTCTTGGAACTGCCGCTCTTCGGCCGCTCCGCGCCTCGCTCGCGCGGAGCTTTTTTGTGCGCTTAGGCGCGCATCAGGCGCGGCAGCAGAAGATGCGGGGTCACCCCCTCGCGCATCACGGCGCGCCGCAGCGGCCCGAGCAGGCTCATGGCCACGAAGCCCGCGCCGCGCAAGAAGTCCACCGGCAGATAAGGCAATATCAGCGAGCGGTTGAGAATATCGACGCCGAGCGTGCGAAAGCCGATGTCGGCGCGCCGGTGGCGGTCGTAGCGCGCGAGCGCATGGCTGAGTTCGCGTGGATTGCGCAGGTCGACGCTCGCGAGACAGTCCTCGAGATCGGCCACGTCGCGCAGGCTTAAGTTTAAGCCCTGCGCTCCGATCGGCGGGAAGACGTGGCAGGTCTCGCCGACGAGCGCGACGCGCCCCTGCGCATGACGCGACACCTGCATCCCGCCCATGCGGAACTGTCCGATCTCGCCCTCGATCTTCATGGCGCCGAAGCGCCCGTGCGACCGGTCCTCGAGCTCGAACTCCAGCTCCTCGCGCGGCTTGGCGAGGCGGCGGCTCGCGTCGGCGAGGCTCATGAGCCAGACGAGGCTCGATCGGTTCGGCGCGCTCTCGGTCGCGGGCAGCGGCACCAAGGTGAACGGGCCGGAGCGGGTGTGAAACTCGACGGAAATATTCTCGTGCCGGTCCTCATGCGAGAGGATCGCGGTCAGCGCGACCTGCGGATAGCTCCACTGCTTGGTGTCGATGCCGGCGACGTCGCGCGCGCGGCTCTGGCGCCCGTCCGCGGCGATCACGAAATCCGCCTCGATGCCGCGCCCGTCCGCGAGCTTCGCCACGGCGCCGGCGCCGTCGAAGGCGTAGTCGGCGATATCGGCGTCGATGATCTCGAAATCGTGACGCTCGCCGATCATCTTGAGCAGCACGGCGACGAGATCGTCGTTGGTGACGTTGAGGCCGAGCGCCTTGAGGCCGATCTCCTCGGCGCAAAGCTTGAGATCGGGCGTCGGCAGCAGCTGTCCGGTGTCGTCGATCATCGTGATCGCCTCGATCGGGCAGGCTCTCTCCTTGATCTTCTCGAGCGCGCCGATGTTGGCGAGGAAGCGTAGCGAGGCCTCGAACAGCGCGACGGTGCGGCCGGGCAGAGGCGGCGGCGAGCGGCCGGCGAGCGTCACGCGAAAGCCCGCGCGCGAGAAGGCGAGCGCCGCGGCAATGCCGGTCGAGCCCGCGCCCGCGACGAGTATCTGCGCCTTGTTCCGCATCGGCCCTCCGCCTGTTGGATAAACTCGCTCCCAAGACTATATAGCCGCCGCGCGCGGAAAGCGCGAGCGCCGGGGCGGCGGCGCGCGCTTTTGCCGCTTTAAGGCATTCAAGGAGCGAGACGTCCATGGTTAGAGTCATTATCGCGCAAGCGCCGGGCGGCCCCGACGCACTAAAGCTCCAGGAGGCCCCGCTCGCGCCGCCCGGTCTGGGCGAGGCGCAGATCCGCCAGCATGCGATCGGCGTCAACTTCATCGACATCTATCGGCGCCGCGGCGACTATCCGGCGGACTTCCCCCTGATCGTCGGCCATGAGGGCGCGGGCGAGGTTTCGGCCGTCGGCGAAGGCGTCACCGAGGTCAAGCCGGGAGACCGCGTGGCCTATGTTGGGCCGATCGGCGGCTACGCGGAGGCCCGCAACATCCCCGCCGCTTCGCTGATCCGCCTCCCGGACGATTTTTCTTACGAGGCCGGAGCGACGATGATGCTCAAGGGCCTGACCGCGCAATATCTGCTGCGGCGAACCTTCAAGGTGCAGCAGGGCCAGACGGTCTTGGTTCATGCGGGGGCAGGGGGCGTCGGCCAGCTGCTTTGCGGCTGGGCGAGCGCGCTCGGCGCTACGGTCATCGCGACAGCCGGCGGGCGCGAGAAGGCCGATATCGCCCGCAGGGCTGGGGCCGCTCACGTGATCTTGTATCGCGACGAGGATTTCGCCGCTCGCGTGCGCGAGATCACGCGAGGCCGCCTGTGCGAGGTCGTCTATGACGGGGTGGGCGCCGCAACCTTTCCGGCGTCGCTGGATTGTCTCGCGCCGTTTGGCATGTTCGTGAGCTTCGGCTCGGCCTCGGGGCCGATCAAGGCGTTCGATCTGGGGCTCTTGGCGCAAAAGGGCTCGCTCTACGTCACGCGGCCCTCGCTCTTCACTCATATCGCCGATCGCCGCGTCTATGAGGACATGACAGCGGACGTCATCGACGCCGTCCGGCGCCGGTTCATCAGCATCGATCGGCCGCAGCGATTCCCGCTAGAGGAAGCGGCCAAGGTCCACGCCGCGCTCGAATCGCGTCAAACGAGCGGCGCGATCGTGCTGACGCCTTGAGCCTTGCCGCCGCCAAGCGTCCGTGACGACGTTTTTCAAGCGGTGTGACAAATTGATCACAGAAAATTGCGTCACCGGCGTCATTTCATAACGCATTGATAGATATGATATTATAACTTCAGTGGCTTCGGCTTGGCGGCCGTGTCTCGCCAACTGCGGCAAAATCATGAACGTCTCAACGATTTAAGCGCAGGAAGATTTGAACGAATCGCGCTATGTTAGCCATGTTGTGACTTCCTAGGTTCCTCCCGCCTTTCGATGGGTCACGGCTCCCTACCGCCCGGCGCGCGCGTGCCGGGCTTTTTTTGCGCCAAGCTTGAGGGAGGCTCCCCTTTCGCGTAAGTCCGCGAATGACGACGCCGGCCGACGCGCGGCGCGGGGAACGCTTGATGTTCGACAAGCTCAGAAAATTTCTGTCCGACCTCGCCGCCGAGGCTTCGCCCGCCAGGAGCTTCGAGGCGAATGATTTCCGGCTCGCCGCCGCGGCGCTGCTGGTGCATCTGGCCGAGATCGACGGCGAATTCGACGCGACCGAGCGCGAGCGCCTGCAGATCATCGTCGAAGCGCGCTTCGGTCTCACCCGAAGCGAGGCCAAGGCGCTGATCCGCCATGCCGCCGAGAGCGAGCACGATTCGGTCGACCTTAGCCAGTTCACGAGCATCCTGAAGCGGGCGCTCGATCTCGAGCAGCGTCGCCAAGTCGTCGCGATGCTGTGGGAGATGGCCTATGTCGACGGCGAGATCCATGAATTCGAGGAGAGCGTCGTGAAGCGAATCACGGCGCTGCTAGGGGTTCCTGAGGACAGATGACGGAAAGGCCTTCTGTCCTCTGTCCTCTGTCCTCTGCCCTCTGTCATCTCTGAAAGGCTTCCCACATGAGCGATTCGACGAATCCACGCAAAGCGGTGGTCGTCACCGGCGCGTCCGACGGCATCGGCGCGGAGCTCGCGCGCATATTCGCCGCCAAGGGACATGAGGTTGCGCTCATCGCGCGCCGGCGCGACCGGCTTGAGGCGCTGGCGACCGAGATCGCCGCGACGGGAGCGAAGAAGCCGCTGGTCGTCGAGCTCGATCTTTGCGCGCCCGACGCTGGCGCGAGGCTCGGGCAGGCGCTGAACGAGGCCGGGCTTAGCGTCGGAACCCTGGTCAACAACGCGGGCTTCGGCCTGATCGGACCCATGCTGAAGCTCGACGGCGCCGAGCAGCTGGCGATCATCGATCTCAACGTTCGTGCGCTGACGGAGCTGACGCTGCGCTTCTTGCCGCAGATCGTCGCCGCCAGGGGCGGGATCCTGAACGTGGCGTCGGTCGCGGGCTTCATGCCGGGGCCGAATTTCACGGTCTACTATGCGACCAAGGCTTACGTCGTGTCCTTCACCGAGGGGCTGGCGCAAGAGATGGCGCCGCTCGGCGTCAAGGTCTCGTGCCTGTGCCCTGGGCCAGTCACGACTGGTTTTCAGGCGCGGGCAGGCTTCGAGCTGTCAGGCGCGATGGCGGCGGTGAAGCCGGCGCTCGTGCCGGCGGCGGAAGTCGCGCGCCAAGGCTATGAAGGATTAATCGCCGGCAAGCGCGTGGTGGTGCCGGGAATCGCCAATAAGTTGATGCTGGGCCTGGTGCGGCTGACGCCGCGCGCCGTGCTGCTGCCCACGCTCGCCTTCGCCCAGAACGGGCGGAAATAGGCAGTCGACCTGTTTGAGTCTCCGACTGCCGACCGCCTAGGCCCGACTGCCGAAATTACGCTTCCTGAGACTTGACCTTGAGCACCTGCCGGCCGCGATACATGCCGGTCTTGAGGTCAATATGGTGCGGACGGCGCAGCTCGCCGGAGTCTTTGTCCTCGATATAGGTTGGCGCGGCGAGCGCGTCGGCGGAACGGCGGAAGCCCCGCTTCATCGGCGAGGTTTTTCTTTTCGGAACAGCCATTTGCGTGTCTCTCTCAGGATGCGCTCAACGGCTGCGGACGAGACCGAAACCGACGCGCCGGAAAATCGTGAAGCGCGCGCATACAACATATTTGCGCCCGTGGCTAGTCTGGGGCGAAGCGTGGGGCGAAGCGCTTTCTTTGCGGCCCGGCGCGGCCTGCAAATTCATTCGCGAGGCTCTATGTGTTCGTCACCATGACGGAGCGAGCAAAAAGAGACGATACGGCGCCCAACAGGTGGTCGAACAGGGTGACGCGCGAGAGCGACGCCCTCGATCTCGAGCGCGACGTCTTCACCTTCAGCGACCCGCGGCGCATCGCGCGATCGCTCAAGCGTTCGGCGGAGGAGAGCCTGCGCCGCAAGTCCACCGCCTTTCGCTCCGCGATGTCGATGCTGAACTTTTTCATCAATCGCGCGGGAAAGAATCTGCCGGCCGAACGCAAGCGCGTGCTGGAGCGCGCGAAGGACGAGCTGCGTCGGGCGTTCGGGCGGTTGCCGCCCTCGAGGCGCTAAGGCGTTGCGGCGACCGGGATTCTTTGAACAACGCCGTTATGCGTCATCCCCAATTTCAGCGATGATCTTGTCGCCGATGTCGCCGGCAAGGAACCAAAACGCGAGGCCGCCGACGGCGCCGCAAAGCGCGAATATCGCCGCGCTCGCGAATTCGGCCGGCACGTTGCGGGTCACGGCGCAAAGGACGACGCCCACGAGAAGAGCGCTCAAATAGCCGGTGATGGTCAAGCCCAGCCATGACATGCGGCGCCAGCGGCTAAGAAGCCAGACCGCGGGGGCAAAGACACAAAAGACGATAGGCGCTCCGCCGATTGCCGTGAGCAGTCCCGCCGCCACAAAAACCTGTAAGCTGAATGTTCGGTCCGCGATCGTCAACCAGAGAGCAAACAGCAATCCCGGCGCGCTCGGGGCGATCAGCATCGCTACTAAAATTCTCCTGTAGTCTCGTACCGGCCTGTTCGGCGTATGAAGAGACATGACAACGTTCCCTTTCCTCGGCTGGATTGGCGCGTTTGGTCAGAACTGCGGCTTTGCGACCATGAGCCAGAAGATCGCCAGCATCGAGAGGAAGGCCGGCCAGCCGAGCGCGAACCACCAGCGGAAGTAGCGGCGGTAGGCGGGCGGCAGCAACGCGCCGCTCGAGAGACATCCTTCCGCGATGCGCGCCATGCGGACCTGCAGCCACACCACCGGCAGCCAGCAGCAGCCGACGAAGACGTAAAGGCCGACCGACGCGAGCAGCCAGGGCGCATCGAGCGGGAAGCCTTCCGCCATCGCGAGCAGCACGCCGGTCACGGGCTGCACGACGACGGCGGGCGAGGTGAAAATCCAGTCGGCCAGCACGACGTTCTTGTTTGCGATGACAATGCCGCGAAGATCGCCGCGCATGTTGCTCGCGAGCCCATGAAAGGCGGTGCCGAGCCCGGTGCCGAAGAGCACGGTGGAGCTGACGATATGGGCCCATTTGAGGATGAAGGGATCGATCACGGTTTTAAGCCTCCAATGCGATCATGACGAGGAGCGCCGCCGCGATCGGCAGGTTCTTCAAGAGCGGCGCGAAGGGGTGGAGCCAATAGTCGGCGGGCAGGCCCAGGGCGAGCAACGTGAACACGCACAGGAACGCGAGCTGCAGCGCGCCGACGAGCGCGGGCCGCATGCGCAGGAGCAGAAGCAGCCCGAGCAGCAGATCGATCGCCGCGCCGCCGTAGAGTGCGGCGCTTGCGAGCGGTCCGGAGAGATGGAGCAGGGACAGCAGCTCGTAGCTCTTCGCGACCGGATAGAGCCCGAAGGACGAAAGGCCAGTGGCGATCCACAGCAGCGCGAGGCTCCACCGCAGGACCGGACGGATGAAATAGAGGCGCGCGCTCGCACGGTCGGCCTCGCAGGCCGGGTGGAGCGCAAGCGCCGCGCCGAGCTCGCGCGGCGGACGCCCGAGCGCCGCCGTCATCGGCCCGGGGTCGCCGACATTTCCGCGCGAAAGCATTGCGACGAGCTCAGAATTGAACGGCAGCTTTGTGAACCGTCCCGCGAGCGCCGCGCAGAGCTTCAGCAGCGGCGTCGGGATGCTGACGAACCGCGCGCGCGGCAGGCCGAGCCAATCCCGCAGAGTCGCGGAAAGCTCGTTCGTCGTCATCGGCTTCGGGCCGACGACGTCGATTCTGCGCTCGCTCGGCGCGCCGTCGACGAGACGCGCGACGAGCGCGCAGAGATCGTCGACATGCACGGGCTGAAGCCGCCATGATCCGCCGCCCACGCTCGGGATTGCTGGCAGAACCGCCAGGGCGAGCTGGAGATCGAAGCTCGCGCCGCCGCGTCCGATGACGACGGAAGGCCGCAGCACGCGCCAATCGAGGCGCTCGCCGTTCGGGTCGAAGCTTGCGAGAAAATCCTCCGCTGCGCCCTTCGTGCGCTGAAACTGCGTTTCGCCCGCGCTCGTGACGCCGAGCGCGGAGACGTGAATGAAGCGCTTGACGCCCGCATCCGTCGCGGCGCGCATGAGGCGCGCGGTTCCTTCGCCATGCACCTCGGCCATGCTCGCGCCGCGCTCGTCGCGCGCGAGGCCGGCGCAATTGACCAGGGCGTCAAACCCCGCGACCCTCTCGCGCATGCGCGCTTCGTCGTCCTGCGCGAGGTTCAACATGCGACGCGACGCGGCGACGACATCGTGCCCCGCCGCGCCGAGACGCCCGGCGACATGGCGGCCGATGAATCCCTTTCCGCCGACGATCAAGACCCTGCTCATGCCATCGCTCTCTAGAGGTTGCGAGACGCGGTTATAAACTCTGGATACAGTCCTCCCCGCGCGCAAGCTCGGGCTTTCGCAAGTGACCCGGTTGAAGATGATGACGCGGTTGGGATTGAGGTGAAAGGCTGGGCGTTCCCTTCTCCCGCTCGCGGGAGAAGGTGGCCCCCGCGAAGCGGGGTCGGACGAGGGTCGGCGCCAGCGCAACGCACCTCGACGAGCGGCTCGGCAAACGCGGCCATGACGGATAGATCGCGCCCCTCGCGGCGCCCCTCATCCGGCATGCTCCGCATGCCACCTTCTCCCGCAAGCGGGAGATGGTTTCGAACCCTCACATATCCAGCACGATCCGATACCGCGCTTTCCCCGCGGCGAGCCGCGCCAGCGCCTCGTTGACCTCATCGAGCGGAAAGTGCTCGGTCTGCGGCAAGATTCCATGGCGCGCCGCAAACTCCAGCATCTCGGCGATCGTGACGGGCGAGCCGGTCGGCGAGCCGGAGAGGCTGTGCTGGGCGTCGATGAGATGCATGGCGTTGATCGCGATCGGCTCGAGCACCGCGCCGACGAGATGCAGCCGGCCCTTCGGGCGCAATGTCGCGATCAGCGCCGACCAGTCGAGCGGAACGTTCGCCGTCACCAGCAGCAGATCGAGCGAGTCCGAAGCGCGCGCGAGCTCCTCCGCGCTGCGCGAGCCCAGAACCTCATGCGCGCCGAAGCTTTTTGCTTCCTCGGCCTTCGCGAGATTGGAAGTGAAGGCCACGACCTCGCAGCCCCAGGCGCGCGCGAATTTTAGGGCCAGATGGCCGAGCCCGCCGATGCCGACGACGCCCACGCGATGCGTCGGCTTGACGTCGAAAATTTTTAAGGGCGAAAACACGGTGACGCCGCCGCAAAGCAGCGGGCCGGCCTCGCGCATGTCGAGATTTTCGGGCAGCGGGATCGCCCACGGCCATTGCGCGCGCAGCCGATCGGCGAAGGCGCCGTTATGGCCGAGAATCGTCGCGACGTTCTCCGCGCAGAGGTGCTGGTCTCCGGCGAGGCATTGCCGGCAGTGCAGGCAGCTGCCCGCGCTCCAGCCGACCCCGACCTTCTGGCCGAGGCGGAGCCCTTTGGCGGCTGCGCCTAAGGCCACGACGCGCCCGACCGCCTCATGGCCGGGGATGAGCGGATAGGTCGAAATGCCCCAGTCGTCGTTGATGACAGAAAGGTCGGAGTGGCAGATGCCGCAATGCTCGACGGCGATCTCCACCTCTTCCGGCCCGAGCTCGCCCGGCTCGTAGTTGAAAGGTTCGAGCTTCTGCTTTCGCCCTTTTGCCGCCCATGCGCGAATCATGCCCGCCTCCTGGGATGAGAGTGGAGCTTCAAGATACAGCGCTCGCGCCGGAAGGGCAGGGGGCCGACGCAGCCGGCGCGACTAACCCGCACCCATATTGCAGCGGCGCCGCTAGCGCGATATTGAGGCGGCCAAAGCGCAAGAGCGGGAGTCTCAAATGTTCGGCGCCATCGTCGACCTGCTTCTGGTCGTCATCGACCTCTATCAGTGGGTAGTCATCGTTTCCGTGATCGTGTCGTGGCTCGACGCCGCCGGCGTCATCAACACGCGCTCGCAGCTCGTCTGGCAAATCCGCCGGGTGCTCGACGCGATGACCGAGCCGGTCTATCGTCCGATCCGCCGCTATGTGCCGGCGGTGGGCGGCCTGGACCTCTCGCCGCTGGTCGTGCTCCTGGGGCTCTATTTCCTGCAGCGCGTGCTGGTGCGCAGCTTCGCCGCCGCCGCTTATGGCTGACCCCTGGGCCGCTGAGGAGGGCGGAGTCGCGCTCTGGCTGCGGCTCACCCCCAAGGGCGGGCGCGATGCGCTCGAAGGGGTCGAGACGCTCGCCGACGGCCGCGCCGTGCTCAAGGCCCGCGTCCGCGCCGTGGCGGAGAACGGCAAGGCCAACGCCGCGTTGACGCGCCTCGTCGCCGCCGAGCTCGGCGCGCCGGCGAGCAGCGTCACGGTCGTCTCGGGCCATACGGCGCGCGTGAAAAAGCTCTTCATCGCGGGCGATCCCGCATCTCTCCTCGCGGCGCTGGCCAAAGGGCGCGCCGCCTAAGAACCGGACCGGCCAGATGTCGAAATCGAAAACCAACGTCGGCAATTTCTTCGAGGATTTCAAGCTCGGCCAGATCATCCGCCACGCCGCCCCGCGGACGCTGACGCACGGAGAGGTCGCCGTTTACAACGCGCTTTATCTGCCGCGCTTCGCCGTGCAGTCGTCGAAGGCCTTCGCGCAGGCGATCGGCTATAGGGAGGCCCCGATCGACGACATGCTCGTGTTCCACATCGTGCTCGGCAAGACCGTGCCCGACGTGTCGCTCAACGCCATCGCCAATCTCGGCTACGCCGACTTCAAGTTTCTGACGCCCGTGTATCCCGGCGACACGATTTCCGCGACTTCCGAGGTCATCGGCCTCAAAGAGAACTCCAACAAGGAGACCGGCGTCGTCTATGTGCGCACGCTGGGGCGCAACCAGCGCGGCGACATCGTGCTCGACTACGCGCGCTGGGTCATGGTCAAGAAGCGGGACAAGGACGCCCCCGTCGGACCGGAAGTCGTCCCGACGCTGCCGAAAGCCGTCGCGCCCGAGGACCTCGCCAGGGCCGTGCCGCCGATCGACGTCTCGGCCTATGACAAGGCGCTGGCCGGCTCGCCCCATTTCTGGGCCGATTATGAGAAGGGCGAGAAGATCGACCACATCGACGGCATGACGGTCGAGGAGGCCGAGCATCAGCTCGCGACCCGCCTCTACCAGAACAACTCCAAGGTCCATTTCAATCAATATTACGAGGCGCAGGGGCGGTTCGGAAAGCGCATCATCTACGGTGGACATGTGATCTCGCTCGCCCGGGCGCTGTCCTTCAACGGGCTCGAGAACGTCTTCCACATCTCCGCGATCAACGGCGGCCGGCATGTCAATCCGCTCTTTGCCGGCGGCACCGTGTTCGCCTGGAGCGAGGTGCTGGACAAGGCCGATATCCCCGGGCGCAGCGACGTCGGGGCGCTGCGGCTGCGGCTCGTCGCGACCAAGGACAAGCCCGGCGCCGAATTCCCGCTCAACGGCCCCGACGGCAAGCCGGACCCGGCGGTGCTGCTCGATCTCGATTATTGGGCCGTGCTGCCGCGATGACGCGGCAAGGGCGGCGGGAGAAGAACCGGGGGAGGCGAAATGAGTTCTCCGAAGCCCCGCAGTCTCAGCGAAGCCGAGGCGGATGCGCATGTCATCGTCAACAAATGGTCGGTCGGCGTCGGGCTCATCAGCTTCGTGCCGGGAACCTCCTTGGTTTTGGACGCCTGCGACCTCAAAATGGTCCATGACGTGGCGAAAGCCTTTGGGGTCGAGGACTACAACATCGACGAGATCACGACGGCGGTGGCGGCGACCGCCGCGAGCAAGGCCGCGTCCGACGGCGTCTTGAGCTTCTTTCCCATTATCGGCTGGGCGGCGAAGGCCGGGCTTGCGGGCGCGATGACGAAGACGGTCGGCGAATTCGTCATAAAATACTTCAAGACGCGTTCGCCGTTGAAATAGCGGGGAGCGCCGCGCCAACGCCCGCCGCCCGAAAGCTCGATTCGATAGGGGTCCGGTCGGTCGGCTCGCGGAGCCAAGGCTTCGCATTGCCGCGCCAAAGGGAGCCGTATTATACGATCGCTCGAAGATGCCGATCGAGGCCTCCCAGCGCGCAAGGAAAAAAACATGAGAGTTTCACGCAGAGATTTTCTTTCCAAGTCGGCGATCCTCGCCGCTTCCGCCAGCGCCTCCGGTTGCGCGAATCTTGTGCAGCCCATCTCGCAAATTTGCGCAAACGATCCGGCGATCAGCGATCCTAGCTCCCCTCTCACCATCGATGTTCATGCTCACGTTTTTAACGGCACAGATTTGCAAGCGAAGGCGTTTCTTTCGCGGATCATGCATATCCCGGGCGTCGGCTCCATTTTGCAGGAGCTTGCGCTAGAAGACGCCCCCACGGCAATGCGCGAGCTCGAGGTCTTGGCGAACATTTCAGGGGGAGAAGGAAATTGCGATCAAAGCTCGTTCATTACCCGCAAAAACCAGCACCGAGAAGAACAGTATCAGCGTGGACGCGCGGCGTTGCAGGCCGCCGCAAGCAAGGTTGACCGACGCGGCTTTTTGACGGACGCGGCGACATCCGCGACCATTCGGAAAATCGGAGCGTTGGAGGAAACGCACGCCGCCTACCGAAAGCGCAAGTTTCAACGCAACGCGAGACAGCGCTTGGCGCCCGCCGAGCTGAGCGTGGATGGCGCAATTGATTTCATACTAAGGAATTTCCAATATCGATATGTGAACGTATTTGACTATTTGGAGGAATATTCGCGTGGGCGCGCCCGCAAGGTCGACCTGATTATAGCTCATCTGGTCGACTTTGACTGGCCGATTGGCGATGGGTGCGAGACAATCTCGCCGATTCCCGATCAAATCCAGGTCATGAGCAAGATTTCCGCGCTGACGAACGGTCGCGTGCACTGCTATGCGCCTTTCGACCCTCTGAAGCAGGTAGCGTATGAGCTTGGAGGCTTCCGATACTCGCCGCTGGACATTGTATCGAGGGCGATCCAGGAAAACGGATTCATTGGCGTGAAGCTCTATCCTCCGATGGGCTTTCGCCCATACGGAAATGCAGACCTCGCGTCGAATTTTTGGGACAGGGACTGGATCCCGCCGCTCTTGAGGCGCGCAGATACCGGCAAGCGCCTGGATCAAGCTTTGTCCGCGCTTTATGAATGGTGCCGGCGACCTGGAAATGACGCGCCGATCATGGCTCATACGGCACCGTCCAACGGTCCAGACAAAGCTTTTCTCAGGCTGACCGATCCGAGCTGCTGGGAATCGACGGTGGCGGCCTTCCCTGGGCTACGGGTCAACTTTGGGCATTTTGGCGACACCCAAGAGGTTGAAAGCGACAATCCTCGGCGCCCACTGCGTTTCGCGCACATGATGAACCAGTCCGAGACGGGCCGGCTACTCTATGCCGATTCGGCTTTCTTCGTTGACATCCTCGGAAATCAAGCGCAGCTGACGGAAAAGCTTAGGGCGTGTCGTCAGTTAGGGGTCGCGCCGTGGACGTGCTCGCATAGCGAGTCTGCGGCGCGATAGTCGAGCAAAAAGATTCTACCGCCGGATGAAAAAGCGTGATTCATGGCGGGTCAGCTTACTCTTGAGGCTGAC
>DASPSI010000024.1:0-13205 GCA_035624015.1 Methylocystis sp.
CGGACAGGTTTCGATCTTACGGAGGGAAATGACTATGAGAATCTTCCCCATCGCGCTTGGCGTCGCAATGGCGGCCGGCGTGACCTCGGCTTTTGCGGCTGAACCCGTAGTCGTGGCGCCGGCTCCTGGTCCGGACCCGGTCACGGCTGTTGTTGCGGTTGTCACCCTGCCGATCACGGTGGCGGGCGCCGTCGTCGACGTCCTGACGCCGCCTCCGCCTGCGCCGCCGGCTGTGGTCGTCGCCAAGTACTAAGGTTGAAGCGCCGAGGTTGAAGCGCCTCCTGCCCCAGCGGCGGGAGGCGCTTTTTTCCTCGCGGTCGGGCTCCGAGAAAGAGATCGGCGTCTTCGCGCCGGCCTTCCCCGCCCATTCACGAAAGCCCGAGAACGGGACGATGCAACGGCCAAGAACATCCACCGCCGAGGACATGAATACAATAAAATCGCGGCGAAGTGTACATAATGTTTTTTTAAAAAGCGAAGCTTATATTAGAGACTGAGCATAGGCTCCTCGGGAAAATTCGTAATGGTCCACGACGTCCGAAGCAATGGCGCGCGGCCCGATGAGGGCCTGGAGGCGTCTCTCTCGCCGCGCGGCCAAGATACGTTCGCGAGCGAATCGGCCGACGTGCGCACCCCTTCGCCAACAGGACCCGCTGTCGAGCGGAGGCATGCCCCGAGACGAAAGGTCCTAAAAGCTGGGAAGGTGATATTCGGCGATAAGCGCGCAACCGATTGCAGCATTCGCAACATCTCGGATGCCGGCGCGTGCTTAGAAATTAACGATCCCAGGGTAGTCACGCAAATATTCGAGCTCAAGATGGTTCAGCAGGAGTTTTCCAGAACGTGCCGACTCTTATGGGAACAGAACGGACGCATCGGCGTCACGTTTTTAAAGCATAGTCCTGACATCTAACCTGGATTTCTCGCGCAATCTTGGCGCTCGGGAGTGTCCGACGGCGTAAGCCTGTCGATTTTCCCCCTGCTTTCGCGGCCTAAGGAACTCCATCGATCTCGTACGCGAGCTGGGGACGCTCGCCGCGCAATATGCCTGTCGTAATTCTGCCCAATTGTTTTCCACAAGCTAGGGACAGGGATCGCAAGCGTAACCTACGGAGTAAGCGATGAATTCGCTCGATGTCGACCTGCTCGCCACCGAAGTTATCCCCAGAGGCGACTTCGATTCTCGGCCGAAAGCCCCCGAGTATCCTCATCGGGAATCTATTCAACCAACTGACACCGCCACTATTGCGCTGGAGATGGTGTCGGAAGCCGCCGCGGCTGTCAGACGTCTTGAAGAGCAGTCCGCGGAGGCGGTCGCGCGCGCGCGCGACCTCGCCAGCTCGATCGTCAACAAGCTGGAGAGCGCGGAAGCGAGAGCCGAGCGCGCCGAAACGGCGCAACGCGAGTCCGAAGCGGAAGTGCAGGAATTGTCTTCGGCGCTGGCGGAGGCTCGCGCCGATCTCGATATCGCTCGGCGCGAGCTAGCGGAGAAAGATGAACTACTGGCCGCGACCGAAGAGCGCGTCCGCCTGACCGAAGCAGGAGCGAGAGACGCCCAACAGCGGGCGATGGAAGCTAACGCCGCAATCGAGCAAATTGTGGAGGCGATCCGAACGCAGCTTCCGGCCCGCGAAGATTTGACCGCGCTGACGCCGGCGTAGGCGCCCGAGCCAGGCTATTCCGGCGCCGCCGTAGCGGAAAGGCGGCCTCACGATTCCTTTCGAAACGGGGGCCGGCCGCGCGCCCAGCAGAGCCGGCTCTCCAACTCTTACGGCGTCGGCAAATGGCGGGCTTTCGCCAAAGACCGGCGCTTGGGGCAAAAGCAGGACAGCCCGGCTTGCCGCCCTCACGCAAGCTCGAAGCGTCTGATTCTTTTGGCGGAGGATCGACCTCCCGTTCCCAAAGCTCGGGGCGCTGCATGCGCAGCTGACGGCACACGATTAGGGGCGGCTTTTGAATGCGCCGCGATCGATGTCGTTCGCTTTTCCAATCGATCTAACAATTCGCAGAAGCGATCAGGCAACGGCTCTCGAAGAACCTCATTGTAGAGAGCTTGCAGCTCTCTGCCAATTTTCTCGGCGACTTCGTTCTGGCGCGACAGTTTCGAACGCATTCGGACGCCTCCCACGCTAGTTGCTTAATGGTCCTAAGCTTATTTAAGCGTGCGGCGAGAATGTGGATGGTTCATGTTGGAATATCGGCGGGCGTTAAGTTTTTCAGGGTGTGGTAAATTTGTCACACCGTGGACAGGCATGAGCGGGGCGCGCCAGCCAATCTTTCAAAGAAGCGCCCTTGTATTTTTCGTTATCGAGGCGGTAGGCTCTCTCAGCGGCGCCGGAAGTCGTATCATCTCGAAATCAAGCTGAGAAAAAGCAGCAGCAAAAGGATCAGGCTCACGCTCTTCCAAAACATGAGCGGATTGCTCTCATAGAGCGGCTTTTTCGCGAGGGCCGGCGCGGCCCCGCGTTGCGCGCCGTTCTCGAGCTCGAAGGCGAACTCCAGAACGTCGCCGAAGCGATCGCGCGGATCGACCGCGACGGCGCGTAAGATCGCCGCATCGAGCCAGGCGGGGAGATCCGGCCGCCTCGCGATCAGCCGGCGCGGCCCGGCGAAGCGCGGCTTGCTGAACGGTTCGATCTCGCCGTAGGGGTAGTCGCGCGTGAAGGCGCGATAAAGCGTCACGCCCAACGCATAGAGGTCGGACGCCTCGTCGCCCGCCGCGCCCGCGAACAATTCCGGCGCCATATAGCTCGGCGTGCCGGGGATGTCCTCGGCGCAAAGCTCCTCGAGCCGCGGCGCGCGGCAGACGCCGAGATCGACCAGACGCAGGCCTCCGTCCTTCAGGAGGATGACGTTGTCGGGCTTGATGTCGCGGTGGATCACGCCGGCGCGATGCAGCGCCGCGATGGCGCGCGCGAGACGCGTCGCGATCGAAAGACCTTCCTCGAGCTCGATCCTTTGCGCGCGCTTCAGCCGGGCTTCGAGCGTCTCGCCATCATAGAATGGCATGATGGAGTAAAGGCGCGTCCGCCGTCTCTCCTCCGGTTCGACGATCTCCCCGACGAAGGGGCTGCGCACGCGCGCGGCGACCCAGGCCTCGTTGACGAAGGCGCGCCGATAGCTCGCGTCTTCCGCCACCCGCGGATGCGGAAACTTCAAGACCAGAGGTTGACCGTCCCGCAAATCCGTCGCGCGCAGCAGGCGGCTGTAGCGCCCGTTGGAGATCGCCTGCTCCAGCCGATAGTCGTCGACGACGGTCCCGGCCTCCGGAAGCTCCTGGATCGGAAGATCGGCGACGGCGCGCGACAGCGCGCCCTCGTCGGCGGGCGGCAGATCGATGATGTCGGCGACGAGCGCCGTCGCATTGTCGTCGCCCCCGGCCTCAAGCGCCGCCGCGACGAGCTTTTCCGCGGCCTCCCGCGGCGAGACGCGCTCGGCCAGCAGCTCGCGAATCCGCTCGCGCCGCAGGAAGCCATGCACGCCGTCGCTGCACAAGAGGAAACGGTCGTGCAAGCGCAGCGCGTGCGAGGCGTGGTCGAAGCATAGCGCGTCTTCGAGTCCCACGGCGCGCAGCAGCACATGGGCGCGCTCGCCGCTTCCGAGCACATGATCGTTCGTTAGCTGCTCGAGGTCGGCGTCTCGCAGCCGATAAGCCCGGGAATCGCCGACATGGGCGAGAAACGCCGTTCGCCGCGAGAAGATCAGCGCCGAGAAGGTCGTGGCCATCCCGGAGAGGTTCGGGTCGACGCGCGCCTGCGTCGCGATCCAGCCGTTGATGGATTCGAGCGCGCGTCCGGCGGCGCGCGCGACGCCAAGCGTCTCGGGCATTGCGTAATAGGCCTCGATGAAGCCGCGCACCGCCGTCTCGGCCGCCTCGCGGCCGCCTTTGCGGCCGCCGACGCCGTCCGCCACGGCAACGACGACGCCCTGCAGCGAGCCGGGGCCGAGCGGCCCCGAGCAGGTTCCGACATAGTCCTGATTATCCCGCCGCTCGCCGGTCTCCGTGCAAAAACCGATCTCGACGCGCAGATCATGATCGTAGCGGCTGAGCAGGGGGGCTTCCTCTCGCGTTCAGATGCGCGCCCCCGAAACGGCGCCCCAGGTCGTGCGCCAGCGCGACTTCACGAGCAGTAAGCCGAGCAGCCCAAGCAGCGCAAGCAGGCCGAAGAAGGAGAAGCCGGCGAGGAAGCCGGCTGTCATGCCCTTGGAGAAGGCTAGAGCCTTTGCGAGAAAGAATCCGCCGAGACCGCCGGCCGCGCCGACGAGGCCGGTCATCGCGCCGATTTCGTTGCGGAAGCGCTGCGGCAGCAGCTGAAACACGGCGCCGTTGCCCATGCCGAGGCTGAGCACGCCGAGAGAGAACAAGCCGACGGCTGCCCAGGCGATCGCGGGCAGCTGGGTCAAGGTCCACCCCGCGGCGCTCGCCGGCGCCGGCCCTTCGGGCAGGGTCGCCACGCCGAAGTAGCACAGCGAAACGACGCCGAAGAGAAGGGAGAGCGTCCTGATCCCGCCGATGTGATCGGCGATATAGCCGCCGACGGGCCGGAATCCGGAGCCGAGCGCCACGATCAGCGCGACGACGAGGCCGGCGGCGACGCCCGTGGCGTGATAGTGCACGGTGAAATAGAGCGGCAGCGCCGAGGCGAGGCCGACGAAGCCGCCGAAGGTGATGAAGTAGAAGAACATGAACCAGCGGCTGTCGGGGTCGAGCAGCATCCTGCCGTAATCGGTGAACCCGATCGTGGCGCGCGCCTTTGGCGCATCCTTCGCGGCGAAGACATAGAAGGCCAGAACCATCGCCATCAGGATCATCAGCAGGCCATAAACGGCGCGCCAACCGTAATTTTCGGCGATCGAGGGCGCGAACAGCGTATCCAGGACAACGCCCATGTTGCCAGCGCCGGCGATGCCCATGACGACCCCTTGGTACTGAGGAGGATACCAGCGGCTCGCCTGCGGCAGCGCCACCGCGAAAGCGGCGCCGGCCACGCCCAGCGATAGGCCGAAGATCGCGATCGGGAGCGGATCGGAAAGCCCGAACACATAGACCAGCGTCACGGAGAAGAGCACGACGACCTGCGCCATGACGCCGGTGATCTTGGCGCCGATCGCGTCGGCGATCAGGCCGAGCGGCATGCGGAAGAAAGCGCCGCCGAGCACGGGGATGGCGACGAGCGAGAGCTTGTCCTCGACCGATAGATGCATGTCCTTGGCGATGTAGATCATCAAGGGCCCGAGCGAGACCCAGGTCATGAAGCTGATGTCGAAGTAGAGAAAGGCCGCGAGCAGGGTCGGCCAATGGCCGGCTTTCTTGAACGCCTCGAATTTCATCTAGAGCGGCTCCCTCTTGGGGTGATCGGAAGATAGGTCGACGTCGTCTCAATGAGTCGACTCGAGCGCGCGCGCCCGCGGCTGGCTCCGCGACGCGGGCCTGCGTTCGGCGGAGTCTTTGAGCATGCGCTGAATTTCAGGACGGCAGGAGCCGCAACCCGTTCCGGCCCTGGTGAGCCGGCCGATGGCGTCGGCGTCCGCGGCGCAGTGAGCGGCGATGGCCGATTCGATCTCCTTCGCGCCCACGCCGTGGCAGACGCATATCGTGCGGCCACAATCCGGCGCTCCCGCGGACGCGCGCCCAGCGAGCAGCGCGCGCGTGTCGCAAGCCGCCCCCTTTTCAAATTCAGCGCAGAGAAAGGCGCGGGAGGCGGCGACCGGCTCGCGCGCGACGAAGAGGACGGCCGTCGGGCTACCGTTTTCCGTGACGAGCCAGCGGCGAGCGCCGGTGCGCGCGTTCTGGATGTGGGCGATTTCGGAAGCGGCCGCCTCATCGCAACCGAGAAGCGCACGCGCGAAGGCGTCCCAATCGGCGGGGGCGGCCCGGTCCGCGAGTTCGATGCGCCAACCGAAGCTCGTGCGCGCCAGCGCAAAATAGCCCGCGGCGATCGTCTTCGGCTTTTCGCGCGTCAGCGCGAAACCATGCCAGGCCGCGGGCCAGGGTTCGATCTGGACCGTGGACGCCTTCGACTCTGGTTGGCCGGAGACCGGATCGACATGCGCCGGGACGAGCGCGTCGATGCGCGCGGCGGAGGCATTTTGGTCGGTCCAATGAATCGGCGCGAACAGCAGGCCGCGCTGCTGACGCTCCGTCACCAGCGCGCGCAGAACGACGGAACCTCGAGCGTTGAAAACGCGCGCAAGTCCAGCGGGCTCGAGGCCGATGCGCGCGGCGTCGTCGGGGTGGATCTCGACGCAGGGCTCGGCGGCGTGTTGCGAGAGCGACGGCGAGACGCCGGTGCGGGTCATCGTGTGCCACTGGTCGCGCAGGCGCCCGGTGTTGAGCACGAAGGGCGCGTGGGACGTCTGCCGGCTCTTCGGCGGGCAGTAGGGGGTCGCGACGAAACGCGCGCGACCGTCGGGCGTGAAGAAGCCGCCTTTGGCGAAGAAACGTTTTTGGCTGGCGAAAGGACGCTCGCCCTTACGCCACGGCCACTGAAACGGTTGAAGCTTCTCATAGGCGACGGCGCCGATGTCCCCGCAGGCGGAAATGTCGAAATCGCGCTCGCCGCTGTTGAGATGGCCGGAGAGCGCCGCATGCTCGCCGAATATCGCGGCGGGGCCGGCATAATCGAAGCCCTTCGCACCCATGGCGCGCGCCACGCGGCAAAGGATCCACCAGTCGGGCATGGCCTCGCCCGCTGCGGGCCGAATGGCGCGCTGGCGCGAAATGCGACGCTCCGAATTGGTGACGACGCCATCCTTTTCGCCCCACGGCCGCGCCGGCAGCAGCACATGGGCGAGCGCCGTCGTGTCGGCGTGCGCCATCGCGTCGGAGACCACGACGAAGGGACAGGCCGCGAGCGCGCGCCTCACCTTGTCGGCCTCCGGCAGGCTGTCGACGGGGTTCGTGCCGATGATCCACAGCGCCTTGATCCGGCCGTCGCCGACCGCGTCGAAGAGCTCCACGGCCTTCAGGCCCGGCTTCTCGGCGACGCGGTCGTAGCCCCAGAAGCGGCGGACGATCTCGCGATGCCGAGGATTCTCCAGCTCCATGTGGCAGGCGAGCTGATTGGAGAGGCCGCCGACCTCGCGTCCGCCCATGGCGTTGGGCTGTCCCGTCACCGAGAACGGCCCCGCGCCTGGCCGGCCGATGCGACCGGTGAAGAGATGGCAGTTGAGAATGGCGTTGACCTTATCGGTTCCTGCCGAGGATTGATTGACGCCCTGCGAATAGACGGTGACCGTGCGCTCGCGCGCGGCGAAAAGCCCATAGAACTGCAACACGTCGAGGGCGTCGAGGCCGGTTGTCTCCGCAACTTTCTCGACGTTCCACGCCTGCGCTTCGCGGAGCGCTTCGGTCACGCCGCTCGTATGATGGCCGATATAGGCGTCGTCCTGCTTGCCTGCGCCGTTGAGATAGCGCAGCAGGCCGAGGAAGAGCGCCACGTCGGTTCCGGGCTTCAGCGAGAGGTGCAGATCGGCCAGTTCGCTGGTCGCCGTCCGACGCGGATCGATGTTCACGACGCGCATGCTCCTGCACGCCGCCCGCGCCTGCTCCAGGCGCTGGAACAGCACGGGATGGCACCAGGCGAGATTGGAGCCGACGAGCACGACGAGGCTGGCGAGCTCTAGATCCTCATAAACATTGGGAACGACG
The DNA here is from genome assembly GCA_035624015.1 of Methylocystis sp. GTDB lineage: Bacteria > Pseudomonadota > Alphaproteobacteria > Rhizobiales > Beijerinckiaceae > Methylocystis. The sequence continues at coordinate 7,652 of DASPSI010000024.1, forward strand.
TCGGCCCCGAAGGCGCGCTTGTGGCCGGCGACGGAAGACGCCATGCACAAGCGCGAGTTGGTGTCGATATTGGCCGAGCCGATGAACCCCTTCATGAATTTGTTGGCGACGTAATAGTCTTCGGTCAGCATCTGCCCCGACACGTAGAGCGCGACCGAATCGGGGCCGTGCACGGCGATCGTTTCGGCGAAACGACCGGCGACTAGCCGCAGCGCCTCGCCCCACCCAGCGCGCGCCCCGTCGATCGTCGGATGCAGCAGCCGTCCTTCCAGCGTGAGCGTTTCGCGGAGCGCCGCGCCCTTGACGCAGAGCCGTCCGAAATTCGCCGGATGCGTTTTATCGCCCGCGATCTCGACTTCGCCCGAGGACGCGATTCGCGCCTCGACGCCACAACCCGTGCCGCAATAGGGGCAGGTCGTGCGCACGATGCGCGGAGCGGCGGTCATGGCGTCACCGCTGCGGTCATTTCGAGATAGATGCGGCCCTTTTCGACCTTGACCGGAAAGCGCCGCGCGCAGCCGCGATCGGCGCCGGTCGCTTCGCCGTTCTCGAGATCAATGATCCAGTTGTGCAGGGGGCAGGCGACCTTGCGGCCGTGCACGATGCCTTCGCTCAACGGCCCGCCCCTGTGCGGGCAGCGATTCTCCAGAGCGAAGATTTCGTCGCCCGCCGTGCGGAACACCGCGATGTCGCGCCGCGGCGTCTTCACGACGCGCGCGCCACGCCGCGGGATTTGCTCGATCGAGCCGATATCGAACCAATTCGGGGAGAAAGCGTTCATCTTAAGCGCTCCTCACTCGGCGGCGACAGCGAGCTCGACGGCCGCCTCGATCGGCGCGACCACGGCGAGCGGGGTGAACTCCTTGGCGCCGAAGCCCGCGGCGCGTTCGGCCCAGGGATCCTTGCGCACGGCGCGTTGCGAAACGAGGAATCGCTCGTATAGCGCCTTGCGCGCCTCGTGGTCCTCCATGATCACTTGGCGCACGCGCTCAAGCCCGACCTTCTCGACCCACTTGTAGAGACGATCGAGATAGGCGGCCTCCTCGCGATAGAGCTGCATGACCGCCGCGACATGCTCGAGCGCCTCCTCTTCCGTCTCGACATGGCCGAGCAGATCGGTCGCGCGCACATGCAGTCCCGCGGCGCCGGCGATGTGGATGTCATAGCCGCTGTCGACGCAGACGACGCCGATGTCCTTGACCGTCGCCTCGGCGCAGTTGCGCGGACATCCCGAAACCGCAAGCTTGACCTTGGCGGGCGTCCAAGAGCCGCAAAGCAGCCGCTCCATCTTGACGCCGAGCCCCGTCGAATCCTGCGTGCCGAAGCGGCACCACTCCTTGCCGACGCATGTTTTGACGGTGCGCAGCCCCTTGGCATAGGCGTGGCCCGAGACGAGGCCGGCGGCGTTGAGACGCGCCCAGACGGCCGGCAGGTCTTCTTTCCTGACGCCCAGGAGATCGATGCGCTGGCCGCCGGTCACCTTGACCGTCGGAATCTTGAACCTGTCGGCGACGTCGGCGATCGCGCGCAATTCGTTCGGCGTCGTGAGTCCGCCCCACATGCGCGGCACGACGGAAAAGGTCCCGTCCTTTTGGATGTTGGCGTGGGCGCGCTCATTGATGAAGCGCGACTGCGCGTCGTCCTTGTAGTCGAGCGGGAAGGCGCAGAGCAGGTAATAGTTCAGCGCCGGCCGGCAGGACGGACAGCCGCAAGATGTCTTCCAGCCGAGCTCCTGCATCACCGCCGGCATGGAGTCGAGATGGCGCGAGACGACGAGGCCGCGCACCTCCTCGTGGGTGAGGTCGATGCATTTGCACATCGGCTTGCGCTTGGCTGCTTCATAGCCGTCGCCGAGCGTGCTCGCGATCAACGCTTCGACCTTGGTCGTGCACTGGCCGCAGGAGGCCGAGGCCTTGGTTTGCGCACGCACCTCGTCCAAGGACGTGAGGCCGTTCTTCGTGATCGCCGAGACGATCGTTCCCTTGCATACGCCGTTGCAGCCGCAGATTTCCGCATCATCGGGCAAGGCTGCAGCGGCAGCCAGAGGCTCGAGGAGCGCGCCTCCTTGAAAAGATTGGCCGAAGATCAGCGTGTCGCGCATCGCGCTGACGTCGGTTTCTTTCTTCAGGAGATCGAATAGCCACGGACCGTCGTCGGTCTCGCCATAGAGCACCGCGCCCCTCACGCGATCGCCCCTCAGCACGATGCGCTTGTATATCCCGCGGGTAGGATCGCGCAGCACGATCTCGTCGCTGTCGTCGCCTTCCGAAAAATCACCGGCGGAGAAGAGATCGATGCCGGAGACTTTGAGCTTGGTGGACGTGACCGAGCCCGTATACGCAGCTTTCCTCTCGCCGGCGAGCTGCGCGGCGACGACCTTGGCCATCTCGAACAGTGGCGCGACGAGGCCGTAGCAGAGGCCGCGATGCTCGACGCACTCGCCGACCGCGTAAACGTCGGGATCGCTCGTGCGCATGTGGTCGTCGACCTTGACGCCGCGCTCGACGACGAGGCCCGCTTCTTTCGCGAGCTTGGCGTTGGGGCGGATGCCGACCGCCATCACGACCATGTCGGCGGAGATTTCGCGTCCGTCATCGAGCAGGACGCCAGTAACGCGATCCTCGCCCAGGATCGCTTTGGTGTTGGCCTCGGTCAGCACCTCGATGCCGCGGCTCTCGATGGACTTCTTGAGCAGATAGCCCGCGGAAGGATCGAGTTGGCGCTCCATGAGCGTCGGCATGAGGTGGATGACCGTGACCTGCATGCCCTTGGCCTTGAGGCCGGCTGCGGCCTCAAGGCCAAGCAGCCCGCCGCCGATGACCACGGCGCATCCGCCTTTCTCGGCGGCGCGCAGCATGACGTCCACGTCGTCGAGATCGCGGAAGGTCACGACGCCCGGGAGCGTCACGCCGTGCACGGGAATGGCGATCGGCGTCGAGCCCGTGGCGATTAGGAGCTTGTCGTAAGCCTCGACATGCCCGGCGGCGGTCGCGATCGTCCTTAAGTCGCGGTCGATGGCGGTGACGTTCTCGCCCTTGCGCAGGGTCACGCCGTGCTTCTCGTACCAGGCCTCGTCGTGGATGACGATCTCTTCATAAGTTTTCTCGCCGGCGAGCACGGGCGACAGCATGATCCGGTTGTAATTGGTGCGCGGCTCGGCGCCGAAGACGGTCACATCATAGGCGTCGGGCGAGCGCTCGAACAGTTGCTCGAGCACGCGCCCGGCGGCCATGCCGTTGCCGATCACGACGAGCTTTCGCCCTTTGCCGTTGTGTCGAAGGAGAGCCATCGATCGTTCCCGTTGCTAGGCTTTGGACCCGCTGGGCGCGATCGGCCTTCGTCATTTGTTTGAGAAATGGCGAGACGACCGCGCATGCCTTCCGCCCGTTCGGCGGTTGCGTTGCGATGTCCGCGACAGGGATCCCTGCTCTGGATCCCGTCTCTCGGACCTAAGGCCGTCGTTGACCGGAAAGGATGTCGCAAACTCTGCGCCAACTTGCGAGAGCCGCGAGGATTCATGCGTAATTCATTGATTCATGACTGAAAATTGGCCGTTCGCACTCTGTTGGATGCGCCTAAGTTTTGTGCTCGCCAAACGCAACGTCCAGAATGAAGGCGGCATGGCGCCCAAAATGTCATCGCATCGCACAAAGGCGCGGCGCGACGATTCATGCGCCTCCGAGGAACCCCGTTGCGATTAAGATAATCCGGCGCAGGCAGCGACGCATACATTGAGACCGAGCCTCGCTGCCTCGCGTGGAAGCGCGGCCCGTCCGGACTTTTAGGGGTTGATAGGATCCGAGCCGGTATAGGGGATGTTGGGGCCGCCGGGATTATATCCTGGCGGGGCTTTGACCGGCCCGCGACGGATAGTGATCGGGGGGTCAACGATCACGGGCGGATCGACCACGATCGGACCGCGCACGGGGGCCGGCCCCACAGGCCCCCCCGTTATCGCATGAGCTTCGCTCGCTCCCAAGGCTAGGCCAGCAATCACGCACAAAATCTGCATTTTCATGGCGTCTCTCCTGGTATCTGCGGAGGACGCCATATAAAATTGCTCTTCAGCGCCTGCCAAGACGCACATTAGGCGTAGCCAGAAAGTATAAGATAACGCTGTCGATTTAGCCTTGGCGATTGCCAGGTTGTACAGCGTGGACACTCATAGAATTGCATAATTTCTGCAATCGAAAAGTCGGGCCATCTGCTCCGAATTCAGCGGCGAAGCTTCGGACAGGTCTTGGTAGTCAGATTTTCGTACCGATCGCGAAGCCGTTCACATAAGCTTGAATTTCGCCTTCATCGAAAAATTCCCCGCTGAAGGCGCCTGGCGCCGATGCGCCGGTGGGACTCGCGCCGCCAGCCGCGCCGTCGAAGAGATCCGCGCGCATGACGCTTTTGGCCGCGGCGAGGTCGTCCGGCTCAAAACGCGCCTGCCCCCAGCGCAGGGCCTGCGCATAGAGCCAGGCGCCGCGGATCGGCTCGGGCCGGCACGCGCCGTCGCGGGCAAGAATGAGATAGTCGTCCCGCCTCCGTGTGGCGCCCTCGACGTCGATGCGCAACCGTCCTTCGAGCGTGCGGCTGATGAGCTCTGCGTCGACGCCGACTCGATCGGGGCGCGCCAGAAGCGCAGCGATCTCTCTGCGATTGGCGGGGTCTTCCGCATGGCGCGCGCCGCCGACGAGAGCGCGGATCAAAGCCGACGCACGATCCCTGTCGTCGCTGATCGCGCTCTCGCGCATCGCCAGCACCTTCTCCGGCGCGTGCGAAAAAATCTCGCAGCCGAAGTGCAGGATGACGCCGAGCCCCGACGCGACCGCGACCGAGCTCCACGGCGCGCCGACGCAAAACCCGTCCACCAGGCCCTGGGCGAGGCTGTCCGCCATCAGCGGCGGCGGCAGCACGACGAGGCGCAGGTCGCGGTCGGGATCGATGCCGCCCGCGGCCATCCAGTGCCGCAGCAAATAATTGTGCGTCGAGAACGGAAAGGTCATGCCGAAGGTCAGCGGCTCCTCGCCCCGCGCCTCGCGCTTGTGCACGACCCTTTCGAGCGCCGCCGCGCTCGCGGCCGGATCGGCGATATCGCCATCGGTCTCAGCGCTAAGCTGCGCGAAAAGCGCCGGCGCCACCGTGATGGCGTTGCCGTTCAGCGCCAGATTGACGATGGCGGCGAGCGGAGCGCGCAGCTGGTTGATCTTGAGGCGCGAGGCCACGACCATGGGCGCGAGCACATGCGCGGCGTCGAGATGGCCAAGCGCCAGGCGGTCGCGGATGTTCGACCAGGAGACCTCGCGAACGAGCTCGATCTTCAAACCCTCGGCCGCGGCGAAGCCCAAATCGGCGGCGGCGATCAATCCCGCCGCGTCGACGAGCGGAATGAAGCCGATGCGCAGAGTTTCTCTCGTCATTTCAGAAGCTCCGCGGCGGTCACGATCGCGCGGGCGATCTCGGCGATCTTCTTGGACTCGCGCATCGCCGCGCCGCGCATGAGCGCATAGGCCTGGTCCTCGGCCAAATTTTTGGTCTTCATCAATATGCCCTTGGCGCGCTCGAC
>DASPSI010000044.1:0-16652 GCA_035624015.1 Methylocystis sp.
TGCGCCAGCCGCCCAAGACGGCTTCAGGAATTTCGAACGGCGTGTGGGGCCAGGCGAGCGCCTCGCGCGCGGCGTCCACCTCCGCCGCGCCGAGCGGCGCGCCGTGCACGGTCTCTTTCCCTTGCTTGGCCGGCGCGCCGAAACCGATGATGTTACGACAGGCGATCATCGACGGCCGTGGATCGCCTTGCGCCGCGGCGATCGCTTCCGCGATCTGCGCCGGCTCGTGCCCGTCGACCTCCTGCACATGCCACCCGGCGGCGGCGAAGCGCGCCTGCTGATCGGTCGAGGTCGCAAGACTCGTCGGGCCGTCGATCGAAATCTTGTTGTCGTCCCAGAGCACGATCAGCTTGCCGAGCTGCAAGTGCCCGGCGAGGTCGATCGCCTCGTGACTCACGCCCTCCATGAGGCAGCCGTCGCCGGCGATGACATAGGTGAAGTGGTCGACGAGATCGTCGCCAAAACGGGCGGCGGCCAGGCGCTCGGCGATGGCCATGCCGACGGCCGTGGCGAGCCCCTGGCCGAGCGGCCCGGTCGTGGTCTCGACGCCCGGCGCGTGGCCATATTCAGGATGGCCCGCCGTCTTCGACCCGAGCTGGCGAAAGTGCTTCAGTTGCTCGACGTCAAGGCCGGGATAGCCGACGAGATAGCCGAGCGCATAGAGCAGCATCGAGCCGTGGCCGGCCGAGAGCACGAAGCGGTCGCGGTCGGGCCAGCTCGGATCGCCGGCGTCGAATTTCAAGAAATTGCGAAACAGCACGGTCGCAACGTCGGCCATGCCCATCGGCATGCCAGGATGCCCCGACTTGGCCTTCTCGACCGCGTCCATGGCCAGCGCGCGGACGGCGTTGGCGTCATCCGGGGCGCAGTCGACGAGACGATTGGACATCATGCTTCCTTTGTTGAGACGCTGAGAGCGATGTTGGCGCGATTTCTTATCGATCGCACGATTCCGCGCCATCGGAAAGCGCACTAGCGGCGATTGACGAGTTTCAGGATTCGCGGCGTCAGGATGAGCTGCATCGCGAGGTCGAGCTTGTTGCCGGGGATGACGATGGAATTCGCCCGCGACATCCAGCTGCCGGCGATCATCGCCACGAGATAGGGAAAGTCCACCTCGCGCGGGTCACGAAAGCGGATCACGACGATCGACTCGTCGGGCGTTGGGATCGAGCGCGCGACGAAGGGATTGGAGGTGTCGACGGTCGGCGCGCGCTGAAAGTTGATGTCGGTTTCCGAGAATTGCGGGCAGATGTAGTGCACATAGTCGGGCATGCGGCGCAGGATCGTCTCGGTCACCGCCTCCGTGGTGTAGCCGCGCGCGTTGCGGTCGCGATGCAGCTTCTGCGTCCATTCGAGGTTGATGACCGGCACGACGCCGATCTTGAGGTCGGCGTATCGCGCGACATTGACCTCGTCGGTCACGACGGCGCCGTGCAGACCCTCGTAAAACAGAAGATCGGTGTTCGGCGGCAGGTCTTTCCATGGCGTGAAGCAGCCCGGCTCGACGCCATAGACGGCGGCCTCGTTCTCGTCATGGACGTAGTGACGGTAGAGGCCGCCGCCCGTCTCGCCATATTCCCGGAAAAGCTTCTCAAGCTCGCAGAGCAGGTTGGCCTGGGGCCCGAAGTGGCTTAGATGGCGATTGCCGCGGGCGTGCGCCTCCGCCATGGCCTTCTGCATCTCATCGCGGTCGTACTTGTGGAAAGAGTCGCCCTCGACATAAGCGACCTCGATGCGTTCGCGCCGAAAAATCTGCTCGAACGTCTGCTTGACCGAGCTCGTGCCGGCGCCCGACGAGCCGGTGATCGAGATGATGGGGTGCCTGGCGGACATGGGCTTGCGGTTGGGTTTCGGGCTCTTTGCGAAAGGCCTCCTGCCGCTTCTCGCATGCGAGCGCCTAACGGCGCAAGCGCGACAGGTCGACGCCGAGCGCCCGCGCTAGGAGGTAAAAGACGCCGATGTAAGCCGCCGCTCCGACGACGCCGAGCAGCGTCAGCGCGACGATATTCGCAAGCGCGCCGAAAGGCAGGCCAACGTCCAGGGCCGGCCGGCGCAGGATGACGGTCGCCACGAACAGCGCCAGCGAGGCGCCGGCCGTCGCGGCGAGCACTCTCCAGAGCAGCGGCTCGAAATGCAGCAGGCCGCGCGAAAGGGCGAGGCCGACGAGCGCGACGACGTTGATCCAAAAACCGACGGCGGTCGCCGTGGCGAGGCCCGGCGCGCCGAAATACCTTATCAGAACGACTTTCAGGGCGACATTGACCGCCAGCGCCGCGAAGGCGATCAGCATCGGCGTCTTGGTGTCGCCGCGCGACTGGAAGCCCGCGCGGGCGGAGGCGACCAGCACCAGGGGCAGCACCGCCGGGGCGTAGGCCGAGAGCACGTCGGCGCAGGCGTAAGTTTCGTCCATCGTGAACTTGCCGTGCATGAACACCGCGGCGACGATGAGCTCCGGAATAGTCAGAAAGGCGACGACGAAGGGCATGGCGGCGGCGATCGTGAGCGCGAAAGCCCGGTTTTGAGCGTCCTGCGCCCCGGCCGCGTCGCCGGCGGCGAGGCGGCGGCTCATCTCGGGCAAAAGCACGGTGCCGGCGGCGACGCCGATGAGACCGTTCGGGAGCTGATACAGGCGTTCGGCGTAGGAGATCGCCGAAACGCCGCCGACCGGGAGCAAAGAGGAGAGGATCGTGTCGGCGAAAAGCGCGATTTGCGGGGCCGCCGAGCCGATGATCGCCGGACCGAACCGCCACAAGAACTCGCGAACGCGCTCAAGGCGCACGGGCGCGAGGCGCTCCAGCAGCCCCAATCGATGGGCGAGCCACATGAGCAGGGCGAGCTGCAAGGCGCCGGAGAACACGAAGCCGACGCTTGCGGCGACGCCGGCGTTGGGAAACAGGAAGGCCAGAAGCAGCGCGACGATGACGCAGACGTTCATGAGCACGGGCGCGAAGGCGGCGAGCGCGAAATGCCCATGGGCGTTGAGCGTGCCCTGATGCAGCGTGAACAGGGTGATGAACAGGAGATAGGGGAAGACGATGCGCGTCATCGTCACCGCGAGGCCAAACTCGCCCGGCTTCTCGGCAAGTCCCGGCGCGATCAGCATGACGAGCTGCGGCGTGAACGCCCAAGCGAGCGCGAGCAGCAGCACCTGCGAGGCGAGCAGCAGCGTGAAGATTTGGCTCGCGAAATCCTTGGCCGCTGCGGGCCCCTCCTGCTCCAGCGCCTGCGAATAGCTTGGGACATAGGCGGCGTTGAAGGCGCCCTCGCAGAAAATGGCGCGAAAACTGTTCGGCAGGCGCTGTGCGATGAAAAAGGCGTCGGAAACCTCGCCGGCGCCCATGACCGCGCTTTGGACAGCGGCGCTCAAAAAGCCGCCGATGCGCGAGAGCAGCGTGAAGCCGCCGACGGAGACGAGGTTGCGCAGCATCCTAGCCGTTCCCGTTGGCGCGTTCCCTCTCCCCGCTTGCGGGGCGAGGGCTAGGGCGAGGGGCCTGGGGTTGGGGTCGAGTGTTGAACACGTCGGCGGATTTATGGACATGGGATTTGTTAGAGGAAACTGCTCAAAGCCCCTCGTCCCAGTCCTCTGCTCAGTAAGCGGGGAGAGGGAGAAGACCCGGGTCATCGTGGGGATTAGCAGCTCCGCGTTAACCCTTTGCTTGCGGCCGGCCGATCCGCTCCGCCACGAGATAGAGCGGGCGGCCCTTCACCTCGGCGAAAATGCGCGCGACATATTCGCCGAGAACGCCGAGCGACAAGAGCTGCACGCCGGAGAAGAAGGCGATCGAGACGATCAGCGAAGCGTAGCCCGGCACATCGACCCCGATGATCATGGTCTTGACGAAAAACCACGCCGCCATGGCGAGCGCGCCGCCCGAGACGGCCATGCCGACATAGGCCCAGATCTTCAGCGGCATCGACGAAAAGGACATCAGCCCGTCGAGGGCGAAGCGCGCGAGTCGCCAGAAGTTGAAGGTCGAGACGCCATGGGCGCGCGCTTCGACGACGAAGGGCACGCCGATCGATTTGAAGCCGATCCAGGCGAAGAGGCCCTTGTTGAAGCGGGCGCGCTCCCGCATCGAAAGCAGCGCATCCACCGCTTGGCGATCGAGCAGGCGGAAGTCGCCGGCGCCGTCGGGCAGCGCGACCTCGCCGAACTTGTCGAGCAGGCGATAGAAGACGCGCGTCAGGAAGCTACGCATCTTCGGGTCGGTCTCGCGGTCGCTGCGCACGCCATAGACGTTCTTGTAGCCCTCGCGCCACTTCTCGACGAACTTTGCAATGAGCTCCGGCGGATGCTGGAGGTCGCCGTCGATAATAACCACGGCTGCGCCGCGCGCCGCGTCGAGGCCGGCAGCGATGGCGATCTCCTTGCCGAAATTGCGGCTGAAGGAGAGGGCGCTGACGTGAGCGTCCTCGCGCGCGAGGTCGCGCAAGGTTTGGAGCGTCTGGTCGGACGAGCCGTCGTCGACGAAGATGATCTCGAAGTCGCGCGCGCTCCGCTCCAGGACAGGCGCGAGCCGCGCCAGCAGCGGACGAAGGTTCTTGGCCTCGTTATAAGCGGGGACGACGACGGAAAGTTCGGGGGCCTCAGTCATGCCGGGGCTTTGAGCACGATTTTGCGGCGAAGTGTAGATGCAAGCCCCCTCGCTTGCCCTCCCCTCCCTGGATCAAGTCCGGGCTGGGGAGGGGGCGCGAAGCCGCACGCGCGGCTCAATGCGGCGGAGCGAAGAGCGCGAAGGCCGCGCCTTGCGGATCGAAACATTGCACGATGGAGCCGCCGCCCGGCACTTGGACGGGTCCGTAAGCCACCGCGCCGCCGGCCTTCGCGACGCGCTCGGCGGCGGCTTCGATCGCGTCCACGACGAAGTAGTAGAGCCAGAAGGACTTGGGCTGGTCCGGCGTCCTGGTCATGACGCCGCCGGCGTCAGCGCCGTCGATCGCAAAAATACGATAGGCGCCGAGGGGTCCCATGTCGATGCAACGCGACAAGGTCCAGTTGAAGAGGCCGGCGTAAAAATCGAGCGCGCTCGCGCCGTCGTGCGCATGCAGCTCGCGCCAGCCCACGTTTCCCGGCCCGCGCGAGGCCGTGGGCGCGGGGGCGTCGCTTGCAGCCTTGAAAAGGATCACCACTGCGCCTTGCGGGTCTTTCACGACCGCGAAGCGCCCGACGCCCGGAATGTCGTCCGCCGCGCGCAGGAGCCCGCCGCCGGCGTCGACGACGCGGTTCACGAAAGCTTCAACGTCGTCCACCGCGATATAGCCGGTCCAGCAAGGCGAAACGCCCTTGACGCGCGCCTCTTCCGGCGTCGGCATCATGCCGGCGACCAGCGTTCCGCCCGCCGAGCACAGCGTATAACGGTGGTCGCTCATGCCGGCGTCCCTCGTCTCCCAGCCGAGGACCGTGCGATAAAACGCCGCGGCCGCTTCGAGATCCGTCGTCAGCAGCTCATGCCAAACGAACTTGCCCTGATGCGTGGACATGTGAAGACTCCTCATCGATCGGCCAGCGGTTGTCCTTAGCGCTTAATCTATGGCGATCGACGCGAAGATGTCAGACCGAGATCGCACATTTCGCCATCGAGTTTTCCCCAAGCCAAGTCTTGACCGAAGGCGGAGAACAAACAGCAACCGCTTCGCGTAAAGCGCATTTACAGAAAGACTTATGTCGAGCGCGCGCCGCTGGACTGACTCCCGAATGCAACACTGCGCGCAAAAATGCGGAGAGAAGTCTGTGAAGAACGGCGCTTTCGCTTGCCAGCGACTCTTGCACGTGATTCATTTGGCGGAGTAACGTTCGCGTCAACACCGGGGTGAAGCGCCTCGCCGAGTTTCTCTCAAGACGTAAGGGTCTGAAGTCCTCGCCGCACCGCATGCGCGGTCGTCGATGCTGGAAGGATTCTGCAAGCGACTCGCGCGTCGATAACAACGGCTCTCGATAGGAGGCCCATATGACTTGGACCGAGGAACGTGTGGAGCTGCTGCGCAAGCTCTGGCGCGAAGGCCGCAGCGCGGCGCAGGTCGCGGCGGCGCTGGGTCCTGACACCACGCGCAATGCGGTCATCGGCAAGATCCATCGCCTCGGCCTCGCCGATCGCTCGAGCACGACGACGGTCGCGCCGAGCGCGCCGCGCGTCCGGGCGCCGCGGATGCCGCGTCCGCATCCCGCGTCCGCATGCAGTCACGGGGTCGGCGCGGTGGTCGGGAACGTCGCGCTCGCTTTGGCCCCGCAGGTCGCGGTCCTCGCCGATCCGGAGCAGGAATATGAGGTGGTCGTGCCGATCACGGCGCGCGTCACTCTCCTGGAGCTGCGCGAAGCGATGTGTCGCTGGCCGATCGGCGATCCAAGCTCGCCGGAGTTTCGCTTTTGCGGCGTCAAGTCGCCGCCGGGCTCGGGTCCCTACTGCCGCCATCACGCGGCGATCGCCTACCAGCCGGCGCAGGAAAGGCGACGCCGGGACGCGCGCGCGGCGCGGTAGTCTCGGCAGGGTCGTTGTGAAAGATCGGATTGACGATTTCCGCGCCCTTCACTCCCCGCGGCTTGCGCTGCAAGGACGCGAAGAGCGCAGGACAGCGATGTTCGCCTTTACGCCGCAGCGAGCAGCTTCTCGACGTTCTCCCAATTGACCAAGTGGTCGAGGAACGCCTTCAGATAATCAGCTCTGCGGTTGCGGTAGTCGATGTAATAGGAATGTTCCCACACGTCGGCGACGAGCAGCGGCGTCGCGCCGAACACCAGTGGATTTTCGGCGTTGGCGGTCTTGCGAATCGAAAGCTTTCCGCCCGAGGTTTCGAGCCACACCCATCCCGAGCCGAACTGGGCGAGGCCTTGCCCCTGGAACTCTTCCCTGAACTTGTCGACCGAGCCGAAGGACTGGACGATCGCCCGCTCGACCTTGCCCGGTAGCGCGCCGCCGCCATTGGGCTTGAGGCAGTTCCAGTAGAGCGCGTGATTGTAGTGCTGGGCGACGTTGTTGAAGATCGGCGTGTTCTTGGTGTGAGACCCGGTGATGATCTCCGCAATCGGCTTGCCCTCGAATTCCGTGCCTTTGATCAGATTGTTGGCGTTCGTCACATAGGCCGCATGGTGTTTGTCGTGGTGGTACTCGAAGGATTCCTGCGAGAGATAAGGCTGCATCGCGTCATAGGCGTAGGGCAAGGGTTCGAGCGTGAACGTCATCTCGCGTCTCCTTAAAGGGCCATGATGGAAGCGGGAACCGCCGCTGCCCTTGCTTCCTAGTGCGACGAAGCGTCGCAGACAATAGCGATTTGTCCCAGGAACTACGCAAATTTTGCGCCAGGCCAGCCGGCTGTATATTCCGCCGCTGGGGCGAGGCGAAGAATGCGCCGCGCCACATCAAAGTCGTCATTTGCGTGAAAAGGGCTCGCTTCGAGCAATGGCGGACCGAAGGGATCAATATGCGCAGATTTTCGGCATGGGGCCTCAGCGCGCCGGGTCTGGCGATGGCCGGCTTGGGAGGTCTCGCCATGCTGCACGGCTGGGATACGATACAGCTTGAGCGCGGCTGGAGTCTGTTCATTGGCGGCGCGGCGATCCTCGCCGGCGGCGCGGTCGTCGCCGCGCTCGGTCAGGTCGTGTCCCGGCTCGACGAATTGCTCGCGGCGCGCCCGCTCGCCAAGGCCGAGTTGGGGATAGGGGCTCAGGATACGACGCCCGTCGCCGATCCTGCGCCAAACCAGCCCGCGGAGTCGGTGGAGGTCGACAGCTATAACGCGGGCGACATCACCTATGTGATGTTTTCCGACGGCGCGGTGGAGGTTCGCCGGGCGACAGGCGCAGCCGAGCGCTACGCCTCGCTCGCGGAATTGCGCGAGAGGGCGGCGCCGCGCGTTTGATCCCCGGTCTGGGCCGTGGAGAGGCGGCGCCCCGCGATTCGATGCGCACCGGGGAAACGCACAAGCCACAAATGGGAAACAAGAAAACCGGCCCGCGGCGTTGCGTCTCGGTTTTTGGCCACGATCAAGGTCTATAATATCAAAGATCGCGCGATCTTCGGCGCGTTGGAGGAGCAGGCAGACCATGTTGAAAAAGATCAGAACCCTGGTGGCGGCCGCGAGCGCGCTCGGCGCTCTTTTAGGATTGGCTGAGCCTGCGCAGGCGCAATACGTTTATCCGGGCTACCCTTACGGCGTCGTCGCGCCGGCGCCGGTTGCGCCCTATCCTTATCTGTTCGGCGGTCGGCGTTACTGCTGGTACGCCGACGCCTGGAACGGGCCGGGCTGGTACTGGTGCGGCTTCGCGTGGCGCTCGGGTTACGGCTGGGGCGGCGGCGTCGGCTGGAACGGCTGGGCCTGGCGCGGCCGCGGCGGCTGGGGCGGGCGCGGCTGGCGCCATCACTGAGGGAGAGATCATGCCGGGAGCCTGGATCGTCCCGGGCTCTCTCTGACCTTGCGCAGTTCTTGGCTCCTGGACTTGCGGCGAGACTCCTTATGGGTTTGATCCGATTGTGGTAGCATTCGCCAGAGGACTCCCTTGGAAGCCACAGCCACAGCCCTCATGCCGGGGCGCTCGCTCAGCGTGCGCGCGGCTGCGATCACGCTTGAGAACGTAACGATCGGCTACGACCGCCGTCCCGCAGTGCATCATCTCTCGGGCGAGATCTTGCCCGGCGAGCTGCTCGCGATCTGCGGCCCGAACGGCGGCGGCAAGTCGACGCTGCTCAAGGCGCTCGCCGGCCTGCTGCAGCCCATGGGCGGGCATATCGCGCGCGACGGCGCCAAAGCGCGCGATTTCGCCTATCTTCCACAGGCGGCGCAGCTCGACCGCACCTTTCCAATTTCCGTGCAGGAGTTCGTCGCGCTCGGCGCCCTGCGGCGCAAGGGAATATTCGGCCGCATCGACGCGGCCGAAACGGCGAGCGTCGAGCGGGCGATCGCTGGCGTCGGTCTCAAGGGCTTCGAGACGCATGCGCTCGGTCAATTGTCTGGCGGACAATTGCAGCGCGCTTTATTTGCGCGCCTCATGGTCGAGGATGGCGGCGTGATTTTGCTCGACGAGCCCTTCGGCGCGATCGACGCTGCGACGACCGAGGACCTTCTGGCGCTCATCGCCGGCTGGCGCGCGGAAGGACGTACAGTCGTCGCCGCGCTCCACGAACTCGATCTCGTGCGCCGCGCCTTTCCCAAGACGCTGCTTCTCTCGCGCGAAGCCATCGCCTGGGGCGCGACGGGGGAAGTCCTGACCACGAAAAACCTCTCCCTGGCGCGAACGATGGCCAAAGCCCACGACGCCGACGCCGCCTACTGTCACCGGGACGAGACAAGCGAGCGCGCCGATGCTTTATGACATCTTCGTCGGGCCTTTTCTCGATTACCCCTTCATGCGGCGCGCGCTCGTCGGCGCGCTGGCGACGGCCGTCGCCGGGGGCCCGCTCGGCGTGTTTCTGACGCTGCGCCGCATGGCGCTCGCCGGCGACGCCCTGTCGCACGCGATATTGCCTGGGGTCGCGATCGGCTTTCTCGTCGCCGGCCTATCGCTGCCGGCCATGACGCTCGGCGGCCTCGCCGCTGGACTTGTCGTGGCTCTGGCGTCGGGCGCCGCCGCGCGGTTCTCGGCGCAGCGCGAGGACGCCTCGCTCGCCGCCTTCTATCTCGTCTCGCTCGCGCTGGGCGTCACCATCGTCTCGCTCAAGGGCTCGAACGTCGATCTGCTGCACGTGCTGTTCGGCTCGGCGCTCGCGCTCGACGACACGGCCCTGTTCCTGCTCGCCGGCTCCGCCAGCGTGACGCTGTTCGCGCTCGCCGCCCTTTATCGGGCGTTCGCCGCCGACACGCTCGATCCCGTGTTCCTGCGTCGCGCGAGCCCGATCGGCGAATACATGCCGTTCCTGTTCCTGGCGCTGGTCGTGCTCAATCTCGTGGCGGGCTTTCAGGCGCTCGGCACGCTGCTGGCGGTGGGTCTCATCATGCTGCCTGCCGCCGCGGCGCGGCTGTGGACGCATGATCTGACCCTGACGCTGCTGCTCGCCGGCGGCCTCGGGGCGCTTTCGGCCTATGCCGGGCTCGCGCTGTCCTTCAATGCCGGCGCGCCCGCCGGACCGTCCATCATTCTCGCGGCGGGCGCCGTGTATTTCATTTCGCTCGGCTTTGGCCGCGCCGGCGGCCTCATCAACAATCTTCGTCCGCGCCGCCATTTGGAGGGTTAGACATGCTCGTTACGCGCCGCGTCTTTCTCGGCATGGCCGCGATCCTCGCCGCATCGCCGGCGTTTTCCGAATCCGCGCCGATTCCCGTCGTCGCGACCTTCTCGATCCTTGGGGATTTCGTGCGCCAGGTGGGCGGCGAGGCGGTCGACGTCGCCGTCATCGTCGGTCCCGACGGCGACGCCCATGTCTACGAGCCGACGCCCGCCGACGGCAAAAAGCTGCAAGGAGCGAAGCTCGTCTTCGTGAACGGGCTCGGCTTCGAGGGCTGGCTCGATCGGCTCATCGCGGCCTCCAAGACGAAGGCGCGCGTCGTCGTCGCAAGCGCGGGCGTGAAGCCGCGCCGACTCGAGGGTCACCCCGATCCGCACGCTTGGCAGGACGTCGCCAACGCCCGCCGCTATGTCGAGAACGTCCGCGACGCGCTGAAAAACGCCGACCCAGCGCGCGCCCCTCTTTTCGACGCGCACGCCGACGCCTATCTGCAAAAGCTCGACGCGCTCGACGCCGAGGTGACGGCGGCGATCGAAAAAATCCCCAAGGAGCGCCGCCGCGTGGTGTCGACGCATGACGCCTTCGGCTATTTCTCGGCCCGCTACGGCATAGAGTTCATCGCGCCGCAGGGCGTCTCGACCGAGGCGGAGGCGAGCGCGCGCGACGTGGCCCGCATCATCGACGCAGTGAAAAAGGAGAAGGTCGCTGCGGTGTTCTTGGAGAACATCGTCGACCCGCGGCTTGCGCGCTCGATTGCGGCGGACAGCGGCGCGAAGATGGGGGGCGCGCTCTATTCCGACGCGCTGTCGCGACCAGACGGGCCCGCGCCCGACTATATCGCGATGGTGCGGCATAATGTAAAAGAACTCGTCAGCGCGCTCGCCCCTTGAGCCTGTCGGATCGGGGTGGGTGCGCCCCGCTAAGGCGACGGCCAATGAAGGAAATGTCCACAACCACTCTTCGATTGCATCGCGCCGTGCAGGAAGCGGCGTTGCGGCTCGCCCGCGCAACTGATGCCGAGGCCGTTTTGCTGTTCGGCAGCCGGGCGCGCGGAGAGGATCGCCCTGACAGCGATTGGGACCTATGCATTATCTTGCCGGACGATGTCGAGGCGGGGCGTTTCAATGCTGTCTCGCTATGGCCGCTCACGGAGGCGGACGGAGAGTCCATACAGATTTATCCGATCAGGCGCTCGATCTTTGAAGAGAAACGCCATGATGTGAACGCGGTGAGCCACGACATCTACGAAGATGGGATAATTCTTTGCGGCGCCCTTTGAGCGGATGATGAAATGTCACGTTCCGACGCTTATAAATGGGTCGAGAAATCGAGAAGTGACATCGATGTCGTGAAGCGAGCCCTCGCTCCAAACCCTGCCCCCAATTTGGAGGCCGCGGCGTATCATTGCCAACAAGCGGCGGAAAAAGCTGTCAAAGCTTTGCTCGTACATCTCAGTGTCGCCTTTGCGCGCGGCGGCGGAAAAGGGCATGATATTCGTATCCTCGCGAGAAATATTCCGCGTAAACATGCGTTGTACGGAGCCGCCTGGAGCCTGGCCCATCTGACGCCGTGGGCGACCGTGTTTCGCAACCCATCGGACGACCCCGCCGCGGCGCCGCCTGTGCCGTCCGTGTCAGACATTGCGCGGGAGCTTAACCTAAACACTGCTTTTCTCGATCAAGTGGAAGCCGAAATCGGTGACGACGTTCCGTGAACCCTAAAAGCCTACCGCCCGAGCAGAGGAGACGCACGCTTTGACCAACAAAATCCCCGTCACCGTCATCACCGGCTATCTCGGCGCCGGCAAGACGACGCTGCTCAACCGGATTCTGACCGAGCAGCATGGCCGCCGCTACGCCGTGATCGTCAACGAATTCGGCGAGATTGGCATTGACAACGATCTCGTCGTCGGCGCCGACGAGGAAATCTTCGAGATGAACAACGGCTGCATCTGCTGCACCGTGCGCGGCGATCTCATCCGCATCATCGAGGGGCTCATGCGCCGGCGCGGCAAGTTCGACGCCATCCTCCTCGAGACGACCGGTCTCGCCGATCCCGCGCCCGTCGCGCAAACCTTCTTCGTCGACGAGGACGTGAAGGAAGCGTCGAGGCTCGACGCGGTGGTGACGCTCGCCGACGCCAAGTTCTTGCTCGAGCGGCTAAAGGACGCGCCCGAGGCCAAGAACCAGATCGCCTTCGCCGATGTGATCCTCATCAACAAGGCCGATCTCGTCTCGCCGCAGGAGCTTGCCGAGGTCGAGGCGCGCATCCGTGGGATCAACCCTTACGCCAAGCTTCACAACGCAGTGAAGGCCGAGGTTCCGTTGCAGGCCGTGCTGGAACAGAGCGCCTTCGATCTCGACCGCATATTGGAGATCGAGCCAGATTTTCTGCATGCCGGGGAGCACGATCACGATCATCGCGACCATGATCACCACCACCATCATCACGACCACGACCACGCGTGCGGACCGGATTGCGGCCACGATCATCACGACCACGAGCACGACCACGCGAAGCCGGCGCTCAAGGTCGTCCACGACGAGGAGGTGCAGTCGGTGGCCATCCATCACGAGGGCGAGGTCGATCCAGCTTTGTTCGTGCCGTGGCTGAACGAGCTCACGCAGCGCGACGGCCCGGACATCCTGCGCTGCAAGGGCATCATCGCCTTTAAGGGCGAGCCGCGCCGCTTCGTGTTCCAGGGCGTGCATATGATCCTCGACGGCGACCTTCAGCGCGAATGGCGTGATGATGAAGCGCGCGCGTCGAAGCTCGTGTTCATCGGGAGGAAGCTCAAGGAGGCGGAGATTCGTGAGGGATTTGCGCAGACGGTGGCGTGAGGATGGGACTGGGGGTGCGGCGCTTCAGCGCACGTAGCGTAGCATCGCCCAAAGCAGCCCGATCGCGACGAAAATGGTCCCGATCATCCGCCGCATGAGCGCCGTGTGACCTTCAGGGATCTGGGCCTTCAACTCGGAGACGGAGGCGACCATTCTGGCGTCAAAAAGATCGAGCTTTTTCTCGAGGCCGTCGAGGCGCTTCTCCACGCTGTCGGTCCTCGCATCCAGACGGTTCTCAACGCCGTCGATCCTCGCCGTGAGCCTTTTTTCGACTTCATCAATCTTTTGGTCGAGCTTTCTGTCGGCCGCCTCGAATTGAGCGGTCACGACCCTGCCAAGCGCCTCCACGTCCGCCTTCGTCGCGATGGACTCCCGCAACGCCTGATCGAGGCCGTCAGTATGCGCGCGCACCACCTCCTCAGAAACCCCGCGCTTTTCAGCCGGTCGAGGTAGGCCAGCCTGTCGAAGGTCAAGGTGTGCACGTTCATGAAAATACCTTACCACATCCCGCAGGAAATAGGCTGCTGGGTTCAAATCACCCGCTTAATGCCGCCGGTCACGCCTTCTTCGTCCGCAGCCTTATGATCACGTCGCAGCCGACGATCTCCATGCCCTCGGGCGGGGCGGGGAGGCGCGCGAACTCGACCGCGCCGTCGGCCACGTCGAACATGCGGCCGCTCGCTTCGTCCATGAAGTGGTGGTGCGGCGAGGTGCGGGTGTGGAAATAGGTGCGCGGGCCCTGCACCGCGATCTCGCGCAAAAGCCCCGCGGCGGCGAAATTGTTTAGCGAGTTGTAGACGGTCGACAGCGACATGCTCAGTCCCGCCTCGCGCGCCTCGGCGTGGAGCGCCTCGGCGCTGACGTGGCGGTCGCCCTTGCCGAACAGCAGCTGGCATAGGGAAAGACGTTGCACGGTCGGGCGCAGGCCCGCGGCGCGCAATTTCGACTTGAGGTCGTTGCTTGGCGGCGCCGCCTTCATGCTCTGCGCGCAGGGGCGGAAAGTCGGCGTCCGCAGGGCGATGCTCGATGTGTGCTGCGTCATATGCTGCTCCGAAGCGGTCGCCCGCGTTGCATTTGTCAAACCTTCCGCGAGGCAATAGAAGGCGGCGCCGCCGCCGCTGTCAAACGAATAGCGGACAAATCGGCGCAAGCTGAAACTTTTCCAAACTTGGCCCGGGCCTGGCGGAGGATCCCTATGCAAGACATATGCCTCCTCCGCTCCAAAGCGCGAATCGATCGGCGCCGCCTGCCTTTGGCGCTGGCCGCGCTGCTTGCTTCAGCGCGGAACGGTTTCGGACAGCCGGAAGACTTCGCGAGTTTCGTCCAAAGCTTATGGCCCCAAGCGCAGACGGCCGGGGTCTCGCGCGAGACCTTCGAGACGGCGACGTCGGGGCTTTCGCCCGAACCCGCGGTGCTGGAGAAGCCTTCGGCGCAGTCTGAGTTCACGGTCTCGATCCCGGCCTACGTTGCGGGGGCCGTCACGAACGCGCGCGTCGCCGCCGGGCGAACGCTGCGCACAGACCTCTCGGCGCATTTGCGCGCAGCCGAGCAGGGTAGCGGCGTTCCGGCCGAGATCATGCTCGCTATCCTCGGGATCGAAAGCAATTACGGCTCGGCTGCAGGGGGCGCCGACGTGCTGCGGGTCCTGGCGACGCTCGCCTTCAAGGGCCATATGGCCGAGAAGCTCAGCGCGGAATTCGTCGCGGCGCTCGTCATGCTGCAGCAGGGCGTCCCGCGCCGGCGTCTCCTGGGCTCCTGGGCCGGAGCGATGGGCATGCCGCAGTTCATGCCTTCGGCCTATCTCAAATACGCGGTGAGCGCCTCGGGCGGCGGCGCGCCGGATATTTGGACCTCGCGCGCCGACTCGCTCGCCTCAATCGCAAATTTTCTGCGGCAGTCCGGCTGGGATCCCTCTCTGCCCTGGGCGGTCGAGGCGCGGGCGCCCAATGACTACGACTTCGCCGAACTCGACCAGGACTTTTCTCAATTTCGCGCGCAGGGTCTCGTCGGCGCGCGCGGCGAGCAGCTGCCGGCCCAAGGTGCGGCCAGCGTCTACCTGCCGGCGGGCGCGAAGGGACCGCTGTTCCTGATCACGCAAAATTTCGAGGTCATCCGGCAATACAACACCTCCGACGCTTACGCGATGGCGGTTGGGCTGCTCGCAGATCGGATAGGCGGCGTGCAGGCGCCGGTCGTTCCCTGGCCGAAGGTTGCGCCACTGTCGACGGCGGAGATCAAGGCGCTGCAGCAGGCGTTAACCCAACGCGGCTTTTATCAAGGACCGATCGACGGCAAGCTCGGCCGCAAGGCGCGCAACGCCATCCACGCGTTTCAGCGCAGCGTGGGGATTGCGCCCGCAGACGGCTTCGCGAGCAAGGCGCTGCTCGCGCAGCTGCGCGACAAGTGAGCCTTTCCCTCGGGCTTGCCGCAGGCGCCGCTAGGCCGTAAATTCGCCCGCGTCAGAGTAACATAGGCGCAAGGCTCAAGGGGGCTCCGTGGGGATCGTCATTCCGCTCGAGGAAAAGCAAAAAGCTGCTGGTATAGAGAGTCTGTTGGAGCTTATTCGCCCCGATCTCGAGCGGACTAATCAGCTTATCGTGCAACGCATGGGATCGGACGTGACGACGATCCCGGAGGTCGCCAACCACCTCATCTCGGCCGGGGGCAAGCGCCTGCGCCCGATGCTCGTGCTCGCCACCGCGGGCATGTGCGGCTACAAGGGCGACGGCCATCTCAAATTCGCCGCGGGCATCGAGTTCATGCACACCGCGACGCTGCTGCACGACGACGTGGTCGACGAGAGCGACATGCGCCGCGGCAAGATCGCCGCGCGCATGCTCTGGGGCAACGAGACCTGCGTGCTCGTCGGCGATTTTCTGCTCGGCCACGCCTTCAAGATGATGGTCGAGCCCGGGAACCTTCCTTGCCTGACCGTGGTCTCGAGCGCCGCGGCGATCATCGCCGAAGGCGAGATCATGCAGCTCAACGCCGCCAAGGACACGCAGACCACCGAAGACGCTTATATGGGCGTCATCCGCCGCAAGACCGCGGAGCTCTTCGCGGCGGCCGCGGAGGTCGGGGTGATGCTCGCCGGGCGCAGCAAGGCGGACGAGGCCGCGGCGCGCAGCTACGGGATGAATCTCGGCATCGCCTTCCAGCTCATCGACGACGCGCTCGATTACGGCGGCCAGTCGGCCAAGCTCGGCAAGAACGTCGGCGACGATTTTCGCGAGGGCAAGATCACGCTGCCGGTGGTCCTGGCGTTCAGGCGCGGCTCCGACAGGGAGCGCGAGTTCTGGCGCCGCACGCTGGAGAAGGGCGAGGTCAAGGATGGCGACGTGGAGATCGCGCTCGGCTTCATGAAGAAGCACAAGGCGCTCGACGACACGATCGAGCGCGCCGCCCATTACGGCGCGATCGCGCGGGACGCGATGGAGATTTTCCCGTCCTCGCCGTGGAAAAACGCGCTGCTGGAAGTGGTCGATTTCTGCATCGAGCGCGTTTATTGAGCGCCCGCGCCGGTTAACTGGCCGTCGAGACGCTCATGACCGAGAATTTCAAGGCGCTGACCGTCTCGCTCGATCGAGGCGGAAGGAGTGGAGGCGCGCTCGCGGGCCTCACCTTCGTGGTCAAGGAAAACATCGATGTCGAAGGC
>DASPSI010000052.1:0-34488 GCA_035624015.1 Methylocystis sp.
CGCGCCAATCGCCGACGCGAGCGCGCGGCTCGTCGAGGCTGCAGTCCAGCGCCTGGTCGAACTGAAGCGACGTCGCCGTGAGCCGGCGATCCTGGCGCGGCGCGACGGCGACGTAGGTCGCAAGATCGATCGCCGCGGGCAGAACGAAGCCCTCGTTGTAATCGGTGTGCTCGCCGATGAGATTGACCCGCCCAGGAGCGCGGAAAAGCGTCGGCTCGCGCCCGTAGGCCTCCCGAAACGAGCGGGCGAGGGCGGCGGCGAGCTCGCGGTTCATCACTGTCTTCGCCTTTCGTGGCGCCTTTCGTCACGTTAGTGTGAAAGGCATAGTCCATCACTGCGGCTTGCGACAACCGCATGACGGAAGCCGTCCCATGACCAGACAAGAGCTTGGCGTCTGCTATTACCCGGAGCATTGGCCTGAAGAGCGCTGGGCGCTGGACGCCGCGATGATGAAAGACGCCGGACTCTCCTACGTGCGAATCGGGGAGTTCGCCTGGTCGCGCCTGGAGCCCGCTCCCCGCGCCTATGATCTCGGCTGGCTGCGCCGCGCAATTGATACGCTGGGGCAAGCCGGGCTCAAGGTCGTGCTCGGGACGCCGACGGCGACGCCGCCGAAATGGCTCGTGAATTTGCTGCCCGACATGCTCCCCGTCGGCGCAGACGGAAGGCCGCGCAAATTCGGCTCGCGCCGGCACTATTGCTTCAGCCACGAGGGCTATGCCCGCGAATGCGAGCGCATCGTCACGCTGCTCGCTTGCGAGTTCGGCGCGCATCCAGCCGTCGCCGCCTGGCAGACCGACAATGAGTATGGCTGCCACGACACGATCGAGAGCTATTCGCCCGCGGCGGTCCGGGCGTTTCGCGCCTGGTGCGAGAGAAAATACGGCTCGATCGCAGCGCTCAACGAGGCCTGGGGCAATGTATTCTGGTCGATGGAGCTCACGGACTTTGACGACATCGAGCTGCCCAACTTGACGGTCACCACGCCAAATCCTGCCCATCTGCTCGATTTCAAGCGCTTTTCGTCCGATCAGGTTGTAGCCTTCAACAAGCGCCAAGCGGAGATCATCCGCCGCCATTCTCCGGGGCGAACGATCCTGCACAACTTCATGGGCGCATTCATGGAGTTCGATCACTTCGACTTGAGCGCGGACCTCGACGCCGCCGCCTGGGACAGCTATCCGCTCGGCTTTTTGGAGCGCAGCCCGCATGACGAGGCCTTCAAGCTCAAGCACCGCCGCGTGGGCGATCCCGATTTCCAGGCCTTCCACCACGATCTTTATCGCGGCTGCGGGCGCGGACGCTGGTGGGTCATGGAGCAGCAGCCGGGCGCCGTGAACTGGGCGCCGTGGAACGCCGCGCCGGCGCCGGGCGCCGTGCGGCTATGGAGCTTCGAGGCTTTCGCGGCGGGCGCCGAGATCGTGAGCTTCTTTCGCTGGCGGCAGGCGCCTTTCGCGCAAGAGCAGATGCACGAAGGCCTGCTCCTGCCCAACGGCGAGCCGGGCCCGGCGCATCGCGAGGTCGCCGGGATCGCGCGCGACCTTGAAAAGCTCAACGCCCAGGTCGAAACGCAACGATCGCCGGTCGTTCTGATCTTCGACTACGAGAGCGCGTGGGCCTGGAGCATCGAGCGGCAGGGCCAGGACTTCTGTTATTTCGACTTGGTGCTGGAGTTCTACGCCGGCCTGCGCCGAATGGGTTTCTCGCTCGATATCGCGCCCCCCACGGCGGAAGCAGTGCGGGGCCGCAAGCTCGTGGTCGCGCCGGCGCTGTTCTGCGCGAGCGCCGATTTCGTCGAGGCGCTGCAAGAGAGCGGCGCCGCGGTTCTGCTCGGGCCGCGCTCGGGCGCGAAGACGACGGATTTTCAGATTCCGCCGCAGCTTCCTCCCGGCGCGCTGCAACGGCTCGTCGACATCGAGGTTCGCGGCGTCGAAAGCCTGCGGCCGAACGCCGAAGTCGAGGTCGCGAACGGCTGCTTCAAAGGATGGCGCGAATTCATCGCGCCGCGCGCGGGCGCCGCGGCCGAGCTTCGATCAGTGGACGGCGAGACTGCGCTCGCGCGCAGCGGCAAGGCGTTTTATCTCGCCGGACGCCCGAGCAAGGAATTGCTCGCGACCGTGCTGCGCCTCGTGGCGGAATCAGCGGATCTCGCGTCAATCGATGTTGGCGACGACATCCGTATCCGCGACAACGGTCCCGTGCGCTATATCTTTAACTACGGCTCGCAGCCGGTCGACGTTTCCAATGCAGTGGGCGATAACCGGCTGTTGCTCGGCGAAAAAATTCTGCCGCCCTGCGGCGTGGGCGCCTTCCGCTTCGACGAGAGGTTGTGATAAAAGACCAGCATGAGCGAGACGGAACTCCTTTCGATCCTGCAATCGATCGACGCCCGCTTGGGCGGTGTCGAAACCCGCTTGGGCGGTGTCGAAACACGCTTGGGCGGTGTCGAAACACGCTTGGGAGAGCTCGAGGACAGTCACCGCGACCTTACGGAATGTGTGAGGCGGCAGCCCGACTTGCGCCTCCTCGGTCACCAGATGGCGGCGTTAATCGAGCGGGTGAATGAGCTTCACGCGTCCAACACCCGCGCCATCGCCGCTCTGAACGACATTGCGCGCGAAAGCGTCACGCCCGGCGAAGTCGAAGCGCTGCACTCGGAACTAAAGGAAATGCGCGCGACCGAGTTCAGCATCGACGTGCGGGTCCGTCGCATTGAAGCGGAGCTGCATCTCGAAACTTAACGTTACGCCTCGCATCGTCGCCCTTACCCTCCATCCCTTTTATCACGGCGCTCCTCGAAACGTCCTCCGTGAACAAACGCCCAAGCTCATCGCCCCCACGCGCCTGGCAGCGCATGCTGTCGGGGCGCCGGCTCGACCTGCTCGACCCCTCCCCCCTCGATATCGAGCTCGAGGATATCGCCCACGGCCTCGCGCGAGTAGCTCGCTGGAACGGGCAGACGACCGGTCCGCACATCTTTTCCGTGGCGCAACATTGCCTTCTCGTCGAAAAAATTGCACGCTCGCTCTATCCTGCTCTAAACGCTCGGCAAAGCCTGTTCATGCTGCTGCACGACGCGCCGGAATATGTGATCGGGGATATGATCTCGCCCTTCAAAGCGGTCATCGGCGATGCTTACAAGACCGTTGAAAACAGGATATTTGACGCGATCCTGCGCCGCTTCTCCCTTCCAGCAGCCTCGGAGCCAGAACTTTTGCTGCTTTGCAAAAAAGCCGACCGCGCCGCGGCCTATGTCGAGGCTGTCCAGCTTGCCGGCTTTACACGGCGCGAGGCGGAGCGCATCTTTGGCCGGTTGGCGGCCAAGGCGGACTTCTCGGCGGAGGCCGCGCCGCTGCCCGTCGAAGCGGCGGAACGAAGATACATCGAGCGTTTCAGGGCTCTGGAGAGCGCAGCCGCGCTGGACGCCAGGCGGCTGTGAGAGGGACGCGCGGGAGCCACGAGCACGATGAACTGCGGCCAGCTCTATGTGTGCCCGCTCGCCAGAGTGGTCGACACGGTGCGCGCCACTGGGGCGCGCTCTCTCGTGACCATTCTCACCGCCGGCGCCGCCTCAGTGCGTCCTTGCGAGATCGCGCCCCCACGTCATCTGCGGCTTTCGCTCTCGGACATAGAGGCGCCGCTCGAAGGCCATGTTCTGCCGAACACCGAGCATGTCGATCGCCTGCTCTCATTTCTCCATGAGTGGGATCGCGCAGCGCCCCTCGTCATCCACTGCTACGCCGGCGTCAGCCGCTCGCCCGCAGCGGCCTATATCGGCGCTTGCGCGCTCGCGCCGCATCGCTGCGAGTTCGAGATCGCCCGCGAGCTGCGCCGCGCTTCGCCGAGCGCGACGCCCAACAAGCGCCTGGTCGCGGTCGCCGATCGCCTGCTTAAGCGCGACGGCCGCATGATCGAAGCTGTGGCGAGCATCGGGCGGGGCGCGGACTGTTTTGAGGGAGCGCCTTTTGCCATGGAGCTGGGATAAGCGCGTTCGCGCGGCTTCAAACACTGAAGCCCGTGGTCGAGCAACTATCTGCGCCGACCGAAACCTGCCTGCGCCGGAACGCCGATGCGGGCGGTTCTTTCCGCAGGAACGGCCCGCGGGGCGCGCAGGAGAGAGGCGAAGCTTTCTTCATCTTCGCCGCCTGGAGAGCCATAGTCGTTCGCGCCTTCGTCGCCGGGAAAGAACAGCATTTTGATCGAGATCCAGATGGCGTAGAGCCCCACTACAAGGCAGAGCACGCCGGCGAGGATCATGAATGGGCCGCTTTGCATGGCGCGCGCGACGGCCGCCAACGCGAGGGTGACGATCAGCGCGACGCCGATCCACAGCTGGAGCCATCCTGAGCGGCCGAGATCATGAAGACGCTTGGCGCCGGCCGCAAGCGTGATCCACATCGTCAGCAGGCGGAGGGGGGCGAGCGGCAGCACCAAGGCCCCCATGGCCGCTTGATATTCCACAGGGGTGTGAGGGAGGGGGAAACCCACGACCGACGCGACGGCGAGGGCGACGAGGATCGAGAAAATCGTCGAGCCGAATAGGACGCTGAAATAGGCCAGCCGACCAATGCGGCCTTTGAAGGAGAACAATAGATCGAACATTTTTGCGACTTTCCTCGAAGTTGCGCCGCGGCGCAGGCTGACTCTCCGGGCTGAGCGAAATATTAAGCGGCGACCGGAATTTGGACGCGTGGTTAAACTTTTCGTACAATCGGCGAGCGTCCTGCCTTGGCATTTGAATGCGCGGATTGCTAAGAGACAGAACCCTTTCATGCGCGCTCCGAGCTCGATGCAGTCCTCCGTCAACCTTCCGCTGGCGATCAATCTGACCGCGGCGATCGTCGCCGCCCGCGAGGACGATCCGCTGATCCTTGCGCTGCGCGCCGACGCCCACGCGCCCGCGGCGCTGCCCTCGGGCGAGTTCGATCCGTTGCGCCATCGCACGTTCGAGATTGCGCTACGCGACTTCGTCGCGCAGCAGAGCGGCGCGCCGATCGGCTATGTCGAGCAACTCTACACCTTCGGCGATCGCGGCCGCCACGCCCGCGCAGGCGACCGGGATCCGCACATCGCCTCGATCGGTTATCTCGCGCTGACCCGTGTCAGCGAGAGGCCGCTCGGCGGTGGCGGAGCCTATCGCTCTTGGTACGAGTTTTTCCCATGGGAGGACTGGCGGCGCGGACGCCCCGAGCTCATCGAGACGACGATCCTTCCAGCGCTGCGCCGATGGATCGACGAGGCGCCGGGCGAAGTCTCCTCCTCCGGGCTTTCGCGCGTCGCGCGGCTCAATCTGCTGTTTCGCCCGCAGGGGCGCGGCTTCTTCGAGGAGAACGTGCTGGAACGCTATGAGCTGCTCTATGAGGCCGGGCTCGTCGAGGAGGCGCTGCGCGACGGGCGCGAGGCGGCCTTGAAGCGCGGGCCCTTCGCGCCGCTCGGCGTTCCCATGCGTCACGACCACCGTCGGATTCTCGCGACCGCCATGGGCCGCCTGCGCGCCAAGATGAAATACCGTCCCGTGATCTTCGAGCTCATGGCTGAGCAGTTCACGCTGACGGAATTGCAGCGAGTTGTCGAGGCGATATCCGGGCGCCATCTGCACAAGCAGAACTTCCGCCGGCTCGTCGAAGGCTCGGACATCGTCGAGCCCTCAGGCGAGCGATCGCTCAACACCGGCGGGCGCCCGGCGGCGCTGTTTCATTTCCGACGCAATGTCCTGCAAGAACGCGCGGCCCCGGGGCTGCGCGTCGGCATCAAGAGCTGAGAGGAGTTTTGCATGCGTTTCGCGATGGCCCTCGCGGCGTCGTTGCTATTTGCTGTCTCGGTCCTCGCCGCGGAATGCCCGGACCAGACTCAATCGGGCATGAATGGATGCGCAGCGAACGACTTTAAGAAAGCCGACGCCGATCTCAACCGCGCGTATAAATCGATCATAGACCGCATCAAGGATGAGGGAACCCTGAAAGCCAAGCTGGTCGACGCCCAAAAGAAGTGGATCGCCTTTCGGGACGCCGAATGCGCATTCAGCGCCGCGGGCCAGGAAGGCGGCTCGATCTATCCGATGATCGTTTCAGGCTG
This sequence comes from Methylocystis sp., assembly GCA_035624015.1. GTDB lineage: Bacteria > Pseudomonadota > Alphaproteobacteria > Rhizobiales > Beijerinckiaceae > Methylocystis. The sequence continues at coordinate 6,076 of DASPSI010000052.1, forward strand.
CCTCGAAGCGGTAACGGCAGCGAGAACCAAAGAACTGCAGAACTATCTCAAATGTGAAAAAGGCGTCTTCGGCTGTCCTGTTCCGGCGAAATGATCCCGACGCTGGCAAGAGCGGGGCCTGGCGCCAAGATGAAGCTGCATGGCGGTCCGGGCCGCTCGGGGTAGGAGGCGGGATCATGAATAAAAGCGCCCCTTTAGCTGAGGACCGGTACTTTCTCTCCGCCGACGGCCTGCGCCTGCATTATCTCGAATGGCGCGGCGCAGGCCACGAAAGCCGCACGCCCGTCGTGTGCCTCGCCGGCCTCACCCGCTCGTCCGAGGACTTCCGCGCCCTCGCGGGCGCGCTCGCCGCCCAAGGGCGCCGCGTGCTGGCGCTCGACTGCCGCGGACGCGGCGAATCGCAATGGGATCCCGACTATTCCCACTACACGCTCGACGTCGAGCGGAACGACATTTTGCGCCTACTGCACGAGACGGGGGTCGCGCAGGCGGACTTCATTGGGACCTCGCGCGGCGGGCTGCACACGATGCTGCTCGCGCAGGCGCGGCCCGGCCTCGTGCGAGCCGCCGTGCTCAACGACGTCGGCCCGCAGATCAACCTCGACGGGCTGCTCGGCATCAAGCGCTATGTGGGACGCCTGCCGCCGCTGAACTCGATCGAGGACGCAATCGGCCTCATGCGCCTCTCGGCTGGAGCGACCTTCTCGAGCATGACCATGGAGCAATGGCGCATTTTCGCCCAACAGAGCTTCACGCAAAAAGAAGGCAAGGTCGTGCTGCGCTACGACCCCGCCCTGTCGCACACGCTGGACGACGTGCGCCCAGATTGGACGCCGATCGAATATTGGGACGCGTTTTTGGCGCTGACGCAGGGCCCGCTCCTGACCCTGCGCGGCGAGAACTCCGATATTCTGACGCCGGAGATTCTGGCGGAGATGGCCGCGCGGGCGCCGGCGATGGAGATCCACATCGTCCCCGGCCAGGGCCACCCCGCGCTTTTGCTTGATGACGAGACGATTGCACGAATCTTGCGATTTTTTGCGCTGCACGGCTGAAGCTTTTGCCGCTTATTTGAGCAGAAATCTGATGTATTTTTGGGCAGACAGTTTCCAGCTGGCAAGCGCGACTCAGGCGTTCTGCTGGGACTGCGCGTAGGCAGCTTGGAGGCCGCCGGCTCGGCCCCATCGGAGCGCGACTTATCCCCAACTTGATCGCCGCCCCTGCCGAGCTTGGCACGCCGTTTGAAGGCTGGGATGCGCGGCGATTCCCTTCGCGCAGGCTCCATGACCAAGAGCCCGTCTCGAAGACGGGCTCGCGGTTTTTCGGCGGGTTCCAAAACACAGGATAGGCAGATGAAAATCGTGACCGCGATCATCAAGCCGTTCAAGCTCGATGAGGTCCGTGACGCCCTGACGACGATCGGCGTCCACGGCCTTACCGTGACCGAAGTCAAAGGCTACGGACGGCAGAAAGGTCATACCGAAATCTATCGCGGCGCCGAATACGCCGTCAGCTTTCTTCCCAAGCTGAAAATCGAGGTCGCCGTCGCCGCCGCGCTGGTCGACAAGACCATCGACGCCATCGCCCGCACCGCGCGCACCGGTCAGATCGGGGACGGCAAGATTTTCGTCGCGCCCATCGAGCGCGCGCTGCGCATCCGCACCGGCGAGACCGACGAGGACGCGCTTTGATCCGCCTTCACGCAAACATTCGGGAGCTGCACATGAGTCTTCGCCTGCCTCGGAGTCTGGCCCAGGCCGCCGTTCTCGGCGGCGTTCTTTTGGGCGCTTCGCCGGCTTTCGCCGCCAACGCGCCGGTTCCAAATCCCGGCGACACTGGCTGGATGCTGATCTCCAGCGCGCTCGTGCTGATGATGTCGATTCCGGGCCTCGCCCTCTTTTACGGCGGCCTCGTGCGCGCCAAGAACATGGCGTCGATCCTGACGCAGACCTTCACCATCGTCGCGCTGGTCGGCGTCTTGTGGACGCTTTACGGCTATTCTCTCGCCTTCGGCGACGGCGGCGCGCTCAACCCACTCATCGGCGGTCTGGGCAAGGCGTTCCTGAAGGGCGTCGACGCGAGCTCGACGTCCCCGACCTTCACGCCGGGGCACGTCATTCCGGAATACGCCTATTTCGTGTTCCAGATGACCTTCGCGATGATCACGCCGGCGCTCATCATCGGCGCCTTCGCCGAGCGCATGAAGTTCTCGGCGGTGTTCGTCTTCATTCTGCTGTGGGTGACGGTGATCTATTTCCCGATCGCGCATTGGGTCTGGGCCGTGGCCGATCCAAACGTGGTCGTCGACGCCGCGACCGAGCTCGCCGCCGCGACGACCGACGCCGCGAAGCAGGCGGCGCAGGCCAAGATCGACGCAGCGACGTCCTCCGTGGGCTGGATCGCCGGCGGTCTCGCGCCCTGGATGAAGGGTGTCGGCGCGCTGGATTTCGCCGGCGGCACCGTCGTCCACATCAACGCAGGCATCGCGGGCCTTGTGGGCTGCATCATCGTCGGCAAGCGCATCGGCTACGGCAAGGAGGCGCTGCCGCCGCATTCGCTCACCCAATCGATGATCGGCGCTTCGCTGCTGTGGGTCGGCTGGTTCGGCTTCAACGCCGGCTCCAACCTGGAAGCCAACGGCACAACGGCGCTCGCCTTCGTCAACACCATGGTCGCGACCGCCGGCGCAGCGCTATCCTGGCTGCTGACAGAATGGGCTGTGAAAGGCAAGCCGTCGCTCTTGGGGCTTATCTCGGGCGCGGTTGCGGGCCTCGTCGCAGTGACGCCGGCCTCGGGCTTCGCCGGGCCGATCGGCGCGCTTGTGCTCGGCTTCGCCGTCTCGCCGATCTGTCTGTTCTTCGTCTCCAAGGTCAAGAACCTCTTCAAATACGACGACGCCCTCGACGTGTTCGGCGTGCACTGCATCGGCGGCATCACGGGCGCGCTGGGGACAGGCCTTCTGGTCAACCCGGCCTTGGGCGGCGTCGGCATTACCGACTATACGGCGATCGGCGAGAGCTACGCCGGCAAATACGATCTCGTTGCCCAGATGACGGCGCAAGGGACGGCGGTCTTCGCCACTTTGCTGTGGTCGGGAATAGGTTCCGCGATCCTTTATGGGATCGTCAACCTCGTGATCGGCCTGCGGCCCAAGCCCGACCAGGAGCGCGAGGGCCTCGACATCACCGAGCACGGCGAGCGCGCTTACGACATGTGAAGGTCGGCCTCGCAGGAGCAAGACAGCGAAGCGGCGCCCAATGGCGCCGCTTTTTTACTGTCATCCTCTACCGCTTTGCGACCGCCTGCGCGCCGCGGCAGGTCGCCCACGCGCGGCAGGCCTATAGAGGGCCACCGCGGCATTCCCCACAAACTCTCCAATCTTTTCAGCACATTAAACCGCCGCCGGCGCGGAGGACGCGCATAATCCAAACAACGGCCAAACAACCAAAAAGGCGCCCGCACGGAGCGCCTTCCTTTCTTGCCGGCCTTAAATTACGCCGCTTTCGCCTCGACGATTCTCGTCGTGGCGGGCTTGCCCGCCTGCGGCGCGCCGATCTCGATCTTGCGCGGCTTTTGCGCTTCCGGGATCTCGCGCACGAGGTCCACATGCAGCAGTCCGTTCTCGAGCGTCGCGCCTGTCACGACCACGTGCTCGGCGAGCTGGAACCTCCGCTCGAAGGCCCGCGCCGCAATGCCTTGATGCAGGAAATCGCGGGGCGTCTCGCCCTCCTTCTGGTCCTGCGCGCCACGGATCGTCAGCGCGTTCTCGCGCGTTTCGATCGACAGGTCCTCACGTGAGAATCCCGCGACGGCAAGCGTCACGCGGTAGGCGTTCTCGGCCGTGCGCTCGATGTTGTAAGGCGGGTAATTGGGCGCAGCCTCGAAGCCGCCGCCTTGCGCCAAGCTATTGAACAGGCGGTCGAAGCCGACCGTCTGACGGAAGAGGGGGGAAAGGTCGTAAGCACGCATCGCACATCCTCCTTGTAAGAAGCGACATGGCTTTCTCGCGGAGCGCTCGCCAAATCGACCGATTTTTCGAGCGCCGCCCGCCTCGCGCGGCCGTTGCGGCCCGCGCTGAGCAAGATGTGGTGGGCGCGTCATCCCTTAGCAAGAGGGCCGCAAATTCTTTACGCGCATACGCGCCCGAATATGGTAAGCCTTGAGGCTCCACCGCCAATCCGCAAGGCCCCCTTGACGCCCAAGCTCATCGAGACGCCGCAAAACCTCATTCCGCCGCATGCGCGCTGCCTCATGCTGCAGGCGTCGGACGGCGCGGCCTTGCGCACGGCGCATTTCGCGCCTACCGGCCGCTCGCTCGGCACGATCGCGCTGCTGGGGGGACGAACCGAATATATCGAGAAATATTTCGAGACGATCGGCGACTTCGTGCAGCGCGGCTTCGTGGTCGCGACGCTCGACTGGCGAGGCCAGGGCGGCTCCGAGCGTGAGCTCGACGATCCCCGTAAGGGACACATCGACGACTTCTCGCAATATCAGCGCGACATCGCTGCGCTCATCGCGGAAATGACTCGGCTCAACTGCCCGAGGCCCTGGTTTGCTGTCGCCCATTCCATGGGCGCGACGATCCTGCTCGAATATGCTCACTCCGGCGGCGCTGAATTCAAGCGCATGCTGCTTTGCGCGCCCATGCTCGACATCTGGGGCCTTCGACTGCCGGGCGTCACGCGCCTGCTCGCGGACGCGCTCGACATGCTCGGGCTCGGAGCGATGTACATCCCCGGCGGAAGGCGGAGGGCCCTCGACGAGCAGCCTTTCCCCGGCAATAGGCTGACTTCCGATCCCCTGCGCTTCGCGCGCCACGCCGGCGTGATCGCCGCGGCGCCGCAGCTCGGTCTCGGCGATCCGACGATCGGCTGGGTCAACGCCGCTTTTCGCCAGATGCGCCGCTGCGAGGATGCGGAATTCGCCCGCAGTCTCCGCACGCCGATGCTGCTGCTGGCCGCCGGGCGCGACCAGATTGTCGACAACAGGGCGATAGAGCGCTTCGCGCAGCAGCTCGACATCGCGACGCTGATTGCGATCCCCGGCGCGCGCCACGAGCTCATGTGCGAGCGCGACGACATTCGCGCGCGGTTCCTCGCTGCCTTCGACGCCTTCATTCCGGGCGACGTCGAATCCTTGAAGGCGAGCGCGTGAGCTGGCGCCGTCTCGCGATCCGCGTCTATTACGAGGACACCGATTTCTCGGGCCTCGTCTATCACGCCTCCTATCTGCGCTTCATGGAGCGCGGGCGCACCGAGCTCCTGCGGGAGCTGGGTCTCGCCCAGCGCGCGCTGGTCGAGCAGGGCGCGCTCTTCTTCGTGGTGCGCGCGATGGAGATCGACTTTCGCAAGCCGGCGATCATGGACGATCTGCTGACGGTCGAGACGGCCATCGCAAGGGTCGGCGGCGCGTCGATCGGCATGGACCAGAAGGTCCTGCGCGATGGGGAGCTTCTGGCGTCGGCCAAGGTCACCGTGGCAGCGGTCGAGGGCGGCCGCGCCAGGAGGCTGCCGGCGCAGATTCGGGAAAAATTCGAGAAAATTTTAGTCACCAAACCTTAACCTTAAAGCGCCCCTATCCTTGCAGCCGGTGAAAAGCCCGCGACGCGGCGCACAAAAGCCCCAGAATCGGCGAAATTGCGCGCGATAAGCGCACGCCGCGCGCAGCCCGCGCGTGTTCAAGGACGATGAGATGAATCCAGCCGACGTCGCCGCTCTCCCCGCCCCCGAAATCACGATCTGGACGATGTTCTGGGGCGCCCATCTCGTCGTCAAGGCGGTGATGATCGGGCTTTTGCTGGCGTCGGTCTGGTGCTGGGCGATCATCATTGACAAGCTGCTGCTGCTGCGCCGCACGCGCAGGGCCATGGACCGCTTCGACGAGGCCTTCTGGTCCGGCAATTCCTTGGACGACCTCTACAACAAGATATCCGAGCGCCCGACGAACGGCGCGGCGTCGCTCTTCGTCGCCGCAATGCGCGAGTGGAAGCGCTCGGTGCAGAATCCGCACGCCTCCTTCATGGGCCTGCAATCGCGGATCGACAAGGTGCTGGACGTCTCCATCGGCCGCGAGGTCGAGAAGCTCGAGTCGAGCCTCTTGGTGCTGGCGACGGTCGCCTCGGCCAGCCCGTTCGTCGGCCTCTTCGGCACCGTGTGGGGCATCATGACCGCCTTCCGCTCGATCGCGGCGTCGAAGAACACCTCGCTCGCGGTCGTCGCGCCCGGCATTGCGGAAGCGCTGTTCGCCACCGCGATCGGCCTCTTCGCGGCGATCCCGGCGCTCATCGCCTACAACAAGCTGCAGAGCGACGTGTCGAAGACGCAGGGGCGGCTCGAGACCTTCGCCGACGAGTTCTCGGCCATCCTCTCGCGCCAGATCGACCACACCGCCGGACGCGACCGCGCGGCCTAACCGAACGGAGTTCGTCATTGCGAGCGAAGCGAAGCAATCCAGGAGTCGAGCGCGCAACCGGAAACGACGCGAGCAGTCAGGCCGCGGCGTGCATTGGCGCGGCCCTGGATTGCTTCGCTTCGCTCGCGATGACGGCCCCGGCGTCGCAGTCGTATTTTCAGCGCGGCGGTAGCCAAGGGAGCTGACATGGGCGTTTCGATTGCTGCGGCGGGGCGGAACAACGGCGGCAGGCGCGGACGGCGGCGTTCGCGCCACGCGCCGATGGCCGACATCAACATGACGCCGTTCATCGACGTGATGCTGGTGCTCTTGATCATCTTCATGGTCGCGGCGCCCCTGCTCGCGAGCGGCGTCGCGATTGATCTGCCGCAGACCAAGGCTGGCCAGCTCAACATCGACCAGAAGCCGATCACGATCGCGATCAAGGATCAAGGCGATGTGCTGCTTCAGGACCAGCCGGTCTCCGTCACCGATCTCGTGAGCCGCTTGAAGGACGTCGCCCATCAGGGCTTCGACGAGCGCATTTACGTGCGCGGCGACAAGAATGTGAGCTACGGACGCGTCGCCGAGGTCATGGCGATCGTCACCACCGCCGGCTATAGGCGCGTCGCGCTCGTGACCGAGCAAGAGAAGAAATAGACCGCGCCCGTGAGCACGCCGCGCAAAACCCCCGGATGGCTGATCTCGCCGGCGCTGCACGTCGGCCTGCTCGCGGCGTCGTTCATGGCCTTCGCGAGCGCGCCGAAATTCGAGGACTCGCTGGAGGCCGTGCCGGTCGAGGTCGTGACCGACAGCGCGCTCAATCAGATCGCAAAGGGCGAGAAGACCGCGCCACTAGCTCAGAAGCCCGCTCTGCATGCGGAGAACCCTGCCGCCGAACCGAAACAAAATCCTCAGGAAGCCAAGCGCGACGCGCCCACGCCTCCGCCGCCGCTGAAGCGCATCGCGGATCCAAGCGACGAGGAGGCAGAAAACAAGCCGCCGCAGGAAGCCGCCGCCCCGCCAAAACGCATCGCGGCGCTGCTGAAGGAGAAGCCTACGCCGGCGCCGCCCATGCGCCCCCAAATCAAGGCCGAGCCGGAGCCCGTGAAGGAAGAGCCGCGAGAGGCCGAGGTCGTGAAGCCGAAACCGCCGGAAAAGCCCAAGCTCGAGAAGGCCGACGCGCCGACGCCCCCCGAGAAGCCCAAAGAGAAGCCACGGCTCAAGATCGACGAGGTGGCGAAGCTGCTCCAGCAGAAGAAGGCCGCCGACGGCAAATCGGGAAGCTCCGAAAAGGCCGCGAAAAACGACAACGCCGCGGCCAAGCCAAAATCCGGTGACGAGACGGCGCCGAAATCGAAATTCAACGCCAAGAACATCGCGACGCTGCTGAGCCACGAGGCGCCGCAATCTGCTTCCGCAGGCGAGCGGACTCAGCTCGCCTCGCTCGGCGCGCCGACCGGCGCGGCGCCGCGCATGTCGGCGTCGATGCAGGGCAAGATCGACGCCTACACGGTTGAGCACTATCGCCGCTGCTGGGCGACGGCGCTGTCGATGAATGCGGTCACCTATGTGCCCCGGGTCGAGTTTCATCTTTCGCGCGCCGGCGCGCTAGAGGGCGCGCCGCGCCTGCTCAATCCGTCCTCCAATCCAGTCGAGCGCGCACGGGGGGAGCAGGCGCTCGACGCCGTACGGCGCTGCAGCCCCATGCCCGTTCCTGCCGAGTTCCAACCCTATTACGACTATTGGCGCACGACGGAACTCGACATGAAAGAGGATATGTGAGGCGCTCTCCCCTCTCCCCTTGCGGGAGAGGGTGGCGCCGTAGGGCGTCGACGACGCCCGTCGTTCGACGGGCTATGGCGCCGGGTGAAGGGTTCGATGTCGCGAGTCGCTGTGCCGAAACTGCTGCGCGATCGCGCAAAATCGATGCGGCATGAGCCGACGGAAGCCGAAAAGGTCTTGTGGCGCATTCTGAGGAACCGCCGATTATCGATGCCAAAGTTTCGCCGGCAAGCGCCGATTCCGCCGTACATCGTGGATTTCGTCTGCTTCGAGCATCGCGTGATCGTCGAGGCGGACAGCTCTCAGCACGCGGAGAATGCAAATGACGAACGCCGTGACGCCTTCCTCGCCAGCGAAGGTTTTACTATCGTGCGTTTTTGGAATCATGAGATTCTGAACGACGCGCGCGTGATCGAAGACGCAATCCTCGCCCGCTGCGGTCTGCCGTGGTGAGGCGGCGCCCCCTCACCCGGCGCTTCGCGCCACCCTCTCCCGCAGGGGGAGAGGGTTTCCACCTCCCTCTGCAGCTGTGGACGATGACAAGCACAATCTCCCCCAGGCTCACCCGCCGCGCCGCCGCCTCGCTGATCGCCGGCGGCGTGGCCGCCTCTCTTGCGCCGGCGCGCGCGCGCGTGCTCGATCTTCGCGCGGGCGGCGGCTTTCAGCCCACGAATGTCGCGGTGGCCGATTTCGCCGGCGACGAGACGGCGCGGCTCGTCACCAGCGTCGTCGTCAACAACTTTAGCCGGTCGGTCTTCCTGAAGCCGCTCGAAGCGGCGGGCGCTAATCCCGGCGCGGCCCCGAACTTCGACCTCTGTCGCTCGATCAACGCCCAATATCTGTTGACCGGCCAGGCGCAGCGCGGCGGCGTCGATTTTCGGCTCTTCGACGTCGCTACGGGACAGCAGGTCGAAGGGCGGCAGTTCTCGGCGACCGCGAGCAACGCCCGCCGCATCGCGCATATGATCTCCGACGCCGTGTTCTCGCGCATCACCGGCGAGAAAGGATTCTTCGACTCGCGCATCGTCTATGTCGAGGAAAGCGGCCCCAAGGACCAGCGCCGCAAGCGCCTCGCGATCATGGATCAGGACGGCGCCAACACGCATTATCTGACCCATGGCGACGAGCTCGTCGTGACGCCGCGCTTCTCGCCAGTCACGCAGGAGGTCGTCTACATGGGTCTGCCGCAGGGCGGCGAGCCAAAGGTCTACACGATCGAGACCGAGTCGGGCCGCCGTCAGGCCGTCGGCGACTTCCCCGGCATGAGCTTCTCGCCGCGCTTCTCGCCCGACGGCGCGCGCGTCGTGATGTCGCTCTCGGAGGGCGCGGAGACCAACCTCTACGCGATGGACCTCGCCTCGGGGCAAACGACGCGGCTGACCGACACCTCGGCGATCGACACCTCGCCCTGTTTCTCCCCGGACGGCGGGCAGATCGTCTTCGAGTCCGACCGCGGCGGCTCGCAGCAGATCTACGTGATGAGCGCGCATGGCGGCGGCGCCAGACGCATCTCGTTTGGCGGTGGACGCTACTCGACGCCGGTGTGGTCGCCCAAGGGCGACTACATCGCCTTCACCAAGCAAAGCGCCGGCGGCTTCGGCATCGGCGTCATGAAGACCGACGGCTCCGGCGAGCGCATCCTGACGGAAGGCTTTCACAACGAGGGCCCGACCTGGGCCCCGAACGGCCTGTTCTTGATGTTCTTTCGCGAGGCGGCGGGATCGGGCGGACCGAAGATCTTTATGGTGGACGTGTTCGGCCGCTCGGAATTCTCGGTGCCGACGCAGGGGTTCGCCTCGGATCCCGCTTGGGGGCCGCTGCTCGGCTGAGGTCCCGTCGCGCCAAGCTCGAGGCTCACGGCGCGGCGTGAGCCATGTCAACGAAGCGCCGCGATCCCGGATGAAGGGGCGCGACGCTTCTCGCTTTTCTGCATCGACTTAAGAACCAGCGTCCGCCTTATTGGGGCGCAGGTTTCGGCTTGTGGTCCGCCGACTTGGCCTTGGTCTTGCCTTTCTTTCCAGGCTTCTCCTGACCAGCCGCCGTGGTCGGCGCGGCGGCGGCCGTCGTCGCGTCGGGCGTCGCCGCGGGCGAAGCCGGAGCGCTTGGAGCCTGAGCAGGGTCGGTCGCGCCGCTCTCCGCGGTGGCAGGCTCCGGCGTAGAAGCCGCCGGCGCCGCGATCGGCGCAGGCGCGGCCGGCTCGGTCCCGGCCGGCTTGTAAAGCAGGAAGAAGCCGATAGCTCCGACGATCGCCGCTACGGCGGCGGCTAGCAAAAGACTGCGCATGTTTACCTGCCCCCCAGTTTGCCCCGCGAGATGGCTGCAAGCCGAATCGACGCTGGGATGTCGCCGCTCCAGGACTCTGGCTTAGAGGGTATTGGCGAGAACGCAAGAGGCGGTGACCGCGACGGAGGAAAGCGCTGCAACCCCGGAGGCAAAAGCGCGGCGTTTTGCAGATCAGGGTTGAGTGGCGACTCCAGCAGGATTCGAACCTGCGACCTACTGCTTAGAAGGCAGTTGCTCTATCCAGCTGAGCTATGGAGTCGATACTCATTAATGCGTCCACTGGCCGATGCGGGTCGTCTTAAAATTATCGGCATAGGAGACGAGCCGCCGCGAGGCCGCCGCCGGCTTCGGCTCCTCGACGCGATAGGCGAGACCGTTGCGCTCCGCATAGGCGACCGCCTCCTCCTTGCTCGCGAACCGCAGCTTGATCTGGGATTTCATGTCGGACGACGAGGTCCATCCCATCAAGGGATCAATCGCGCGCGGGGATTCGGGGTCATAACGGAGCACCCAGGCCCTGCCGGCGCTGGGAGCCGACTGCGTGGCGCTCGCTGCGGGGCAATAAATCTTCGCGCTCATCAAGATCCTCGCCGGTCCTCTTGCATCCTCGGCCGCCGCGACGGCCGCCCTGTCGTCGATTGGTCGGGGCAGCAGGATTTGAACCTGCGACCTGAAGTACCCAAAACTTCCGCGCTACCAGGCTGCGCTATACCCCGGAATGGGCGCTCTGCGCCAGACTTCTTGGCGCGCCGGCCCAATGACGTCTCGCTATCATGACGGCGCGCCGCTCACAAGCCGCGAGGGGATCGCGGTGCGCGGATCACTTAGGCGCGAAAGAGGGGTGGCGAACCCTGTCGCCGACGGCGAGGCCCATTTCGCGCGCGGCGCCGCCGTTGAGCTCGATGACCGCGTAGGCCGGGGCGCCGGAAGGAATAATGGTCTCGGACAAGGGAACGGCGTCGCGCGCGATCGCGGAAATTCTTCCCTCGTGGGACACGAAGATCATGTCGAGCGGAATGTAAGTGTTCTTCATCCACATCGCCACGGGCTCCTCCGCGCCGAAGAGGAACAGCATCCCGTGGTTCTTCGCCATCTCCTTGCGGTTCATGAGGCCGTATTCGCGTTCCTTGACTGTGCGCGCGACCTCGACCTCGACAGCTTTGATTCCAGCGGCGGTGACGAATTCAAGCTTCTCGACCGCGGGCGCGGCTCGCGCGGGCGCCACGGCCAGGGCTCCGTAGAGCGCCGCCACGGCGAAAAGCAGCCTTGCGAGAGCCATCGTCCCGCCCTCCCCGAAAACTGCGCCTATGCGCGAAAAGCGTCAGTGCGAGGCCGGACCCCTGCCGTCGAGCGGACGGACTTCCGCCGCCATCAGTCCCTTAGGGCCGTCGCCGTAGCGCACCAGCACGCTATCGCCGGGCTTGAGCTCGGTCAAGCCGAAACGACGCACGGTCTCCATGTGCAAGAAGATGTCTGCAGTGCCTTCGCCGCGCGTGAGGAAGCCGAAGCCCTTCACGCGGTTGAACCACTTCACTATGGCGATTTCATAGCCTCCGACCGGCGTGACCTGCACATGCGTGCGCCCCGCCGAGGATTGGGACGGATGCACGGCGGTGGTCTCGTCCATGGCGATGACGCGGAACACTTGCATGCCCTTGGCGCGGCGCTGCGCCTCGCAAACGACCCGGGCGCCTTCCTGCGCGGACGCGAAGCCGCTTCGGCGCAGCGTCGTCACGTGCAGAAGCACGTCGGCCGAGCCGTCGTCGGGCACAATGAAGCCGTAACCTTTGGCGACGTCGAACCATTTGATCGCGCCCGCCACCTCGATCAGATCGAGCTCGACCTTCTCGCCTTCCGACAGAGCGGATGACAGGTCCGGCCCTTCTTGAAAATTCGGCTTCGCTTCCAACTGACCGCTCCTGTGCGTAACATCGCAAGACGCCGAGACCGCGGGACGCCGGCTATTGATCGTTTATCCCGTCGCGCCGTCGAATCATTAACATCAGGATACCATTGGCGCCGTTTCCTCCAAGATAGTTTTTGCGTTTCATGGACCTTTGCTGTGGAAAGCGTGCGGAGCTTCCGCCCGTTTCAACGTTGACATCGATGCGCGCGCAGAGTTGATGGTTCGCCGCCGCCCCGGCAAGAAGACGCTCGACCCAGCGTCGCTCCTGGGCTAAACGGGCGAGAAGCCTCAGCGAAAGCCTAACCATGCGCCGCCGCGGCCTTCGCGCGAGAAGCTGAGAGCCCCGAGGCGCCCAAACGACAGGGACGCCTGGCCCTCTCCGTTCGCGAGGCGCCTGAAGCCCCGAGCCGTCAACCTTTGGAACATGTCATGACCCTTACCCCGAGCAAGCATTCCTACGACATGATGGCGCTTTGCGCCGCGCGCGAGGGCGAGCGCTACACCCTGCACGACACGTATCTCAACGAGATGTGGGTGCGCGTGCTCAAGACCCTCGGCAATGACGTGGGCTTCGTTCGCGGCGTCGGCCCCTATCTCTATGATCGCGCCGGCGCGCGCTACCTCGATCTGCTCTCGGCCTGGGGCGTCTTCGCGCTCGGGCGCAACCATCCCAAAATCCGCGAAGCGCTCGCAAGCGTGATCATGGGCGAATCGGCGAACCTCGCGGCGCTAGACGTCTCCGTTCTCGCGGGCGTGCTCGCCGAGATGCTCCTGAAGCGCGTTCCGTTCCTCGACAAGGCGTTCTTCGCCAATTCGGGGACGGAAGCCGTCGAGGCCGCGATCAAATTCGCCCGCGCCGCCTCGGGCCGGCCATACATCGCTCATTGCGCCCACGCGTTTCACGGGCTCACCTACGGCGCGCTCGCGATGAACGGCGACGAGATATTCAGGAAGGGCTTCGAGCCGCATCTGCCGAACACGCGCGAGGTTCCGTTCAACGACCTGCCGGCGCTGGAGCAGGCGCTGCGCGCGCGCGACGTCGCCGCCTTCTTCGTCGAGCCGATTCAGGGCAAAGGCGTCAACATGCCGAGCGACGGCTATCTGCGCGGCGTCGCCGAGCTCTGCAAGAAATACGGAACGCTGTTCGTCGCCGACGAGATTCAGACTGGCGTCGGACGCACCGGCAAGTTCCTGGCGATCGAGCATTACGGCGTCGAGCCGGACATGGTCACCATGGCGAAGGCGCTCTCCGGCGGCCATGTGCCGATCGGCGTCACGCTCACGAAAAAGTGGATCTTCGAAAAAGTGTTCGACCGCATGGACCGTTCGGTCGTGCACGGCTCGACCTTTTCGAAGAACGATCTCGCCATGGCCGCAGGCATCGCGACGCTGCAGGTTCTGGAAGACGAACGCGTGATCGAGAACGCCGCCGCCAAAGGCGCGCGTCTCATCGATACGTTCAAGAGGATGGCCGAGGGCTACGAGTTCGTCCACGACGTGCGCGGGCTCGGAATGATGATCGGCATTGAGTTTGGCCCGCCGAAATCCTTCAAGCTCAAGGCCGCCTGGAACCTGCTCGAGACCGTGAACGCGGGGCTGTTCTGCCAGCTCATCAACGTGCCGCTGTTTCGCGATCACAAAATTCTGACACAAGTCGCGGGCCACGGCGCCCATACGATCAAGCTGCTGCCGCCCTTGATCCTGACCGACGAAGACTGCGGCTGGATTCTCAATTCTTTCGACGCCGTGATCAAGGACGCTCATGACGCGCCCTCGGCGGTATGGTCGCTCGGCAAGACGCTGGCCGAGCAGGCGGTCAAGGCGCGCATCGGCGCTTGACCGCCTAAAACGCGGCCCAACTCTTGCCCTTTCGTCCTCGTGACGCTCTGGCGTCCCGAAATCGTGCGGATTCCGGTTGTCTGAACCGGCAATCGGCTTAATTCGATACGAAAGGGCGAGGACATGCGCATCATTTTCAGCCTGAACACCGCCGGCGTGGTGATCCTGGCGGTCGCCGCCTCGTTGGCCGCCGACGACGCGATAGCCGGCCGGGGCGGCGGCTCTCATGGCGGCTTCCGCAACGCCTCCCGCGGCGGCCCGATGAGCTGGAACCGCAGCTTCCTTCCCGCCCAGGGCGAGATGAACACCGGCGGACACTGGGTCGGCGGCAGCGCCTATGGCAACGGCGTCGGCATGCACTGGGTTCCGAACAACGGGGGATACGGCTCGGCCTACAGCGGCTACGGCGGCTATTACGGCGGTGGCCGCTACGGCCAGGGCTATGACGGCTACACTGGCGGCTATTTCCAACGCTATGGCCTTGGCGGACGCTACCGCAACCGTTACGGCGACAGCTATGGAAACGACGGCGGATATTGGGGCGGCGGCGGCGTCTGGTACGGCGATCTCGGCGATGACTACGGCTATGACTACCCGTCGCGTGGCGCAGGATTTTACCCTGCCCTGGGATACCTCCCGCCACCGCCGGCCTATGAGCCCGCAGCTGCGTCGACCTACAGGCCGCGGCCCGCCTCGCGGGCGGGCTCCGGGCCGACTTTCATCGATGTCTCGGCGCCCGCGGCGCCCAACCCGCATATCATCTATCTGAGCGACGAACCGTATCGGAAGCGGACGCATCGCCATGGCCCCGCGCTCAAGCCCTGACGCTAAGGCTATAGCGACTGCGGAGGCTAAAGCTAGGCGCCGCGCCGCGCGGCGCCGAAGCTACTTAGGCAGCGCCTCGTTGGAGTAATCTTCCACCAAAAGCCGCGAGATCTCGCCCGGCGCGAACCTATAAGGCCCGATCTCGCTCACCGGCGTGACCTCAGCGCCTGTGCCGCAGATGAAACACTCCTCCATCTGCGCCATTTCTTCCGGCATGATGCGGCGCTCGACGACCTCCAGCCCGCGGCGGCGCGCGAGATCGATGACCGTGCGGCGGGTGATCCCGTCGAGGAAACAGTCGGCCAGCGGCGTGTGCAGCCTGCCGTCCGCGACGAAGAACACATTGGCGCCGGTGCATTCGGCGATGCGTCCGAGCCAATCGAACATCAGTGCGTCGGCATAGCCGCGCCGCTCGGCCCGATGCTTCGAAATGGTGCAAATCATATAGAGGCCCGCCGCCTTGGCGAGCGACGGCGCCGTTTGCGGATCCGGGCGGCGATACTCGGCGATATCGAGCTTGATCCCCTTCATCTTGGTCGCGACGTCGAACATGCTTGGCCAGTCCCACACCGCAATGGCGACATGGATCGTCGAGTTCTGCGCCGCGACCGCCATCATCTCACTGCCGCGCCAGGCGATGGGACGCACATAGCAGTTCTTAAGGCCGTTGGCCTTGACCACGGCGTCCTTGGCCGCCTCGATCTCGTCGACGCTGTAAGGAATCTTGAAGTCGAGGATCTCGGCCGAGCGATGAAACCGCTCCGTGTGCTCGCGCGACTTGAAGATGACGCCGCCATAGGCGCGCTCGCCCTCGAACACGGAGGATCCGTAGTGCAGGCCGTGCGACAATACGTGAAGCTTGGCCTCGCGCCACGGAACGAGCGCGCCGTTGAGCCAAATATGGCCGTCGCGCTGATCGAAGGGCGGCAAGGACATCCGGTTTCTCCAAGAAGTCGCGCTCCGGAACCACGGTCCGGCGTCTTTTTGGCAGCACTAGCCACCGGTCCGAATTATGTCAATATAGTCATCTAGCTTAGCGTTTCCGGGCCGGCGCGCCGCGGGACGCCGGGGAACGCGCGAAGATGGAGCGAACGCCATGACCGCCATCGCCGACGACGCCGCGCATCTGCTGATCGTCGACGACGACCGCCGCATCCGCAGCCTGCTGTCGCGCTATCTTTCTGCGGAAGGCTATCGCGTTAGCGCCGCCGCCAGCGCTGCCGAGGCGTCGGCGCGGCTCAACGATCTCAGCTTCGACCTCATCGTGCTCGACGTGATGATGCCGGGCGAAAGCGGTCTCGCCTTTGCGCAGAAGCTGCGCGCCGCCGCGCCGCCGCTCTCCGACGCGCCGATCCTCATGCTGACCGCCCGCTCCGAGACCAAGGCGCGCGTCGAGGGCCTCGAAGCCGGCGCGGACGATTATCTCGGCAAGCCGTTCGAGCCGCGGGAGCTCTCGCTGCGCATCGCGAGCATCCTGAAACGCGCGCGCGCCGCCTCGCGCGAGGCGGCGAGCGTCGCGCGCTTCGGCGAATTCGCCTTCGACTCGCCGCAGGGAGTCTTGCTTCAACGCGGGGCGCCGGTGCATCTGACGACGCGGGAGCGCGACCTGCTGCGGATTCTTTGCAGCGAAGAGGGCCCGGTCTCGCGCGGGCGCCTCGCGCAGCGCGACGGCCCCGCAGGTGACGCCGAAGCGAGCGAGCGCAGCGTCGACGTGGAGATTGCGCGGCTCCGGCGCAAGCTCGCCCCCGCCGCGCACTGCTTGCAGACGGTGCGCGGACGGGGATATCGTCTCGTCACCGAAACCAGAGTCAGGCCGACGCCATGAACGTGGAAGTCCTTCAAGCCATCGACGCCCCGCGCCGCCTGTGGCGCGCCTTCGCCGGCTGGCTGCACGACCGCATGCCCAAAGGGCTCTACGCCAGGGCGCTGCTGATCGTCATTCTGCCGATCGTGCTGCTGCAATCGGCGGTCGCTTATGTCTACATGGAGCGCCATTGGGAGGCCATCACC
Source organism: Methylocystis sp. (assembly GCA_035624015.1). GTDB lineage: Bacteria > Pseudomonadota > Alphaproteobacteria > Rhizobiales > Beijerinckiaceae > Methylocystis. The sequence continues at coordinate 23,117 of DASPSI010000052.1, forward strand.
GACCGCCTCTCCGCCAGCGTTGCGCGCGACGTGGCCGCAATCTCCGACCTTTACGCGCGCTTTCCGGACAGCCAGCGCCAGGAATTTCTGACGCTCATCGCCGGCGTCGACCTCTCGATGCAGCTCGTCGTGCTGCCGAAGGGCCCGCTGCCCGAGCCGACGCCCAAGGGCTTCTTCTCCCTGCTCGACCACACGCTGACCAACGAATTGTCGAAGCACGTGCGCTATCCGTTTTGGATCGACACAAGCAAGGGCAATTTCGTGGAGATTCGCGTCGCGCTCGACGACGCCACGCTCCAGATCACCACGACGCGCACGCAGGCCTACGCTTCGAACTCGCACATCTTCTTTATCTGGACGACTCTCGCCTCTATCGTCATCATCGGAATCGCGACTTCCTTCCTGCGCAACCAGATCCGCCCCATCCTGCGACTTGCGCGAGCCGCCGAAGAATTCGGCAAGGGCCGCGAGGTCTTCTTCCGCCCCCGCGGCGCGCGCGAGGTGCGCCAGGCCGGCCAGGCCTTTCTGGAGATGAAAGCGCGCGTCGAGCGCGCGATCGAGCAGCGCACGACGATGCTGACGGGCGTCTCGCATGATCTGCGCACTATCATTACGCGCTTCAAGCTCTCCCTCGCCTTGCTGCCGCAGGGTCCCGAGACTGAGGAGATGAGCAAGGACGTCCACGAAATGGAGCGCATGGTGGAGGCCTATCTCGCTTTTGCACGAGGAGACGGGGGGGAAGCAGCGTCTGAGACCGACATCGGCGCGATGCTCAAGGACCTGCAAACCGACACGCAGAAGCTAGGCATCGACGCGCGGCTCAATGTTGCGGGCGAGTCGAAGATCGTGACGCGTCCGGCGGCGATCAGGCGCCTGCTCGCCAACCTTGTCGGCAACGCCCAGCGCTACGGCAAGCGTATCGATCTCTGCGCGACGAACGACGGGAAGACGATGACGATCCACATCGACGACGATGGTCCGGGCATACCGGTCGATCGGCTGGAGGACGCCTTCCGTCCGTTCTTTCGGCTGGACGAGTCGCGCAATCAGGACACCGGCAATTCTGGTCTGGGACTCGCGATCGCGCGCGACATCGCGCGCTCGCATGGGGGAGACTTGACGCTGGAGCGCAGCGAGCTCGGAGGGCTGCGCGCGACGGTGACGCTGCCAGTGTGATGCGGCTTTCGTCGGCCCGGAAGGCCGCATTCGGAAGCAGCGAGACTACTTCAACGCTCTTCGCTCGTCTTTCGACGCCTTCGCCGCATCATAAAGGTTGCCCACAGAATTCAGCTCCATGACGTTGTGCTCGTTCTCCTCCAGCAGGATCGCGTCGGCCTCGAGCAAGCTTTGCGGCAGCAGCGCCAGATCGGAAACGAGCCGCTCGCCGTTGCCGGTCTCCCCGGGCTGCGTCTTAAAGCGCAGCAGCCCGACGCCGCCTTCGTCGTTCTGGGCGTAAAACCAGTGCTCGATGATCGGCGGACAGGGCGCCTGCGCCGCCGCGATGATGATCTCGCGCAAGAAGCTGTCGCCGACGAAAAGCAGCTTCGGGGCGCGCGCGCAGCCCCCCGGGAGCGCCGTGCGAAAAATCGCCGCCGTCGGATAGTGATCGTCCGGCCACAATAGATTGAGCAGGTCCAGGAGATCGCGATCGACCCCCTTGGCCTCGTCGTCCTCCCGCCAGTCGAACTCGTAATCGCCGATCGGCGAGCCTGCTGGCTCCGCCGCCAGCACCCTGCTCGCCTCGCGCAGCGCGAGCCCCGCCCCGAGCAGATTCCAGTGGACGCCGCCGCGCGGAAAAAGATCAATCGGATAGACCGCGCTCGCCTCGCGCAGCAAGCGCGCCGCATCGACAAACGGGACGCCGCGCAACGCGAGCGCGTCGCGATAGGGCGCGAGTTTTTGCTGCGTCTGGTCCGCGCCTAGCGCCGGGCAACGGCGATTGAGCGGAATATACTCCGGCGCGTGCGCGGCTTTGGAGGGCGCGAACAGATAGACGAAACCCTTGCCGAGCTCTTTCGCCCGCGAGGAGGTCTCGGCGACCTTCTCCGCCCAGGCGTCGAGCCGCGCGGGACCCGCTGGCGCGCCGCGCGCGCAAAACTCGTCAAGATAGGAGCTGCCGAAGAGCTGTCCGCCGGGACCGATCTCGAGATTGGCGGCGCCCGAGAGGCCGAGCAGGGAGTAGAGCGCCTGGTTCTTGACGCGCACCGAAATCGGAAAGACCGGCGACAGCCGGCCAACGTTGGCCGACACCGCACGCTGCGTCTCGCCGTTGAGAAAGGCCTCGAGGGTCCAGGGCGCGGGTTCGGGCCTGGTCAGACCATTCAAAGGCTGCGCGCTTCGGATGCGCAGCTTCGGCCAGTCGCGGTCGAGTGCGAAATTCCATAGATTCGCGAGAAACAGAAAGAGGATGAAGCCGGCGCAGGCGAAGATCGGCGAGCGTTCGAGAAGGCGCTGACTCATGGCCTAGAACCTGAAATAGATGAAGGGCTTGAACGGCTCGGCCAGCGCCTCGGCGAGCGCGGCGACGAAGAGAGCCGCCAGCGCCGAATTCGCCGCGAAGGCGCGGCGGCGCGCCAGCGCCACCCAGTCGAGCCCCTCGATCATGAGCTCCGCGCGCTGCGCAATGACGATGGCCGCGCCGACCGCCGCCGCGAGCCAGTAATAGGCGGGAAAGACTTCGCCTTCGGGCGAAGCCGCAAACGGCTGCGCCATCAGCCCCAGCAGGCCGAAGGCTTGGCCGAGCGAGGTCGCGCGAAAAATCGTCCAGCCGATCATTGTGACGAGGAAGGTGATGAGATTGGCGAGCAGCGCCGGCAGGCGGCCGAGGCTTTTGGCCAGGAACATCCGATCGAGCGCCAGGAAGGCTCCATTATAGGCGCCCCACGCCACGAAGGTCCAGGCGGCGCCGTGCCAGACGCCCGAGGCCAGAAAGCACAGCCACAAATTGAAATTGGTCCGCCACGGGCCGACGCGGCTGCCGCCAAGCGGAAAATAGAGATATTCGCGAATCCAGCTCGTCAGCGACATGTGCCAGCGTCGCCAGAACTCGGTCACCGTCGTCGCGACGTAAGGGCAGTCGAAATTCTCGAGCAGGCGGAAGCCGAACATGCGCGCAAGTCCGATCGCCATGTCGGAATAGCCGGAAAAATCGAAATAGATCTGGAAGGTGAAGAAAATCACGCCGGCCCAGGCCTCGGTGAAGCCAAGCTCGCTTGGCGGATGCGCGAAGACGAGATCGGCGCCGCTGGCGAGCGCGTCGGCGAGCAGCACCTTTTTCACGACGCCCAGCATGAAGCGCGCAAATCCAGCGGAGAAATCGTCGATGCGGCCCTTGGGGCAGGACTCGAATTGCGCTGCGATGTCGTGATACTTGATGATCGGCCCGGCGAGCAGCTTGGGGAAGAACAGCACATAGAGCGCATAGAGCAGCGCGCTCCTCGCCGGCGCAGTGATCTTGCGGTAGACGTCGACGAGATAGGTGATCTTCTCGAAAACGATGAAGGAGACGCCGACGGGGAGCGCGATCTTGGGGACCGCGAGCGCGAGCGCTCCCGGCAGCATCGCATCGAGGTTCTGGACGATGAAGCCCGTATATTTGTAATAGACGAGGACGGCGAGATTGGCGCAGACCCCGAAGGCGAGCCACCAGCGCCGTGCGGGCGCGGTCTCGCCGAGGGCGGCGATCTTTTGCGCGGCGAGAAGATCGACGGCGATCGAGACGAGAACCACCCAGATGAAGACTGGCTCGCTCCAGGCGTAGAAGGCGAAGCTCGCGAGGAGCAGAATGAGAGCGCGCAGCGTTGCGCGCGCGCCCACGAGCTCGTAGACGAGATAGACGGCAGGGGCGAACAGGAACAGGAACAGCGGCTCATAGAACAGCATGGAGCGGCGTTCCTCAAGACTGTTGCGGCGTGGAATGGTTGGCGCGCCAAGCCGAGCGAGACGATCGTCATTGCGAGCGAAGCAATCCAGGAGTCGCGGGCGCAACTTTTTGAGAGGAAGCCCTCCGCGCCGAACGTCGAAACGCGATCACTGCGGAGGCAGTCCCTGGATTGCTTCGCTTCGCTCGCAATGACGAAACCCAGGCGCCGCTCGTTTCGCGACGCTGGCGTGATAGCAGAGCCCGCGTTCGGACAGCAAGTGTCCCTGGACGCCGCCCACCGCGGCTTGCAATCCTTTTCCTTTCGGCCCAATGATCCGCGCCATGACCTTGGACGTCGTAAATCTCAGGGACTTTTACGATTCCCCGCTCGGCGACGTGGCGCGGCGGATCGTCGGGCGCGTGCTGCGCGCGCGATGGGAGCGGCAGATCAAGGGCCTGCGCGTGCTGGGGCTCGGCTACGCCACGCCCTATCTCGTCGACTACGCCATCGAGGCCGAGCGGGTGCTGGCCTTCATGCCCGCGGCCCAGGGCGTCATGCATTGGCCGATCAACGGCAAGTCGGACACGGCGCTCGTCGACGCCACCATGATGCCTCTCCCCGACTCCAGCATCGACCGCATTCTGATCATCCATGCGCTGGAGACGAGCGAGCATCCGCACGACCTGTTGGATGAAATCTGGCGCATTCTCGCGCCCGGCGGCCGCGTGCTGATCGTCGCCCCGAGCCGCACGGGGCTCTGGGCGCGGCTCGACACCACGCCTTTCGGCAACGGGCGTCCCTATTCGCGCGGCCAGCTGCAAGATCTTTTGCAGGAGGCGCTGTTCTTGCCGATCTACTGGGGCGAGGCGCTCTATGTTCCGCCCTTCGCACGCCCCTCGCTGCTGCGCTCGGCGCCGGCCTTCGAGCGCATCGCCGGCCGCTTCTCGCTGCCCGGCGGCGGCGTGCACCTCGTGGAGGCGACAAAGCAGCTCTACCGCCCCGTAGGCCCGCGCCGCGCCGTGCGCCGCGTCGCGATCGAGATGGCGCCGGCGCTGGAGCCCGTCGGGGCCTGGCCGGGATGACGGACGACGGAGTTGAAATGACGCAGAAAGCCGCCCAAGGTCTGACCTATGCCGAGGCTGGGGTCGACATCGACGCCGGCGCCAGGCTCGTGGACCTCATCCGCCCCGCCGTGTGGGCGACGCGCCGTCCGGGCGCCGACGGCGAGATCGGCGGCTTTGGCGGCGTGTTCGACCTCAAGGCGGCGGGATTTACGGACCCGCTGCTCGTCGGCGCGAACGACGGGGTGGGCACCAAGGTTAAGATCGCGATTCTATCGGGCCAGCACGAGACGATCGGCGTCGATCTCGTGGCCATGTGCGTGAACGATCTCGTCGTGCAGGGCGCCGAGCCCTTGTTCTTCCTCGACTATTACGCGGCCGCCAAGCTTTCCCCCGAGGCCGCGGCATCGGTCGTCATGGGCATTGCGGAGGGCTGCATAGAGGCGGGCTGCGCGCTGCTCGGCGGCGAGACCGCGGAAATGCCGGGGCTCTATGCCGAGGGCGACTACGATCTCGCAGGCTTCGCGGTCGGCGCGGTGGAGCGCGAGCGCCTGCTGCCGAAGCCAGCTTCTGAGGGCGACATTCTGCTCGGCTTGCCGTCTTCGGGCGTGCACTCGAACGGCTTCTCGCTCGTGCGGCGGATCGTCGAGCGGAGCGGCCTCGGTTGGGACGCGCCCGCGCCTTTCGCGCCAGGACAGAGCCTCGCACAGGCGCTACTCACGCCAACGCGCATCTACGTCAAGCCGCTGCTCGCGGCGCTGCGGGGGACCGATAATATCTTGGCGCTCGCGCATATCACCGGCGGCGGCTTCCCCGACAACGTCCCGCGCGTGCTGCCTAGGGGGCTTGGCGCAAGGATCAATCTTTCGGCGATCGCCGCCCCACCGGTGTTCGGCTGGCTGAGCCGGACGGGCGGGGTCGCGGAGAGCGAGATGCTGCGGACCTTCAACTGTGGGATCGGCATGGTCGTCGCCGTCGCGCGAAGCGGCGTCGAGGAGGCCGAGGCGGCGCTGCGGAAGGCGGGCGAGGCGCCCGTGCGCCTCGGCGCGATCGAGGCTGCGGCAGGCGCCGAGCGCGTGGCTTATAACGGAACGCTGAAGCTGTGAGGCGGCTGCGCACGGCGGTGCTGATCTCGGGGCGCGGCTCCAACATGGAGGCGCTGATTGCTTCGGCTGCGGATCCGGATTTTCCGGCGGAAATCGCGCTGGTGCTGTCGAACCGGGCGGAGGCCCAAGGTCTCATCCACGCCAAATCGCGCGGGATCGCGACGGCGGCTGTCGATCACAAGATCTTCGCCGGGCGCGAGGAGTTCGAGCGCTCGATGCAGCTCGTGCTGGAGGCGCATCGAATCGAGTTCATCTGCCTCGCGGGCTTCCTGCGGCTGCTCACGCCCTGGTTCATCGGGCGCTGGGCGGGGAAAATGCTCAACATCCACCCCGCCCTGCTGCCGGCTTATCGCGGCCTGCATACGCACGAGCGGGCGCTGGCCGACGGCGTGAAGATTCACGGCTGCACGGTGCATTTCGTAGTCCCGCAGATGGACGAAGGCCCAATCGTGGCTCAGGCCGCCGTGCCGGTGCTGGACGGCGACACGCCGGAAACGTTGGCTGAGCGCGTGCTGGAGCAGGAGCATCGGATCTATCCGCTGGCGCTGCGGCTCGTGGCCTCTGGCGCGGTGCGGGTGAAGGGCAACAGGGTTTTGGGGGCGGTGGGCCGGCATGGGGGCAGCTTGAGGGCGCCGGCGGCGGATTAGTGTCAACGCCGCTCAGCAATTCTAAAAGTGGGAAATTTTTAGGATTCCCGAATCATCGAAAAAATGATTCAGCCTGGGGATGGAGGTTTTGCCGTCGCTTCTCTCGGGCTTGAAGGCCGTCTGCGCCGCTTTTCCCGACCCACGCAAGGGTCGCGGCGGCACTATCGCCATGGCGGATTTCGGGCTGTCGGCCTTCGCCCTGTTCTTCATGCAGAGCGCCTCCTTTCTCTCCTTCCAGCGCGCGCTGGAGAAGGGCCAGGGCCGATCGAACTGTCAGAGCTTGTTCGGCATCGAGAAAATCCCGTCCGACAATTACATCGGCGATATGCTCGACGGCGCGGATCCCGCTTCTCTCGCGCCCTGCTTCGAGCGCATGGAGCGGCTGCTGCAAGAGGCCGCGCTGCGCGCGGCCTTCGGCCGGCTCGGCGGCAGAACCCTCATCGCCCTCGACGGGACCGAATATTTCTGCAGCCAGAAGATCAGCTGCGCGCATTGCCAGACGCGCAAGCGGGCCAACGGCAAGATCGAGAGCTACCACTCCATGCTGGCGGCGACCGTCGTCGCGCCGGGGCATTCCAAGGTCGTGCCGCTCTGCCCCGAGTTCATCGCCAGGCAGGACGGCGCCGAGAAGCAGGATTGCGAGCGCAACGCCGTCAAACGCTGGCATGACAAGCACGGCGTGCGCCTGAAGCCCCTGCGCCCCGCCTATCTCGCCGACGATCTCTTCGCCTGCCACAGCGTCGCCAAGATGCTCGAGGACAACGGCGACGACTTCATCTTCACGGCCAAGGAAGCCTCGCACAAGGCGCTCTACGACTTCATCGACGGCGCCGAGCTGGAGCGTCATCAGCAGAAGGTCAAGAAGGGCAAGTCTTTCGAGACCCTGCGCTACCGCTTCATCAAGGACGTTCCTCTGCGTGACGGCAAGGGCTCCGTGCGGGTCAACTGGATCGGCTTCGAGATTTTGGACGCCAAGGGCGTCGTGAAATACAAGACGGCCCTCGTCACCTCTCTCGACGTCGCCAAGCAGAACGTCGCCGACGTCGTCGCCTGCGGCCGCGCGCGATGAAAGATCGAGAACGAGAGCTTCAACGTGCTCAAGAACCACGGCTATGAGCTCGAGCACAACTTCGGCCATGGCGAGACTTATCTGGCCATGACGCTCGCCGCCCTCAACATGCTGGCCTTCGCTTGGCACACGGTTCTCGACCTCCTGGAGCCGCCCTGGCGGAGGGCGCGCGAGGCGGCAGAAAAACGAACCAACTTCTTCGCCTATGTCGGGACGCTGATGAGCTTCGTGGTCTTCCCCGGCTGGCCGGAACTCCTCGAAGCCCTCGCCACCTTCACCCTCCCGCCAAGCCTCCCCGCCGCCAAAAAAATCGAATGACCGCCAAAGTCAGCCCACTTTTAGAATTGCTGCTTTCGCAAATATCGCCGCACTGCAGACGTATCGTCTCCTGTCGCGAGCGTCCTGCGTGGCGCACCCGCGCGAAGAGCAAATTCGTCCGAATGCCAACAACACTATTGCGAGCTCCGCGCCGCAATGCTAGAGCATTAAAGAGCCGACGAAAGACGTATTTCGCCACTGAAGAAGCATCCCGAGCGCAACAGCGCAGGATGAGGGAAAAGGAGCGAGCGTCGCCGGCGTGGTGGGTTTGTAGCGCTCGACGAGGCCATATGAGCAAGGACCCGCAGGCGTTGTGGAGAAGGTCCGCCGCAGCCGTTGCGCTCGTGCTGAGCGCTCTCGTTGCATTCAGCGCTCCTGCCGTTCCTCGTGCGTCCCTATCCGGACAATTCGTAACCAGGCCAGATTGCGGCAAGGCCGCCCCAGACGCGCCGCAAGGGAGAAGTCAGCATCACGGTCAGTGCTGCATCGTCAACTGCAGCAGCGCCGCGCTTGCCGCTTCCGTCGCTGTCATCACCGAAATTTTAAACGAGCCAGCGCCCCGCGCGATCGACTTATTTTCGCAGCGCGAATTTCCTCGGACCGCGGTATTTCGCTCTCAATTCGCGGCTCGCGGGCCGCCGCGCCTGGCGTGACGCTCGGTCGAGCTATCAACGCCTGCGCCGTAATCGAAGACATCAGAACGCGCCTCGGACGCCTTGCAAAGGGCGAGAGGTGAGCGCTGCTGCTTCCCCCGGGAAGCCGCCGCGAGGGCATTCGCGTCTTCCGCTCGCCTAGGCGGCGTCAGCTGGCCAAACTCGCGCGTGCATCTGCTTAAAGATTCACGCCGCTGAGATTTCCTCGATCATCCCAACGCGTCGGCGTCGCACACGCACAGCGATACGCGCCTAGGCGCAAGGCCGCCGCATTCGCGCGCCCAGCTCGCTCGAGGTTCGACTTCTTGCGCAACCGCGAAGCTGCAAACATCTTTTGGGGCGAATTATGTGCACTGCTGACCCTGAGGTCGCCGACCTTTATCGAAATCATGCCGCGGACCTTCGCAGATTCGTCCGGCGCCGCCTCGGCTCACAGGAAACGGAGGACATTGTCCAAGACGCCTACCTCCACATTCTTCAACATGGAGCGTCCGCAACGCTCCAATCCCCGCGCGCCTATTTGTTCAAGATCGCCGCCAATCTGACCATCGACCTGATGAGGAAGGCCAAAATCAGATCGGGCCAGTGCGAGCTCGAATGCGCCGACTTTGAGATGAGCGCCGGCAACGCCCCGATGGAAGCCACAATGGAGGTTCAAAGCCTGCAAACCGCTCTTGCGGAGCTGCCGCCTCCTTGCAGCAGAGCCTTCCTGCTCAATCGCGTCGTCGGACTGAATTATCCCGAAATCGCCGAGCGGCTCAGCGTTTCGGTCCGCACGATCGACCGCCACATGATCAAGGCGCGCAGACATGTCTGTCGGAAGACCGGGCGCAAGTTGGATCCTAGAGCCTGACCGGGAAGCAGGATCAGCGATCTCTGTCTTTTGCGATTTCTTGGGCTTTGCGAGGCGCCGAGGAAACGCCAAGGGCGTGGCGGCGACGCCTGCCGCCCGCCTTGTCAAACGCGCGTTGGGCCTCGAAGGGCGGCGTCGTCGCCAGAGGAGCAAAGCGACCTGTAAGACGCGCGTTCTTTAAAGGATCGTTTCGCCTCCGGCGCGCGAAGGCGCCGGAGCGCGCCTGTGGCCATTTTGCAACGGGCCAAGAAATTCCCCGCGTCTTCGCATGAGCTATGGCGGATTTTGGGTGACGGCGTAAATCAAGCGGCGGCTTTGTCTTCGCGGGCAACTTCGATTCCGTCACGGAATGTTACGCCCTCGATGATTTTTGGCAACTGATTTTGGCCTTGCAGTCGCCGCCAGCTTTTCGACGCCGTCATCACCAGCTTGAACACCATGAGGCGTGCCGTGTCCTGTGAGAGCGCGCCTTTCATGCGCACCGTGCGATGCCGCACCGTCGCGAACACGCTTTCGATCGGGTTCGAGGTGCGCAGATGCGCCCAATGCTCGGCGGGAAAATCGAAAAACGTCAGCAGCGCCTCCCGGTCTTTGAGAAGGCAGTCGACGGCCTTGTCGTATTTGGGCGCATATTTGTCCGCGAATAAAGTGATGGCCGCATCCGCCGCCGCGCGGTCCGGCGACAGCCAGATCTCGCGCAAGTCCTTATGCGCGTTCGGCTGCATGGACTTTGGCAGCTTGTCGAGCACGTTCAACGTCTTGTGCTGCCAGCACCGCTGATGGCGCGTCGACGGGAACGTCTCATCGAGAGCTTTCCAAAAGCCAAGGGCGCCGTCGCCGACCGCGACCTCCGGCGCGATCGAAAAGCCGCGCGCCTTTAAACCGACGAGCAATTCTTTCCAGCTTTGCGCGCTTTCCCGCATGCCCGTCTGGAAACCGATCAGTTCCTTCTTGCCCTCGGGCGTCGCGCCGATCAGCACCAGCATGCATTCGGCCTGCGGCTCCATGCGCGCTTGCAGATAGACGCCGTCGGCCCACACGTAAACATAGCGTCGAAACGATAGATCGCGGGCCTGCCAGCGCCGATACTCGTCCTCCCACTCGCCCTTCAGCCGCGCGATCACGGCGGGCGAGAGGTTCGGCGCATCCTTGCCGAGCAAGGCCGTCAGGACCTCCTGGAAATCGGCGGCGGAAATTCCGCGCAGATAAAGAGCCGGCAAAAGCGCGTCCAGGCTTTTCGTTCGCCTCGCCCATCGCGGCAGAATCGCCGAGGAATAGCGAATGCGCGCGTCGGCGGTCTCAGCTCCGCGATCGCGCGCCTTCGGTTTCTCGACTTCGATCGGTCCGATGCCGGTCTGGATCGTGCGAGCCGGATCATGGCCGTGTCGGACAACGCGTTGACGGCCGTCCGGCAACTTGCAATCGGCATGCGAGGTCAGAAACGTCTCAAATTCGGCTTCGACAGCTTGGGCGATCAGCCGACGAGCCCCGCAACGCAGAATTTCGGTGAGCGGATCGTCGATTGCGTCTGGCTGGCGGAGAGGAACAACTCTATTCTCGGTCATGGCGTAACGCTCCTTCGGGAGGTTCGGGTCGGCTCGACACCAACCCCGTTACGCCGCCTGCCTCACGCCGTCATCACCCAGTTCCCGCCATAGCTCCAAGGAAAGAGGCCCGCTTTCAGCCCCTCGATGGTTTTCCAACAGACTTTGGATGCATTCGATTCCGTTGTCACAGTCGATCTGATTTTCGAACGCATCCCGCATCCGTCGCACCGCGCTCTGGATGCGCTCAGATCGGAG
>DASPSI010000081.1:0-3137 GCA_035624015.1 Methylocystis sp.
GAACGCTGAGCCGCGGCAAAAGAAGCTCGGCATCCGATGGACGCCACTGAAACTCATCGCTTCCGCGTTTCGACCGTCACGATCAACGTGGCCGCCGACCGACCCCGACGAGAATTCCCGACCGCGCAGAGCCCCAAACGATGCTTAGCTCGGAACACCGAGGCGATTACGCGTCGAGGTCGAGCCTGCCTACGAGGACGTCATCGCCGCCCCCTTCGAGAAGCCCGAGCGCAAGTGGGGCCAGCAGAAGGGCGGACCGCCACGGCCGGCGGCGCCAACAACGAGGCGAAGATCAGGAGCCATCTCCCACGCTTAGTGAAGCCGCGTCGTCATGCCGGCACGACGGTCAGCAGACGGAGCCTCGCCTCAAAGAAAGCGACCTCGCGAAAGGCCGATGCGGATCCAAGCAACGCGGACGCCCGGCGGTCAGTGCAATTGGCGCCCGCGCCGGCGCCGCATCGCGATCAGCTCCGCCTCGAGCGGATGGCGTCCGCGTTCGATCTCGCGCGCGAGCATGACGAAAAGCCCGCCGGGCGAGCGTATCGGCGTGCCGCCGCTCTGCTCCCCATCGGCATGGCGCTGAACGACGAAGAGACCAAGCAGGCCGGCGTTGACCGCGCCGAGGCGCGTCGAGGCCGTGTCGAAGGCGCGTCGAGAGAGGCCGCAGGCCCGAATGAGTTGCGCGCCCGAAACCGCCGCGCGCTCGATCGCCGTGATCGGACCCCAGTCCGAGAGCTCGGGGCAGGCGGCGAGCCAAAGCGCGAGGTCCTTGGGGATCGCGCTGTCAGCGATCTCGAGCGTCCTTTCGTTTGGGCGAACGTCGCCGCCCCTCTCTTCTCGGAAAGCCTCACGTCTGGAATCGTGGGGCAGGTGGGATGGCGTCGGGGAGTTGCGCGCAGCGCCGTTGCAATCTTCGATAAAGGGTTTGGAGTCTTGCTCTGAGTGGCGGCCAGCATGACCGGCAGAGCCGGACGCCTCAGCTGGAGGATCGCCGCGATACCGGATTTCGCGAGCCTCGTCAGCGAGCGCCACATAGGCCTCGATCATTGCTGCAAATTCCTCCGGCGCGCCGTCCTTCGAGGGCCGCGCGATGGCGTTCGCGCGCGCTAGAATTTCCTCATAGGCGCCGGACGGGTCCTCGGCGCAAAGATCGAGCAGCGCGTTGCGGGCGGCGGTGAGGTCGTCGCGCAGCTGCCGGCGCAAGCGGTCGTCGATATCGAGGGCGCGCGCCCGCTCCGCGAATTCGCCCGCCCGCGCATGGAGCGGCGTCAAATCGAAGCCGCGCGCGTCGATGATCTCGCCCTCCTCGTTTGCGATCGGGAAGCGCTTTCCATTGGCGCTGTCGCGCATGACGATCAGGCCGCGATCCCGCAGGCTCATGAGCGCCCGGCGGATCGTGCGCTCGCTCATGCCGGTCTTCTTCTCGATATGCTCGTTCGACGGCCAGCAGAGGAGGCCGCAGGCGAGCTGCTGCTCGCCAAAGCAGACGGCGAGGCACTCGATCAGCTGACGCTCGCTGCGATCGAGCTCGAGCGCGCGCACGGCGTCGCGCGCGGCTTTCAACAGATCCTTGCGCGATACCGCAAACAGCGGCGCGTCGAACAGCTTTTTCGCGCGCCAGCTCGCCGCGCAATCGCAGCGGCGGCCCGTCGCATAGGTTTGGGCATGCGTCATCCTTTGCTCTCCGCGCTGAAAGCGGAAAGCAGGCAAAGAATTTCCGTGGCGCAAAACGCGCGAAACCTCTTGCGTCTCGTAAAAAGCCCGCTAGAATCGCCGAACATGGTTGGTGTTCGGCTGCAAGGGATTGCCGTCCCTTCTCTGGCGAGCTTTTCGGGAGGTCCGGCCGTCGCGCCGGGCTTTTCCTTTTTGGGGGCCTGCTTTCCTCCCTGTCGATTCGTGGGAACATAGTTTATAGTTTACTAGAATCAGAAAAGCCACCCGCCGGGCTCTGGGTCGAGAGCGAGCGATTGCGGGCCGAAGAGCTCAGCGGCGCGGCCGAGCGGCGGCGCCGATCGCAAATTTTACGGAAAGATCGAGAGCTGCGAGCGCCTGCGGACAGCGCCCGGGCGCCAATCCGGTTCAGGTTCGAAGGTCGCGGAGCAATGCGGCGGGGCGACTGTTGGCTAAATTAGATTGTAGGTCAGCGCGACGCGCCTCCAAAGCCTCCATTGGGTTTCGTTCAGTCGGCGCGGGTCGAGCCCCCGCGCCGCCAAAAGCGCCCTTCAGATTTGCGTCGGCGCGACGACGATGTCGCTCGAGGCGACCGCCGGCGGCGCGCTGACGCTCGGGAGCGTCGGAGCAGCGCTCGGAACGCTCGAGGAGGCCACCACGCCGCCCGCGGTGTCGGGGCAGCTCGAATTCGCGCCTGAGGATGAGCATTTGCTCGTTGCGGAGGCGAGAAGCGACGGGTCGTTGTGGAGCTTTCCATAGGCGTTCTGCACGCCCCGCGCCCAGCCGGCCTGCTCGCCGGGACGCGGCGAGCCGTTGTAGCAGGCGGAGAGGCAGGAAAAGCCCGTGTCGCCGCATTTGTTGTCGCATTGCTTGAGCAGCTTCATGCCGCCCATGATGTTCTGCTCGTTGACGTCGCGGTTGTAGCCGAGGCTATTGCCGGTCCGCTGCGTGAGCTGCATCGGACCTTTCACGCCGGTGTCGGATCCCGCGCAGGAGTTGAACCCCTCCGACTCGTGATAGGAGACGGCGAGCGCGAGATCGGGTGGCACGCCCTGCTGCTCGGCGGCGGCAGTGATCATCGCGACATTGGTCGGCTGATTGCCGATGGCCTGCTGCAACCCGCCGGGATTGAACTGGCCAAAGCCGTTCGGACAGAGCTGGCTGAGCGGCGTGTTGTTCTTGAGGAGATTGTCGCCGTTGGGACAGTCGCTCGCGAAAGCGATCGTCGAGACGAGCGTAAGGAGAAGGAGCGCGGCGCGACGCATCATCTCGCTCCGCAATAGTCGTAGCGCGCCCCGTTCATCGTAAAGGCGTTTTCGGAAAGTACGGCGATCGTGACGTCTCGCGTCGTCTTGGAGGGATCGCCCTGGATTTGGGCGGTCGTCGGATAGTTCGCGCCTTGCCCCTCGATGCAGGTCTGCCGATAGCGCGCGTTTTGCGACAGCGGCTGGGTAAGGCAGGCCTGG
>DASPSI010000082.1:0-5885 GCA_035624015.1 Methylocystis sp.
CGCCGCCCTTCAGATATTCGCCGCGCACCGTGTGGCCGGGTCCCTTGGGCGCGACCATCGCCACGTCGAGGTCCTTGCGCGGCTCGATGAGATTAAAGTGAATGTTGAGGCCGTGCGCGAACAGCAGCGCCGCGCCCTGCTTGAGATTGGGCGCGAGGTCGCGGGAATAGATCTCGCCCTGCAGCTCGTCGGGGGTCAGCATCATGACGACGTCTGCCCATTTGGCGGCGTCAGCGACCTCCAGGACCTTGAGCCCCGCGGCCTCGGCCTTGGCGGCGGAAGCGGAACCCTTGCGCAGCGCGACGGCGATCTCCGGGACGCCGCTGTCCTTGAGGTTGGTGGCGTGGGCGAAACCCTGGCTGCCGTAGCCGACGATGGCGACCTTCTTGCCCTTGATCAGGTTGATGTCGGCGTCACGATCGTAATAAACGCGCATTTGTCCTTCGTTCCTCGGCTGGCGACGCTTCGTTCCGCGGTCTGGCGGCGAAGGTCGTTTCGTCTCAATTGGCGCTGCTTCTACGCGGCGGCGCGGCGAAGGTCAAAAGGCCGGGCGCCAAAAATGCGCGAGCGCTGAAATTTCTTCGCGCGTCTCCAGGTTGCGCCCGAGACGAATCGGAGCGCGTTTCGACCTTGGCGCCTGAGGAATTCGCCCACGGCCGACGGCTTGCGGGCCTTGCCCCGCGGCGAAGGAGCTCGCCGGGCCTATTGCAGCTCGGCGTCGGTCGCGGCGGCGGCGGGGACGCTCGCGACCGGATCATGCGGGGGAGCATAAATCATGAACATCTTCAGCGGCTTCTCGCCGGTGTTGATGACGTTGTGGTGCGCGCCCGCAGGAACAATGACCGCATCGTTGCTCTTGAGCTTTATGCGATCGCCCTCCAGCACCAACTCGCCCTTGCCTCTCTCCACCCGAAAGAAGTGGTCGTGCTCCGGATGAACGTCGTCGCCGGTCTCTTCCCCGGGCTTAAGCGAGGTGAGCACGAGCTGGAGATGCTTGCTCGTGTGAAGGACGCGGCGCAGGTCCTTGTTCTTCTCGCTAAGCTCTTCGATGTCCTCGACAAAGCGTTTCATGTCGGACCTCATGGGCAAGGGGCGGCGCGCCTCGAACAGGCCATATGTAGGCTAGGCGCTCAACGTGACAGGCTTTCGTCCAATCGTCAAAAAATTTCCGCGCGCTAGCGCCTTGCGCTACGGCTCTCGGCGCAATGCCTTCCTGATTCCGGTCGCCGCCGTCACTTCGCCGGCGCCGTCACCTTCGTGCCGATGAAATCCTGGCCGGGCTTGAGCATCGCCCGCCCGCCGACCGCAAAGGCGCTCGGCGGCAAGCCTCTTATGCTGTTGGCGGTGGCGCCCGCTCTCGTCTTTATGCCGATCCCAGGCTGCGGAGAGATCGCCGGCGCGCCGACGGAGATGGCGCCCATCGGCGCGTGTTTCGCGCCGACGCCAGCCCCGTTGGCGGTCGCCCCCCAGTGCGGAGAGGTCGGAGGCGCGCCGATCATGGCGGCGTTCGGCGTCGGGCCTTTTGCGAAATTGGCGGTGACGCCTGCCCCCTGCGGGGTCGTTCCCGCCTGCAAAGCGCGCGGCGTCGTGGGCTTTTTGTGGTCGCCTAGGGCGCCAGTGTCTGACTTCGGCGTCGTCTCCGGCTGCGTAGCGCTCGAGGACGCGCCTTTCGCGCCATTGGCGTCGTGGTGGTGGTGCGTCGCCGGGGTGGTCGTCCCTTGCTGCGGAGCCTTCTGCGGCCTCTGCTGGCCGGCGTTCGACCTCGACCCTCCGTTGGAGCCCGCCCCTCCGTTCGAGCCGGAACTCGTGCTCGAGCCCCCGTTCGATCCTGCCCCCGACTGCTGAGCGATCGCCGGCCCGCAGATCAACGCCGCCAGCAGCGCGACTGGCATGACGCGCGTCATGGTCTCCCTCCGCCTCAACTTGCGCCCCTTACAAGAAAAACGACAGGGAAAGCCCCGATTTGTTCTCGGCCTGTCCGCTGCGTTTGCGCGCCAGGATGCGATCCATGGCGTCGCAATAGACCTCGCCGAGAACCCGCATGGCGATGCGCCCTTGAGCGGTCGCATCCTCGAAGCCGTGCGCGAGTACGAGCTCGCCGTTGCCCTCGTCGTAGATCACGGGAATCGGCTCCAACTTGAAGGATTTGCCGAAACCTTCCCCCATTCCGAGCGCGGCCGCCTGCTTCGCGTCGGTCAGACGGATCAGATAGCTGTTCGGCGCGCTGCCGTCCATCAGCTCATAAGCGAGCTTCCGACCCATCGATCTCTCCTCTTCCCTCGCTGCGGCGTCGCGCAGCTACACTACTGTCACGCTTTTGCGCCTTGCGGCCTTGCGCGGATCCCGGAAGCCTCGATCGGCGTAGCGCAAAGCGCCCATAAGCGCCCCGTACGCACCCGCGCGGTTTCGTGCAAGAAACGCATCGCGGAACGGCGCTCCATTAATATTTGCTGACGGCGGGAGCGTAGGCCGGGGGCGGCGGCGCCCAGAAACGGTAGCTGATCCCGGCGCGCACCGCATGGTCGCTCGCGCCGATCCGATAGGTCAGCCCTGGCGCCACCGAGGCGATCGTCGTGGCGCCGAAGTCCGTGTAGCGATACTCCAGCCGCGCCGAGAGGCCGCCCATGAAGGCGTATTCGAGGCCGCCGCCGACCGTCCAGCCGATCGGATTGAAGCTCGACTGGTCTAGATTGCCGGCGAAGATGAAGTTGTGCTCCGATTGGAACGCCGAAAACGCCGCGCCGCCCGTGGCGTAGAGCAGCACGTGATCGAACGCATAGCCGACCCGCGCACGCGTCGAGGCGCGGAAATTATTGTAGTTCTTCACCGTGTAGGGCCCAAACCCCAAGCCGTAGGTGAAGTCCGTGTAGGTCGCGTCCGTCCCCTCGATGTCGCCTTCGACGCCGAGCACCAGCTTTTCAAACTGCTGGTTGTAGCCGATATGGCCGCCGGCAATCACGCTGGTGGTGTTGCCGCTGATCTCCACATAGCCCGGCAGGTTCGGGAAGCCGGCCAGAGTGATCAGCGGGCCGTTGGCGGCGTCGCTCTGGCGTTGCCACAAGCCGCCGAGCTCGAAGCCGGCGTAACCGCCGGTCCAAGTGAAATATCTTGGCGCAGCTTGGGCGACGAAGGGCGCTGTGCGCGGCGCGGCGGTCGGCGGCAGCTCGGCCGCAGGCGCGTCCCCGACAGCGGGGAAATATAAATATTTCGGCGCGGGCTGCGCGACGAAAGGCGCCGCGGGCGGCGCCGCGCTCGCCGGGGGCTCCTCCGCAGCCGCGACGCCGCGCGCGGCGACGGCCATCAGGCACGAAGCCGCAAGGCGTGTCATGCTTCTGTTCATGGCGGCGCTCCTCTATTCCAGGAATGTCGGGAACCAGCTCGAATTGACTGGTCCGTTGATCGTCTCGACCTCTTGCGGCGACGGCAGGCCGAAGCCGCTAAACGGATTCTCGCGCGGGACGTTCGGCGTCAGATTCTTCAGATGCTCGTCCGACCAGTCGCCGCCGAGCGCCATGAACAGGCCCACGACGTCGCCCAAGCGGTTGCCCTCGGCCTGCATCCGCGCGACCGCCGCGAGCAGCCAGGTCTGCTCGGCGCTGAGAACCGCCAACATGTTCACCGCGCTGCCCTCCCGCATCAAGAACTGCTGCTTGACGATCTCGAAGCTCTTCTTCGCCACGACCTCGGCGTGGACCGCGGCGGCCACGGCCTTGGTGTCGGCCTGCAGGGCGCGCAGCGCATCGGCGACGTTCTGGAACGCGGTCACCACGGCCTGCCGATATTGCGCCTCGGCCTGAACGAGTCCCGCCTCCGCCGACTTCTGCTTGTTCAGCAGCGTGAAGCCGGCGAAGATCGGCTGCGTGATGCTGGAGCCGAGCGTGTAAAAGCCCGCGGCTCCCGTGAACAGCTGCGCATAGCTGTAGGCGCCGTAGCCGCCTTGCGCGGAAAGCGTGACGTTCGGCAGCCGCGCGGCGATGGCGACGCCGACCTGCGCCGCCGACGAATGCATGTTGGCCTCGGCCTGCCGCACGTCCGGGCGCTGGCGCACGAAGGCGCAAGGCAACGTCAGCGGCAGGGTGCGCGGCAGCGGGACGGCCTTGAGATTGAAGGTCTCCGGGACCTCGGCGGTGGAATACTGGCCGGCGAGAGCGGTCAAAAGGTCGCGTTGCTGCGCCAGCGCCTTCTCGAGCGGCGGCAGCAGCTGCTCCATTTGCGCCAGTTGCGCCTCCTGCGCCAGCACGTCTGCGACGGCGACCGCGCCGATCGCATATTGCTTGCGCAGGATGGTCAGCATGTCGCGCGCTTCCTTGATCACCTCGCGCGTCGCGCCGATCTGTCCGCGCAGCGAGGCCTCCTGGATGGCGGCGCCGGCGACGTTGGTGGTGAGCGCGAGATAGGCGGCCTCGAGCTGATAGCGCGCCGCGTCGGTCTGCGCCTCGAGCGATTCGACTTGGCGTCGGTTCGCGCCCCAGACGTCGGGCGTGTAGGAGACCTGCAGTTGCTTAATGAAGTAGCCGTAAGGGTTGGTCGTCGCGTTGGGCGTGACGGTGAACTGCACGCCCGACTGCAAATTGGTGGTGTCGCTGGAGTTGAACAGCACGGTGGGCAGGAAATTGCCCTTCTGCGCCTCGGCGTTGTAGTAGGCCATCCGAACGCCCGCGTTGGCCGCCTGGAGGCCGGGATTATGCTCAATCGAGGCCTCGATGAGCCTGTTCAGATTTTTGTTGTGGAAAACCTCCCACCAGCGCTGCGGAATCTCCTTCGCGACGACGAGCTGCTGGGAGCCGATCTTGGTCAGTTTCTCGGGGGTGTAGCGGTCGACCTGCGGCGGCTCAGGCGAGACGAAGTCCGGCCCGACCGCGCAGCTCCCTAGACTCAAGGCGAGAAGCGACGCGCAAAGAGGCGCGCGCAGCTGGGTGCGGGCGCGCCGACACGTGTGCGGAAGCCGCTGATTGGAATGCAGTTTCGCCGTCAACGATTTCTGTTCCCGTCCGCTCATGAGGCCATGCGTTTCAGCGATCTGAAACGCGCTTCGTCGGTCATAACTCCGCGGGGGCTCGCCGAATCGGTCGAGCTTCGCTCGAACGCCGGCAATGCCTTAGAGCATGACGAACCCATCGTGCAAGCAACGTCCCAGCCGCGTCTAGTGTCAAAACCAACAGCGGCCTGGGCCACTATAAGGATTGACAGGACGGCGGGAATCAAGTGTCGATTCTAACAGTGGACACAATTCGATGGCCTCGGCCATATACGCAGCCATAGAATCGGAGCATGAGCTTCGAGGCTCAACGTCGAATCGCGCTATGCCGTCATAGGGACCGCAAATGGGTCGAGACAAAAAAACCTTGGCGCTCTACGCCTTCTATGCCGCGCTCGTCATCGCGGCGCTTTACGCCGGCTCCAAAGTCTATTCGGCTTTGACCTCGAGCAAGCCGCCGCAATCCGACCACATGGCGGAAGCCGCGGCGGGGGAGGCGACGCTCGATCTCAATGACGAGCAGGTCGCTTCCGTCAAGATCGAGAAGGTCGCCACGGCGACCTTCGTCGAGCAGCGTCAGGCGTTCGGCAATATCGACTACAACCAAAATCTGCTGGTGCAGGTGTTCACGCCCTATCAGGGCCGAGTCATCAACGCCTACCCCAATGTCGGCGACAAGGTCGAAAAGGACGACGTGCTGTTCACTATCGACAGCCCCGATCTGCTCAACGCTGAGTCGACTCTCATCGCCGCGGCGGGCGTGCTGAAGCTCCAAGACGTGACCTTGCTGCGCGCCCAGAAGATGAAATCCTTCGGCGGCGCCTCGCAGCAGGCCGTGGACCAATCCACCTCCGATCAGATGACGGCCGAAGGCGCCTTGAGATCGGCGCGCGACGCCGTGCGAATT
>DASPSI010000083.1:0-2051 GCA_035624015.1 Methylocystis sp.
GCGGCGCGTCTTGGAGCGGCGGCGCGTCGCCGATCATCAGCCAGTCGACCGTCGGATTGAAGCGGCAGGACTCCAGAAAGCACCGCATCCATTCGGGCCAGGGCCCGAACCAAAGAACCATGATCAAGATACGCGGTTCAGACATGACGCGGCGCCCTCTGCTTGCGTCTCGAGCATCAAGATATAGCGAAGCATAGGCGCATTCCGAGCAAAGGGCGCGGACATCGGGATTAAGCATTAACGCCCGCGACCCAGCATGTTAGGCCTCGTTCGAAAACAGTTGCTGCATTTCCTGCGGGCGCACAGGTCTCGATCTAACGAATTCTCTCGCCGCCTACTTCGCGTCCTTCGTGTCTTTGTGGTGGCCCTTTGCCGCGACGACACAAAGAAGGCGCCTATCGTTTCATATCCGACCGCCTCAAAACGGCGCTTCCGCCTCACCGCGAAAAATCGCGTCGGCGAGGGGCGTGAAAGCGCCGTCCTCTTCATGCAGGACCAGGGGCGCGCAGAGCGTCAGCGGCGTTTTCGAGCCCTTGACGCCGCGCAGCAGCACGCGCGTCGCCGCCTCGCCCGCCCGCGGCGCGACCGGCAGCAGCCTGAGCGCGCCAAGCCGCCCGTCGAGGGCGCGCAGGCATTCAGCAAGCGCGTCGGCGCGGTGGATCATCGCGAAAATCCCACCCGACTTGAGCAGCGCCAGACAGGCGCGCGTCCATTCGGCGAGCGGCGCGGCGCCGACATGCGCGAGCGCGCGGCGGGGGTCGGGCGAGACGCGGCTGCGGCCCCGCACGAGATAGGGAGGATTGGTCAGCACGGCGTCGGCGACATCGTTCGAGAGCCCCGCGGCGCGGCGCGCCTTGGGGTCGAGAAGATCGACCTCGACGACGCGGGCGCGCCCCTCAAGCGCATTGTCGGCGATGTTGCGGGAGGCGAGCCGGCAGGCCAAGGGCTCGATCTCGATCAGCCCGACGCGGGCTGAGGGCGAAAGCAGCGCGGCGCTCAGCCCCACTGCGCCAGCGCCAGCGCCGACGTCGAGCAGCAGGCCAGAGCAGGCGCGGGGCGCGGCGGCGACGAGCAGCGCCGCGTCGGCGCCGGCGCGATGGCCGCCTTCGCCCTGCGCCAGGCGCAGGCGTCCGCCAAGAAAGCCGCCGCCCTGCGCCATGATGCTCCAAAGCCATTGGCCCGCGGCTTGATCCGCTCCCTTGGGGAAGCTCCTGCTGCCTCATTTCGGTACGAGGCCGCGGAAGCCGGCGCATCTGAGGAGAACAGCCATGCCGCGCTTAGGCATCGAGGTCAACGGCAGTTATGCGGCGAGCCGCGGCGTCCCGCGTCGCGGGGTCGCGCGGTCGGGACGAAGAGTCCGCGACGTCAGCGCGTTGGTTCAGGCGCAAGAGGAGCCGGCGGGCGCGTCGCGGCCGTTCGTCCTCGTCGCCGCCCTCGCGACGGCTTTCGCCCTGGGGGGCCTCTATTATTTCGCGCATTGACCAGCGTCCTGACAGGGCGTTCGGCCCGCGGGCGCATGGGGATGCGACGAAGCGCCCGTTCGCGGCGGCGCGTTCGTTTTCCATTGCGCTGCGGAACATGCTATTCCATTGGCCCTGACGCTAGCGCGCTGTCCGCTCGCACGGAATCGCGCGAGCGATAAGAAATCGCTCAAAATCAAAAAGCTGGAGAAAATTCTGATCGCAAAAGTCTGTCAACTTTTGCGGAATTTGCTCTGAGCTCGATCAGGGTCCGTCATGAACATGCGCCTCAAGCTTCTCGCCTCCTTGCTTGCCCTCTTCTGCGCCGCGCCGGCGGTCGCGGAAAGCGGCCTTCGCGATCAAGCCAAGGGACTGTTCGAGCCGATTCCCCATGAGCCGCCGGCGCTGCCCGGCGAGACGGCGACGCCGGAGAAGCTCGCGCTCGGCAAAATGCTCTATTTCGAGCCGCGCATTTCCGACAACCACGACTTCAGCTGCAGCACTTGCCACAACATCAGCCTGGGCGGCGGCGACGCCCGCTCGTCCGAGATCGGACACGAGGGCCAGCTCGCCGGGCGCAAGACGCTGACG
>DASPSI010000099.1:0-24582 GCA_035624015.1 Methylocystis sp.
TCGGTGCAGGCCATCTACGTGCCCGCCGACGACCTGACCGATCCGGCGCCGGCCACTTCCTTCGCCCACCTCGACGCGACGACCGTGCTCTCGCGCTCGATCGCCGAGAAGGGCATCTATCCGGCGGTCGACCCGCTCGACTCGACCTCGCGCATGCTCTCCCCCGCCGTCGTCGGCGACGAGCATTACGAGGTGGCGCGCAGGGTGCAGTCGACGTTGCAGCGCTATAAGTCGCTGCAAGACATCATCGCCATTCTCGGCATGGACGAGCTCTCGGAAGAGGACAAGCTCACCGTGGCCCGCGCTCGCAAGATCGAGCGCTTCCTGTCGCAGCCGTTCCACGTCGCCGAGGTCTTCACCGGCTCGCCCGGCAAGCTCGTTTCGCTTGCCGACACGATCAAGGGCTTCAAGGGCCTCGTGAACGGCGACTACGACCACCTGCCGGAGGCGGCTTTCTACATGGTCGGCACGATCGATGAAGCCATCGAGAAGGCGGCCAAGCTTGCCAAGGAAGCGGCGTGACGGGGGCGTCCCCTTCTCCCGCTTGCGGGAGAAGGTGTCATGCGAAGCATGACGGATGAGGGCCGCCGGGCGTAGAGTGAAACCTTCGAATGTGATTGGGGCCGCACCGCCCCTCATCCGGCCTTCGGCCACCTTCTCTCGGCTCAGCAGGAGAAGGGGAAACCTTCCAAGGGCGCGACAAAATGACCGCTTTCCACTTCGAGCTCGTCTCTCCCGAAAAGCTCTTGTTCTCGGGCGAGGTCGATTCCGTCGTCGCGCCGGGCGCGGACGGGCAATTCACCGTGCTCGCCAATCACGCGCCGGTCATGACGACCTTAAAGCCCGGCGTCGTGACGATCTTCTCGAGCAAGGGCTGCGAGAAGCTCTTCCTGCGCGGCGGCTTCGCCGACGTTTCGGCCACGGCCTTCACGATCCTCGCCGAGCAGGCGATCCCCGTGAAGGACGTGGACGTCGCCAAGCTCGAGCAGGACATCAAGGACGCGCGCGAGGACGTGGCGGACGCCAAGGTCGAGGCCGACCGCATCGCCGCCGCCGACAGGCTGCAGCAGCTCTTGGAGCTGCGGGCGGCGCTGTAGCCTCCTCGCGAAAACTTTGTGTTCTTCGCGTCTTTGTGGTGAAAACCACTAAGGCGCAAAGGACACAAAGAATTCATGCCGGTTCCCGAAACCACTCTCGAAGAGCTCGCCGCGACCCTCCCGAAGCGCGGGCGCCTCATGGGGCTCGACCTCGGGACCAAGACCATCGGCCTCGCGCTCTCCGACGTCGAGCGCCGCATCGCCTCGCCGCTCGAGGTCATCCGCCGTAAAAAATTCGCGCTCGACGCCGACATCCTCATGCGGCGCATCAAGGAGCACGACATCCAGGCCCTCGTCGTCGGCTTGCCGCTCGCCCTCGACGGCTCGAAAGGGCCGCGCGTGCAGGCGACGCGCGCCTTCATGCGCAACCTCTCCGCCCTTTCCCCGCCGCCGCACGTCTATTGGGACGAGCGCATGTCCACCGCCGCCGTCACGCGCGAGCTCATCTCGCAGGACGCCTCGCGCGCCAAGCGCGCCGAGGTCGTCGACCGCATGGCCGCCGCCTACATCCTGCAAGGCGCGCTCGACCGGCTCGCAAGGCTCACGTCGCCGGAGTAGGCGGGCAGGGCCGCGTCGATTGTCGTAACGCCGTCACACGATCATCGCCATCATGCGGCGTCGGCGTGGGCCCCATCGCTCGCCGGGACGCGGAATGAGCAAGTCGTTTTCGGAACGGCGATCCCGTTCCTGATCGAACGGCGCGCGACGGATCGCATTTCTCGGCTCCGGCTTGTTGTCGGCAAGCCCAAGCATGACAATCGGTTACGCAATACGCTTTAAGAGGGAGAAGCTCAGATGGACGTGACTTTCCTCTCGGCCCAAACGACCGAGGCCAATCAAAAAGCGCAAGTGCTCAAGGTTGCGCAGAAGCTCGGCGACTTCATCAAAGCCGCGACGCATAATCTCCATGTCGCGATCTACGACTTTCGCCTCTCCGACGACCCCGCCGAGATTGTGATCGGCGCCCTGAACGACCGGGCCGAGACCGGCGTCGTCGTGCGCGTCGCCTACTTCGCTCCCAAGAAGTCGCGCAAGTCCACAAAGGACTTCGCCGCCGTCGGCGCCGACCCTGCGCCCGGACCTGAGCCGCACTTCCTGAACAGGCTGAGCGCCAAGGTGCTCAAGAAAGGCATTCAGGAGCTCGGCCCGAATGTCGAGAAGGAGGCCATCAACGGCATGAGCCATCTCATGCACGACAAATATGTCGTGCGCGACGGCATGACCCCGCAAGCTGCGCTCTGGACGGGCTCGACGAACTTCACGGACGACGCATTCTCGCTGCAGGAGAACAACATCGTCGTGCTGGAAAGTCAGGACCTCTGCGAATTCTATGAGACGGACTTCGCCGAGATGTGGTCGCAGGAGTCGATCAAGAGCACCGGCAAGAACGACAGGGGCTCCGCCACGGTGGACGGCGCCGATGTTTCCGTCGCTTTCTCGCCGGGCGAAGGGCGCACGATCGATCACGAGATCGCCTCGAGCATCGCAGCTTCGCGCCAGGAGGTGAAAATTGCCAGCATGGTCATTTCCTCTGGCGGCGTCCTCAGCGCGCTCGCGGAGGCGATCGACCGCGGCGTCGAAGTGTCCGGCATCTACGACGGCACGGAAATGGAGGGCGTCGAGAAGGATTGGGGGAAAGGCGGCGACGCCAGCGCGAGCAAGCTGAACCTCTGGAACGCCGTCAAAGAAAAGCTCGTCGCAAAATATTCGCACCCTTACACCGACGACGGGCCGCACGACTTCATGCACAACAAGTTCGTCGTGATCGACGAGAGCAAGGTCATCACCGGCAGCTTCAACTTTTCGAACAACGCCACGCGCAACGCAGAGAACGTGCTTTTCATCGGCGACGCCGAGATCGCGGGCAAATATGCGGCTTTCGCAAACAAGATGATCGAGACCTACAGGGGTTCGACGAAGCCCTTCAGTGGCGATGAGGTCTCGAATCCGCATGCGGCCGAAGTCTTCGCCGCCGAGCATCCGGTGACGAAAGCCAAGAAGCGGCGGCGCAAGTGAGGCGATGGCGCGAAGCCCGCAGTCGTGACCCAAAGCGACGCGGGCTCTGCGGCTTCAAGCCGAGCTCTTATGATGGCTCAAGTGTCGAGCATCCTTGTCGCCCCCGGGCTCCATATCTCCGATCGCTGGCGAACTCCTGTTGTCAGGCAGGACTCGCGCCAACCTCGTATCCGGTAGAACCTCCGTTCCTTGCCATGTTTCCCTTTTCGCCAGAGGAGTTCCGTTGCGTTGACGCCACTTTTAGAAGCGTCGCTTGCTGAGTTCGGACCAGATGGATTAGGTTGCGGCGGCTCAGATGGCGGCGGAGAGGCCGAGAATCACGAGCGCGGCATAGCTAGCTAGGAACTCACAGTTTAATCGGACTCGGTTGGAGGAAATATGCGCTTTGCTCCTATATTTCTTTTTGCGACTCTCTGCCTCTTCTCGCTGAGCCCCGCGCGCGCCGCAAGCCCGCAAGATATCAGGGATTGCGACGTCAACGTCGACTACGCGCGCGCCGACCCGGCTTGCGCGCGCATCGCCGACGACGAGAATGAGCTTTTGCAGGCGCGCGTCGTCGCGCATCTCGGGCGCGCGTTTTTCTCGTTCAACAGAAACGAACTCGATCGTGCGTCACAGGAAACGGAGGAGGCGCTCAACCTCGATCGTAATTCCGCCAAAGCCTATGAAATGCGTGGCAGCATCTTTCTGCGCAGGAGTGACTGGACGCGGGCGAGCGCCGATTTCGACCAGCAATTAAAGCTCACCCCCAATGATGCGCGCGCCCATCACAACAGGGCTTACGCCCGGCGCAACCTCGGAGATTGGGATGGCGTCGTCGACGACGAAGACCAGGCGGTCAGGCTCGACCCGCTGTATGCCGAAGCCTGGCACGGCCGTGGATACGCTTATGCCCATAAGGGCGATCTCGCCCACGCGCTCGCCGACTACAACGAAGCTATTCGCCTGAAGCCGGACAACGCGCCGGCGCTCATCTCTCGCGGCGGTCTCTATCGCAATCGAGGCGACCTCGACCTGGCGCTTGCCGATTACGACGTTGCGGTCAAATCCGATCCGAAATCCGCCGATGCGCGCTATAATCGAGGCTCCATCTTCGCCGACAAGGGCGACCCCGACCACGCCCTAGCCGATTTCGAGGTGGCGATTGGGCTCAATCCGCGGCTGGCCCTCGGCTATTACGCCCGCGCGCGCATACGCGCGACGAAAGGCGACGAAGATGGCGCCATCGCGGATTATGACACCGCCATCGGATTAGATCCCAAGCTCGCAATCGCCTATCACAATCGCGCCGGAGCCTATTTGCGCAAGGGCGACATCAAGCGCGCGCTCGCCGACGCGGACCAGGCCGTCAAGCTCGATCCGAGCGCCGCGCGTTCCTATTGGGGTCGCGGCTTGATATTGTCGGCGAAGAGCGACTTCGATAGAGCCTACGCCGATCTCAACGAAGCGATCAAGCGCGCTCCTCAAATGGCCATGCCCTACCACGCTCGCGGTCGGATCTATCTCTATCGGCGCGACATCAAGCACGCGCTCGCCGACTACGACGAAGCGATCAGGCTCGACCCCAAATTTGCGGCGGCCTACATGGACCGCGCCGACATCAACGCCGCCAACGGCGCGCCAGATCTCGCCATCGACGATTACGACAGGGTCCTTGAGCTCCAACCAAAGAACGCCATCGCCTTGATGCACCGCAGCCGGGCCTATCAGGCCAAGGGCGAACATGAGCGCGCCGAACTCGACCTCGCCGAGGCGCTTGCGCTCGATCCTCACGCCAGCCAAAAATAGCTGGAGCGTTGGCGAGAGACGCTTGAGGAGCATCTCTCCTCAATCGCCGCCGCATTTCGGTTCGGGCACTCCTGCCGCCTCGATGACACGCACAAAATAGCCGCACGCGCTCTGCGTCATCGCCACGGGCGCCGCATTTTGTCCTCCTTGTCCGCTTCTTGGCCAAATCTTCAACTTTGGGCTCTTTTTCGCCCCAATCCGCGCGTATCGGTTGCCAGATGTAAGCTTGGCTGGGCGTTTCGCGTTGGGAATGGGGGGCTAACGCGTCAAAAGGCGTCGCGCCTTTGCGCCGGCTCGAGCGGCTTTCACGCACGGACGTCCCCTCCGCCGCTCCCACGATGAAACTTGGTGGCGATCGCGCTCTAAGGGCCGTCGCGGGATGGAGTGAGAGATTGATCTTTTCCCTTCGCGCCGCGGGTCGCGCGCTTCAGAAATATCAGGGCTGGCTGGCGCTCTTCTTCGGGGCGGCCTGCAATGTCGCCCTTCCTTCCTTCACCGAGAACGCTGTAGCCAACGGCGAGACCCGCACAATCAATCTCTATCACGTCCATACTCAGGAATCGATTTCGGCCGCCTATCTCGTCAACGGACGTTATGACTCGGCCGTCCTCAAGCAGCTCAACTGGTTCCTGCGCGACTGGCGTCGCGACGAGCCCACCGAAATGGACCCGCGCCTCTTCGACGTGATCTGGGAGACCTATCGCACCGCCGGCGCCGGCGACGAGGTCGTGAGGGTCGTCTCCGCCTATCGCTCGCCCGAGACCAACGCCATGCTGCGCGCGCGCTCGCGCAAGGTCGCTGAATTCTCGCAGCACATGCTCGGCAAGGCCATGGACACCACCATGCCGGGCATGCCCATGTCGCGCATCCGCGAGATTGGAATGCGCATGCAGCGCGGCGGCGTCGGCTATTATCCCACGGCCAACACGCCCTTCGTGCATCTCGACGTGGGAAACGTCCGCGCTTGGCCGCGCATGACCTACGACCAGCTCGTGCGGCTGTTCCCCGACGGCAAGACCGTGCATCTGCCGAGCAACGGCCAGCCGCTCGCCCGCTACGATGAGGCCAAGGCCGAGATCGAGGCCCGAAACAACGGGGCGATCGTCATGGCGCTGCCGAAGCAGACGGGCTTCGGCGGTTTTCTCGCCTCGCTGTTTGGCGGCGGCGGCGGCGAGGACGACTCCGAGGAGGTCGCGGAGGTCAAGGATTCGCGCAAGCAATGGGCGGAGCTTGCGCCGCGCATGTCCCGCGCCGCCCGCCGCAAGATGCTGGAGAGCGACGAGGAGGCGCCGCCCGATCCGGCGGTCCAGCGCGGACGCGCGCAGATCGCCCGCGCCGAGGTCAATCTGCCGCGCGGCGAGACCGTGCTGCAGCCCGGGCCGGAGGACATTCAACCCGCCGCTCAAGCCGCCGCCGACGAGAAGGCGAGAGTGGCCATGGACAAGGCCGCCGAGCGCGAGCGGGCCGCCATTGCAGAGCGCGAGAAGCAGGCGGCGGAGCGCGAGATGGCGGCGCTCATCGACGCGCCGCTGCCGCCCGCCGGGCGTCCGTCCTCGATCGACAAGCCGGCGCCGCTCGATGAAAAGCGCGCGGCGTCGCTTGAAGAGCCGGGCGAAGGGAAGGCGCGCCGCGGCAAGCTCGCCGAGGCCGAGGAGGCCGCGCCTGACGCGCGTGTTTTGGCGGCGCCGCTGCCGCCCCGCCGGCCCAAGTCGCTTGACAGGCTGGCGGTCGCGCGCGAGACGCCCGCCAAAGACAAAGACCGGCCCGAGACCGGGGAGAAACTCGCCCACGCCCCGATGCCGCCGACGAGACCCAAGACCTTCGCCGTGGCGGCGCCGGCGACCGTGAACGCGCCGCTGCCGGCGCCTCGGCCGAAGCGCCTCGGGACGACGGGGCGCGACGCGGCGCAGGCGCTTGACAGCATCGTCGAGCCCACGGGCTCGGTAGCAAAGCGCGATGACGGCAAGGCGGCGGTCGCCGCCAGGGACAACGAGCCGCTCGCTTTCGCGGCGGCGCCGAAGAAGCCGGGCGCGGTCGCGGATGTGGCGGCCCAAAAGCCGGCTGTGGCGCCCACGCAGCTCGACCGCTCGAATTACGGCGCCATGACTTCCGTGACGCCGACAGGCAAGGCCATCGACGCCACGGTGACGGGCGGATCGGTGGCGTCCCTGCGCAAGGCGGCGCGGGCCGGCGGGGACAGCCCGCTCGCCGCTCCGAGCGGCATGGCGGCCAAGGGTTTCGACGAGCCTGCGACACCCACGGCTCCGACCAGTTTCGTCAAGAATTAGGCCTCGATCGGAAACGATCGCGGCATTTCCTGCGGCAGCCTCAGTTTTCGATCCGACGAATTCTATTGGCGCATTCTTCGTGTCTTTGTGGTGACTTTTTTACCAGAAAGACACGAAGGACACGAAGAATTGCCGCTTCATATGCGCCTGCTGGCGCGTCCCAAGCTTCTGCGCCGAAGCTTGATCGGCTCAGTTATTTCGCGACGTTGCCTATGCCGGATTCTCCCTGCAGGCCGACACCGCGACGCGACGCCTACCTCCCGGTCTCCACCGCAGCCTCGACCCCCAGCAGCCGCCCCAGCGCCTTGAGGCGCGTGAGAAGCCGCTCGCTCGCGAGCGCCGCGCGCGCTTCAGGCAGCGTCAGCACGAGCCGCCCGCGGTCGACGCGCATGGGCGTCTGCGCCAGCACGCCCGCCATCGACGCCGAAAGCAGATAGGCCACGCGCATGGCCGACCCCAGCATGCGCGCGCGCAGCAGCAGCCGCGTGGACAGCAGTCCGCGCAATTCCGAAAAGCCCGTCTCCCCGTCGGGGCCCTGATGACGGAACACCACCGCCAGCGCCAGAAAGGCGCGGCCGGGGTGGTCGACGCCGATCAGCGCGCCATGCGTCACGATGCTCGTCGCTTGATGCGCCCGATAATCCGGATGAGCGCGCCAGGCGATGTCCGACAACAAGCACGCCGCATGACGTAAACGTTTTTCCTCCGCGGTCTCGTCGAGCTGGCCCGAGCGCATGAAGCCGTCGGTCCAGGCGATGAGATCCTCGCCATAGGCGGGCGCGCGCGCAAGCAGCGACGCCTGCGCGCGCGCGGTATGGAGCAGCGGATCGAGGCGGCGTTCCTCCGCCGCCAGCCGCTCGTAGAGCAGCCCTTCGCGCACGCCGGCGGCGGAGATTACGACCTCGCTCGGCCTGGCGCGGCGGATGACCTCGTCGAGCGCGATCGCGGCATATGCGAGCAGCGGGCGACGCGCCGCCGAAATCGCGCCGATCGCGTCGAGCGCCAGGCTGTCCGCGCGCTCCACAAGCTCGGCGAATTCCGCGGCCTCGCCGGCCTGGATGCGGTAATGATGCATCACGTCGAGCGGATAATTGTGCTGCCGCATGTGCAGAGTCGCCAGCGCGCGCCAGGCGCCGCCGACGGCATAAAACGCGCGCCCGCGCAGCTTCGAGAGCGGCGCGGCGTCCGCGACCGCCTTGCGCGCAATGCGGATCGCCTCCTTCGTCGAGCGTTTCGAGGCGTCCATGAGCGCGAGGCCGCCGAGCGGCAGCGTCACGCCCCTGCCGCGGTGCTCGCCAGAAACTTCGATCAGCTCCAGCGAGCCGCCGCCGAGGTCGCCGACGACGCCGTCCGGCGCATGGATCGCCGAGATCACGCCAAGCGCCGACAGCTCCGCCTCGCGCGCGCCTGTGAGCAGCGAAATCTCGCGGCCGATCGCTTCGCGGGCCGCAGCGAGAAAGGCCGGGCCGTTGGCGGCGTCACGCGCGGCCGCCGTGGCGATCACGGAGACGTCGGCGATCTCCATTGTCGTGCAAAGCGCGCGATAGCGCTTGAGCGTCTTCAGCGCCTTGTCGACGCCATCCTCGGCGAGTCGTCCGGTCGTGAGGACGCCGCGCCCGAGCGCGCACATCGCCTTCTCGTTGAATATCGGCGTCGGCGCCCGCTCGAGCCGCTCGAAGGCGACGAGGCGGACCGAGTTCGAGCCAATATCAACAATCGCGACCGGGGCCGCGTCACGCGTCTCAGCCATGGTCTAGACGCTTGAGCAGCGTGCGCGGACGCCACTCCTTGAGCGACTTGCCGCGTCCCGACAGGCTCGGATTGGTCATGAAATATTTGTGGGCGTTGAAGCGCTCTTGCGTGCCTGGATCGATCCGTTGCGAGGAGCCGTTGGGCAGCACCCGGTAGCTCTGCTCGTTGTCGATCAGATTGGCGAGCAAGATCTGATCCAGCACCTGCTGATGCACGGTGTGGTTTTGGATTGGCAGCAGCGACTCGACGCGGCGGTCGAGATTGCGCGGCATGAGATCGGCGGAGGAGATGTAGACATGCGCGCGCGGATGCGGCAGCGCGTAGCCGCCGCCGAAGGCATAGACGCGCGCGTGCTCCAAGAAGCGCCCGACGATCGATTTTACGCGAATGTTTTCGGACAGCCCCGGCACGCCGGGACGCAGGCAGCAGATGCCGCGCACGACGAGCTCGATCGAGACGCCCGCCTGCGAAGCGCGATAGAAGGCGTCGATGATCTCGGGATCGACGAGCGCATTGCACTTGCCCCAGATCATCGCTGGCTTGCCGGCCTTGGCGAAGCCGATCTCCTGCTCGATGTGCTCGATGAGCTTCTTCTTGAGCGAGATCGGCGAGACCGACATGCGCTCCAGCCCCTGCGGCTCGGCGTAGCCGGTGATGAAGTTGAAGATGCGCGACACGTCGCGCCCGATCGCCGGGTCCGCGGTGAAGAGCGAGATGTCGGTATAGATGCGCGCGGTCACTGGATGATAATTGCCGGTGCCGATGTGGCAGTAGGTCATGAGGCCCGAGCCCTCGCGCCGCACGACCATCGACAGCTTCGCGTGGGTCTTGAGCTCCAAAAAGCCGAACACGACCTGGGCGCCCGCGCGCTCCAGGTCGCGCGCCCAGCGGATGTTGGCCTCCTCGTCGAAGCGGGCCTTGAGCTCGACGAGCGCCGTGACTGACTTGCCGGCCTCGGCCGCCTCGACGAGCGCGCGCACGATCGGGCTGTTGTTGGAGGTGCGGTAGAGCGTCTGCTTGATCGCGACGACGTTCGGATCGCGTGCGGCCTGTTGCAGGAACTGCACCACCACATCGAAGGATTCATAGGGGTGGTGGACTACGAGGTCCTTCTGCTTGATGGCGAGGAAGCAGTCGCCGCCGTTCTCGCGCACGCGCTCCGGATAGCGCGGATTATAGGGCGTGAATTTGAGATCGGGACGATCGAGGCCGACGATCTCGGAAAGGTCTTTCAGCGCCAGCATGCCGTCGAGCGAAAAGGCCTCGTCACTCTCCACGTCGAGCTCGGCCGCGACGAGCTCGCGCAGGCTCACGGGCATGCCGCCGCCGAACTCCAGCCGTATCACCGAGCCGCGGCGGCGGCGCTTCAGCGCGGTCTCGAATTGCAGCACGAGGTCTTCGGCTTCTTCCTCGACCTCGATGTCGCTGTCGCGAATGACGCGGAAGAGCCCCTGGCCGCGCAGGATGTAGCCGGGGAACAGCCGATTCGCGAAAAGCGCGATCAGCGTCTCGATGAGCATGAAGCGCTCGCGTCCCGTCTCGCGCGAGGCGCTCGGCAGCTTGATGAAGCGCTCGATCTTCTGCGGCAGACGCACCAGCGCCTGCATCGGCTTGCGATCGCTCTGGTTGACGAGCTCCAGGGCCAGGGTGATCCCGAGATTGGGAATGAACGGGAACGGATGCGCGGGATCGACCGCGAGCGGCGTCAGCACCGGGAAGATCCGGCTCAGAAAATGCTCTTCGAGCCAGGCCCTGTCGGCGTCCGAAACATCGTCCGCCTCGACGATCACGATGCCGATCTCGCCGAGCTCGCATTGCAGCTCGCCCCAGCGCCTCATCTGCTGACCGGTCAGCTCGACGACGCGCTCGTTGATCTTTGTGAGCTGTTCGGCCGGGGTCAGGCCATCCTGGGAAAGCTCGCTGTATTCGCTGCGCATCTGGCCGCGCAGGCCCGCGACGCGCACCATGAAGAACTCGTCGAGGTTGTTGGCGGAGATCGAGAGAAACCGGAGCTGCTCCAACAGCGGATGGCTGCGATTCGAGGCCTCTTCCAGCACGCGGCGATTGAACTCGAGCCAGGACAATTCGCGATTGACGAAGCGCTTGGGCGAAGCGATCAGATCCTCCGGGCGCTCCAGAATGTCGTCTTCCTCGGCGACGGTCCCTGCGGTTCTGTCTTGTGTCGGCTTATGCACTGATTCTTCTCCGTGAATCCTCGAATAGCACAGGCGGGGACGCGGGACAGCCCGATTCGGCGCCCTAGGACGATCGGTCGCGCTCCAGAAGCTCGGCGGCGAGCATCTTCGTCACGCGGCGCCCGCGCGCCAGCGCCTCGCGATCGAGGTCGCGCACGAAGGCGCGCGCCGCCCCGAGCGAGCGCTCCAGCCGCAGCGCGAGATAGTCGACGAGGCCCGGCTCGATCGCGACCTGCCTGTCCCGAAAGAGCTTCTCAAGCACCGCGCGCAGCAGCGCGTCGTCCGGGGCCAAGAGTTCAAGCATAGGCGCACGACGCAATCGCGACAAAAGATCGGGCAGGCGCACACTTTCGTGCACCGACTCGCGGCTCGTCATCAGGAGATAGGCGCCGCATTCGCCGCAATAGTTGAGGAGGTGGAACAGCGCCGCTTCGTCGCTCGCGCGCTCCAGGCCGTCGAGCAGCAGCGCGGCGGGTCTTTCCGCAAAGACTTCCTGCAGCGAGGGCAGCGCCGCGGATTTGAGCTTGAGCGCGCCGCTCTTTGCCGCCCAGATCGTACCAAGATGCGTCTTGCCGCTGCCTTCGGGCCCGACGACCAGCAGCGCGCGGTCCGGCCAGCTGGGCCAGGCCTCGATCATCGCCAGCGCGGCGGCGTTGGCGGGCGCGGGCAGAAACTCCTCGCGCGCAAGGCTCTCCTCGACCGGCAGCTCCAGGGCGAGCTGCGTTGGGCTCGGGCCGCGCCGGTCCTCCCCGCCCATCGCAGGTCAGGCTCCCCCAAGCCGCGCTTCCGCCTCGCGCCCATAGTAGCGGCTTTCGCGATAGCGTCGCGCGAGGAAGCGCAGGATGACGCCAATCGCGGCCGCGACCGGCACGGCGATGATAAGGCCGACGAAGCCGAGCAGCGAGCCGAAGGCGAATAGGGCGAACATGAGCCAGACCGGGTGCAGCCCGACAGACGCCCCGACGAGCCGCGGCGAGAGTATGTTGCCGTCGAGAAACAGTCCGAAGCTCACGATGGCGATGGCCTCGACCGGCAGCCGCCAGTCGGGCCAGCCCTGCACCAGAGCGACGCCGATCGAGAGCACGAAGGCGGTGATGGAGCCGACGAAGGGTATGAGGCTCAAAGCGCCCGACAAGACCCCGATCAGGAAGCCGAAATTGAGGTTGATGAGCGTCAGCCCCAGCGCGTACCAGGAGCCCAAGAACAGGCAGACCGCCGACTGTCCGCGCAAGAAGCCGGCCATGGCCTGGTCGATGTCGCGCGCAAGCTCGCGGGCGGCGGCGCGGTGGCGCGGCGGCACGAGCTCCTCGAGCACGGCGATGGTCCGATCCCAGTCGAGCAGCATGTAGAAGGCGACGACTGGCGTCACGACGATGACCGAGACGACGTTGATGAAGGCGAAGCCGCGCGAGAGAAGCGAGCGTGCGAGATCTCCCGACTGGGCGATCAGGGCGTCGCCGATGCCGCCGACGTATTTCTGCAGATCCAGGGTCGGCAGCGAGACGTCAAGGCCATATTGCTTGAGCAGCGCGTTATATTCGGCGGTCAGCTTGCCGCTCTCTTCCGAGAACATGTCCTGCCATGCGGCGACGTAGCCGGGCAGGCTTGCGACGAAGCTTTCGAGCTGGCGCGCCAGAACCGGCACGAGCAGCAGCAGGATGGCGGCGACGACGAGCAGGAACACGGCGAGCAGCAGGAGCGCAGCGCCCAGACGCGAGAAGCCGACGCGCTGCAGGCGCTCGGCGACGGGGTTCAAAAGATAGCCGAGCGCAGCGCCCGCGATGAAGGGCGTCAGAACCGGGCTCAGCACATAGACGAGGCCAGCGAGCAGGAGGGCGGCCGCGGCGATGAGCGCGAGCTTGCGCTCGAAGCTCATGTGACGCTCGGGGACGAGACCCGGCGCCAATCTCTCCTCAGACATCGCCCGCCTTCTCCCTCACGCCGCGAGCGGAGAGATAGACGGGAGCGGGATCGGGGGTCAATGGGGCGCGCGAGGGGGCTCACCCCATCGCCGCTTCAATCGCGCGCGCCAGGGCGCCGAGACGCTGCTCGATCAGCGCCGGACTCTCGCAGACATAGGAAACGGACTTCCGCCGCTCGTCGAAGATGCGCATGTCCCACTGCAGCTTTTCCGACCTTTGCAACAGCTTTTCCTGATCGACGTGGGCGTCCTGCGCCTCGCGCAGCTCCTCAGTCTCGCGACGCAGCTCTTCGGCGGTCTCCTTTTGCGTCCGCCCGAAGCGCTCCAGCCCCGCGACAACCTGCGACCGCTCGCTGTCGAGCGTGTCGTAGAGCGCCGCAAAGAGCAGCGTCAGCCGCTCGTTGCGCCTCTCGCCTGCCGCCTTGGCGAAGTCGACGATGAGCTTCTCGGCGGTCTCGATCGGCGTGCGCCGCGCCGCGAGCCGCGCCGCGAGATCGCTGATTTCAGAATCGTCGCGCCAATGCTTTTGCGCCTCTGCGATCGGGGGACCTGCCCAAATCGCGGCGAGCGCGAGATCGGCGACCTTGATTTGCCGGCACGGCCAGTCGCCCTGGTCGCGGGGCGGTGGGGCGGCGAGCGCTAGTCCGCCCGTCAAACCGACAGCTAAAAATATCCAGGCCGAACGGAAAGCTTGCTTTTCTGGTGTGCCCCCCATCGCGCGCGTTCTCACTTCGTTGAGCGATTTTACCAAGTTTATCCATTTATAGCGGAATATCGATATAATTGAATAAATTCACTCAAATTGCCGTTGGAGCGCGGCCATCAAAAATCTCTCCGCCCCCTCAGGGGCGGAGAAATCTGCTGTTTAGCCGGCGCCGTCAACAGGCGTCAGGCGTCGAAGCCGCCGTCGCCGCCGCTATCGAAGCCGCCGTCGTCATAGTCGCCGGAATCGTCCTGATAGTCAGCGTCCTGCGGGCCGGGACCGTCGTCATAGGCCGCATCATAGCCGGCGTCCGAACCCGGAGCGTCGCCATAATAGTTGTTGACGATCGTCTCGCCGCCGCCGAGGCCGGCATGGCCGAAGCCCGGGTCGATGCCGAACGCGCCGCCCATCCCGCCGCCATGGAACAGGCTGCGGATGCCGTCGGCGAGCAGCACGCCGCCCGCGACGCCCGCCGCGGCGCCGAGCGCGCCTTTGAGGAACCCGCCGCCAGGCGCGGCGCCCGCCTGCGGGGCGAAGCCGCCGCCGAAGCCTTGTTGAGGCTGGCCGTACCCGGCTTGCGGCGCGCCGCCGCCCCAGGGACCGCCAGGGGGCTGACCGTAGCCCGGCGGAGGCGCGGGACGCGGCGGCGGGGGCGGCGCGGAGGCGGCTGCGCCGCCGCCGAACAGCCCGCCGAGGAAGCTCGTCGCGGGCTTCGACTCGGCCGCTTGCACGCGGGCCTGGAGCTCCTGCAGCTTCTTGTTGGCCTCCTGAAGGGCGAAATCTTGAACGATGACCGTTTGCGCCAGCAGATAGGGCGCGACGGGAACCGCCTTGACCTGCTCATTGATGAAGGCCTCGGCGTCGGCGTCGCGCGGCGCGGAGGCGTTTGCCTTGACGCGGTCGAACAGTCCCGCGAGCAGCTGACGTTCTTCGGGTGACATGGGTCTCTCCGATGTGTGACCGGCCTTGAGGGCGCGGCGCGCTGAATATGGGCGCGAAATTCCGCGGCGCCAAGGGCAGGCGGCGGCGCCGCGGATGACATGTTGTTAACGCGGAGCTTGACCGTCGTCGAGGCGAAAAGGCCTTTCAACGCCTCATATCGTTGGAGACCTCTATGAGCTGGGCAAGCTTTTCCGCCGCCGCGCCTCGATCCAGCGCCGCGCTCGCGAGCGCGGCGCCGTCTCGCAGGTCGCGGGCCACGTCGGCGACAACGAGCGCGGCGGCCGCGTTCAGCATGGCGATGTCGCGGTAGGCGCCTCTCTCGCCCGCGAGCACCCGGCGTAATGCCGAAGCGTTATGCGCCGGGTGGCCCCCCTTGAGGTCTTGCGTTTTGGCGCGCGGCAGGCCGGCGTCTTCCGGCGCGATTGTGAAGCTGCGGATATCGCCGTGCTCCAGGGCGACAACATGGGTCTCCGCCGTGGTCGTCGCCTCGTCCAGGCCGTCGGCGCCATGGAGCAGCCAGACCTTTTCGGAGCCGAGCTCCCGCAGCGCCAGCGCCAGAGGCTCCAGCCAGTCTTTGGAGTACACGCCCAAGATCTGTCGCGTGACCCCCGCCGGATT
The DNA here is from genome assembly GCA_035624015.1 of Methylocystis sp. Classification (GTDB taxonomy): domain Bacteria; phylum Pseudomonadota; class Alphaproteobacteria; order Rhizobiales; family Beijerinckiaceae; genus Methylocystis. The sequence goes on from DASPSI010000099.1 coordinate 15,321, forward strand.
GCAGATGGGCCCGAGCAGGTTGAAGATCGTTCGCAGCCCCAGTTCCGCGCGCACGGGCGCGGCGTGGCGCAGCGCCGGATGATGCGTCGGCGCGGCCATGAAGCAAATGCCGGCCTCGCGCAGGCAGTGGGCCGCAGCCTGCGGCGTGACGCCGACCTTGACGCCAAGCTCCGCGAGCACGTCCGAGGCGCCCGAGAGTGACGACACCGCTTTGCCGCCGTGCTTGGCGACAGGAACGCCGCAGGCGGCGACGATGATCGCCGCGAGCGTCGAGATATTGTAAGTATGCGCCCCATCGCCGCCGGCGCCCACGATGTCGATCGCATCCGCAGGAGCCTCCACCCGCAGCATGGCGGCGCGGAGCGCCTCCGCCGCGCCGATGAGCTCCTGTGGCTTCTCGCCGCGCAGGCGTAGAGCCATCAGGAAGGCGCCGAGCTGCGCCGGCGACGCCTCGCCGTCGAGGATCAGGCTGAAGGCCTGCCGCGACTCTTGCCGCGAGAGCAGAGCGCCCTCGGCGAGCCTCGCGAGGAAGGGCTTGAAGGCGCTCACGCGACCTTCGCGGGGCGGGGGCGGGAGTCGTTCCAGTCCTGCGCGAGATCGAGGAAGTTGCGCAGAATCTTGTGGCCGTGCTGCGAGGTGATGCTCTCAGGGTGGAACTGCACGCCGTGGATCGGCAGGTCCTTGTGCGAGAGCGCCATGATGAGCCCGTCCGGCGTCTCGGCGGTGACGTGGAGGCGCTCGGGCAGGCTCGCGCGCTCGACGACGAGCGAGTGGTAGCGCGTCGCTTGGAACGGCCCCTCGATGCCGCGAAAGATCGTCTCGCCCTTGTGGAGGATCGTCGCCATCTTGCCATGCACGGGCAGCGGCGCGCGGATCACCTTGCCGCCAAAGCTCTCGCCAATGGCCTGATGGCCGAGGCAGACGCCGAACAGCGGAACCTGGCGCTCGGCGGCGGCGGCGATGAGGTCGAGGCAGATGCCGGCTTCGTGCGGCGTGCAGGGGCCGGGCGAGAGCACGATAGCGTCGGGAGCGCTCGCGAGCACGGCGGCGACTGAAATCTGATCGTTGCGATGCACCGCGACAGTCGCGCCGAGCTCGCCGAAATAGTGGACGAGGTTGAAGGTGAAGCTGTCGTAATTGTCGATCAGCGTGACATTGGCCATGGGCGTCTTCCGGCGGCGCGGTTTGCGTGTCTTTTCAATAGGCGCGAGGGGGGCGCGAGGCAAGCCTGGGGGATCGGCGGAAAACCTACCCCGCCACGACCGACTTCCCCGGCGCCGTCAGCGTCCACACGAACCCCTCGGGCGGGAACTCCAGCGTCGCCTCCCCGTCGAGCGCTTGCGCCACGAGCCGCCGGATGACCTTGTGGCCGAAGCCCTCTCGCGGGGGCGGCGTCACCTTCGGGCCGCCGAGCTCGCGCCAAACGAGCAGGAACTCATCCTGATCCAAGCTCCAGCTCAAGGTCACCGCCCCGAACTCGCTGGAAAGCGCGCCATAGGTCAGCGCGTTGGCCGCAAGCTCGTGCAGCGCGAGGCCGATGTTCTGCGCCGCCTCGGGCTTGAGCATGATCTTGGGCCCTGCGATGCGCGCATGCTCGCCGACCTCCCCCGCGCCGACGTCGAGGCAATAGGCGATCTGCGCCTTCACGAGCTCGTGCATGGAGGCCCCGCGCCAATCCTGCGAGATCAGCAGGTCGTGGGCCATCGACAGCGCCTGCAGCCGCGCCGAGAATTTGCGCTGATACTCCTCGATCGAGCCCGCATTGCTCGCCGTTTGCCGCGACATGGCCTGCACGACGGCGAGGATATTTTTCGAACGATGGACGAGCTCGCGCAGCAGCGTGCGGACATGCTGCTCGCGATGCTTGCGATAGGTGATGTCGCGCGCCGTGCCGACGATGCGCACCGCGCGTCCGCCTTCGAAAAAGGTGCGCCCGCGCACCGAAACCCAGCGCTCGATGCGGTCGTTCTGGCCGATGACGCGATATTCGGCCTCGTAATCCTCTCTCGTCTCGGGATCGAGCGCATGGGCGATCGCCTCCTTGGTGCGCTTCTTGTCGAGCGGATGCAGCGCGTTGCGGAAGACGTCGAGATTGGCCGGATCGTTGGGGCCAAGACCCCATAGGGTCCGCACGCGCGCATCGAGCAGCACCTCGCCGGTGACGAGGTTCCAGTCCCAGATGCCGGTGTGGCCCGCCTCCAGCGCGAGCTTCATGCGTTCGACCGTCAGCGCCTGCTCGCGAATCTCTTCGCAGATCGAATTCGACGCGGCGGCGGACGCGGAAAGCGTTTCGGTCAAGGACCCGTCTCCTTATTGCCTGCCGGCGCTTGAGCGCCGCGGACGAGGGCCGCATGGGCCTCGCGATAGGACGGCCAAAAAGCCTAACTGCTTTCGCCGGAAAGCTCCAGCACGACGCGCCATTCTTCGTCGCGCACGGGCTGCACCGACAGGCGCGAATTGTTCACGAGCATCATTTCGGCGAGCCGCGGCTCGGCCTTGATCTCGGCGAGCGTCACCTTGCGCTTAAGGGCTTTGACCGCGCGCACGTCGACCATGCCGAACTTGCCGGTGGGATCGGTGTGGTCAGGATAATAGGTCTTGATGATCTCGACAATGCCGACGATCGCCTTGTCTTCGTTGGAGTGATAAAAGAATCCTTGCTCGCCGAGCTTCATCGCCATCATTTGCTGCTTGGCCAGATGGTTGCGCACGCCGTTCCAAAACGTGCCTTGCGCGCCCGCCGCCAGCTGCTGCTCGAAGGACCACGTGGAGGGCTCGCTTTTGAACAGCCAATGGGCCATGGCTCAAAGCTCTGCGCGGTCGATGACGAGGCGTGAGCCGACAGGCTTGCCCTCGCCGTCGCGGAAAGCGTCGCCGGGCTTGACGGCGTGAGCCTCGATAAAGGCGGGATGATCGGCGCGCGCTGCTAGGCGCGTCTCCACATGGCCGGGCCTAATCAGGCAGATGGCGGCGACGAGCACGTGATGGTCTTCCTTGTTTCATGAGCGGCGGGCGGCGATTGTTCCGCCAAGCGCGGTCAGGGTCAAGTGGAGGCTGGGCGCCGCCGGACCTAAATCTAACGCTCCGGCGCCCCAAGCTTCGGCTGTACGGCGACCGCGGGAGTCCAAACAATCTGGCGATCGAATCTTGTGGCCCAAGGCGATCGGCAAGCGCACATCGGCGTCTAAGCGGCGGCTCGCTTGCGCCCCTGCGCCTTCGCCACCATATGCGACCGGCGCGGTGTTTTTTGGGAGCCCCATCGGATCGACGGCGCGATGAAGGAGGATATGATCGCATTCGTCGCGCCACTGACGCTGGCGCTCGGCGCCGGCCTTTTCTCCGCCGGACTGCTCTCGTTTTTCGATATTCACTTCTTCAACAAGCGATCCGCCGCGCGCGCGGCCTTCGCGGGCGGCCTGGCGCTGCTCGTCCTGACGGAGTTCATCTTCGCGGCGAGCGGGACGCGTTTCTTGAACGGCCAGCGCAGCGATCTTCTGGAGTGCCGGCTCGAAGCGGAAACCGCCCTGCCGAACGAGCGCCACAAGAGCAGCCTCGCGATCCACGCGCATGTGGCGCGCTGCATGAACGGCTTCGGCTATGAATGGACGATGGCGCAGGCGCGCTGCCGGGAAGAGCCGGTTTCGACTAATCCATATTGCTATCTGCCGAAAGGGCTTTTCGATCGCGCGGCGACCGAGCTTCAGATGATGTTGGAGTGAATGGGCGCGAATTTTGCGGCCTATAGAATCACGCCTGCTTGCCGCCCGCGGACGGTTCGTCTAGGTTGCGCCGCTCTTTAGGGCTTCGGCTCAAACTGCGTCCGGGTTGCAAAGGACCACCCCTCATGACCAAGCGCGCCCTGCTCACGGGCATCACCGGCCAGGACGGCGCCTATCTCGCGCAACTTCTGCTGGAAAAAGACTACGAGGTCCACGGCGTCATCCGCCGGTCCTCGCATCGCGGCGTCGAGGACCATCGCCTGCGCTGGCTCGGCGTCGCCGAGCGCGTCCATCTGCATGACGGCGATCTGGCCGATCTGTCGAGCCTGCTGCGCATCGTGCAGGAGACCCGGCCCGACGAGATCTACAATCTCGCGGCGCAATCCTTCGTCGCCTCGTCCTGGCGCCAGCCCGTGCTCACCGCGAACGTCACCGCCGTCGGCGTCGCGAACATGCTGGAGTCCGTGCGCATCGGCGCGCCGCAGGCCCGCTTCTACCAGGCCTCCTCCTCCGAGATGTTCGGGCTGATCCAGGAGACGCGGCAGAACGAAAAGACTCCATTCTATCCGCGCAGCCCTTATGCCGTCGCCAAGCTCTATGGCCATTGGATCACTGTCAACTATCGCGAGAGCTTCGGTCTCCACGCCTCCTCCGGCATCCTGTTCAACCACGAGAGCCCATTGCGCGGGATCGAGTTCGTCACGCGCAAGGTCACGGATGGCGTCGCGCGCATCAAGCTCGGCAAGGCCGGGGAATTGCGGCTCGGCAACATCGACGCCAAGCGCGACTGGGGCCACGCCAGGGATTACGTGCGCGCCATGTGGCTCATGCTCCAGCGGGAGAAGCCGGACGACTACGTCGTCGCGACAGGCGTCACCACCTCGGTGCGCGACATGTGCCGCATCGCGTTCGATCACGTCGGCCTCGACATGGAGAAGCATGTCGTCATCGACCCCGCCTTTTACCGCCCGGCCGAGGTCGACATCCTGCTTGGCGACGCGGCCAAGGCGCGCGCCAAGCTCGGCTGGAAGCCGGAAATTGCGCTGGACGCGCTGATCAAGGAGATGGTCGACGCCGACATCGAGCGCGTGAAGCGCGCTTTTGAGGACTAGCGGCGTGCTTCATCGGAATCGGCGGGCGAGACGCCCGCCCTCCGGGGAGGGCGCGCGTCCCGCGCGCCAAAGCCGCCCCGCCAAATTCGCCGAAGCAGGGCGCCAGGACTGAAGGCGGGGCGCGGGAGGCCGCATGGCGTCGTTTCAACGCATCTTGCTCACGGGCGGCGCGGGCTTCGTCGGCTCCTATCTGGCGCCGCTGATCGTCGCGGATTACCCGTCAGCCTCGCGTCGCGCGCTGACGCTGGGCGGCGAGGCGCAAGCGCTCGACAAGGGGTTCGAGCCGGTTTGCGGCGACATCCTCGACGCCTCCCGCGTCGACGCGATCATAAAGGAGCTTCGCCCCGATCTCGTCCTGCATCTTGCAGGGCAGGCTTCGATCGGCAAGGCGCTCGGCGCGGCCGAGACGACCTGGCGCGTCAATTTCCACGGCTCGTTCAATCTCGCCTGCGCGCTGGCGCGCCATGCGCCGGAGGCGACGCTGCTGTTCGCCTCGAGCGTCTCGGTCTATGGCGCAAGCCTCCTCGACGGGCCGGCGACCGAGACGACGCCGCTGCGTCCGCTCGACGCCTACGGGCGCTCGAAGGCCGCGGCGGAGGCGGCGCTCTTCGATCTTCTGCCGGCGCAGGCGCGACTCATCGTCGCGCGTCCAGTCAATCACTCGGGCCCCCGCCAGAACGAGAAGAGCTTCGTGCTGGCCTCATTCGCCGCGCAAATCGCCGCGATCGAGGCCGACCGCGCCGAGCCGCGGCTGCGCGTCGGCGATCTCTCCAAGGCCCGCGACTTTCTCGACGTGCGCGACGTCGTCGAAGCCTATCGCCTGCTCGTCGCCAAAGCAGACCAGCTCGAAGCGCGCGGCGTCTTCAACATCGCCTGCGGCGAGCCGCGCATCGTCGGCGATCTTCTCGAAGGCTTGAGGCGACGCGCCAAAAGGCGCTTTGTGATCGAGACCGACGCGAGCCTGTTGCGGCCTGCGGCGGTCGACATCCCAACGGTCGCCTGCGACGCCTCGAAGCTCGCAGCCGCAACGGGGTGGCGACCGCGCCATTCCATGGACGACCTCCTGCAATCCCTGCTCGACCATTGGCGCGAGAAGGAAGCGTGCGCGTGACGACCGAGAACGACGAGCGCCTGCGTCTGCTCGACTATCAGCTTGATTACCTGCGTGCGGAACTTTTGCGCCTCGTGCGCGAGCGCGACGAGATGGTCTATTCGGCCTCCTGGCTGCTGTTCAAGCCGATGCGCCGCGCCGAGGCGGCGCTTGTGCGCAAGGTCACGGGCCTCTATCGGCGCTTTTTTCCGAAAAAGGCGGCGGTCGTTGACGCGCCTGTTTCGACTCCAGGGCCCGCGCTCGCGCGCGGCGAGAGCGCGGCCCCCCGGCGCCTCCTCGTCGACGTGACGGGAACCATCAAGCGCGACGCCGGCACCGGCATACAGCGCGTGGTGAAAAAGGTCGTCGAGGCGCTTTATCGGGGCGACGCATACGATATCCCGGCGCTCGCCGTGCGCGCGCAGGACGGGCGGCTTTACACGGCCCACGCCTATGCTGCGACGCTGACCGGCGGCGCGCCGCGCGCGGCCGACGCCGAGATCGAGGTCGAGCCCGGCGACCGGCTGCTGCTGCTCTCCGACAGCTGGAACGCCTTCAACGAGCTCGCGCCGCTGTTCGCCAGAATCAGGGCGCAGGGCGGCGAGCTCATCTCCTGCGTCTTCGACCTCATTCCAGAGCTGCATCCGCACGCCTGCCACGAGGTCACGCCGAAGCTCTACGACGCCTGGCTGCGCAAGGCGCTCTTGGAGAGCGACGCTTTTCTCGCGATCTCCAGCACGGTCGCGGACGAACTCGCGGAATTCGTGACGACGCGCGGCTTTCCGCACCGGCCAGGGCTCAAGATCGGCTGGTTTCACTGCGGCAGCGACATCGCTCTGCCCAAGGCCGCGCCGGCGCGGGAGAAGATCGCCGCAGTCGTTGAGGGCCCGTCGCCGGTCTTCCTCTGCGTCGGCACGATTGAGCCGCGCAAGGGTCAGCGCGTCGCGTTGCGGGCTTTCGAAGGACTGTGGCGCGAGGGCGTCGAAGCAAAGCTTGTCGTCGTCGGGCGGCGCGGGTGGCTCGACGAGGCTATCAGCGCCGAGCTGCGCGAGCACGCTGAGCAAGGCAAGCGCCTGTTCTGGTTCGAGGACGCGAGCGACGCGGAGCTCGATTTTCTCTATTCCCGTGCGAAGGGCCTCGTGCTCGCCTCCTTCGCCGAGGGCTTCGGCCTGCCGATCGTGGAAGCCGCGCGGCGCGGCGTCGCGGCGCTCTGCAGCGACATTCCCGTGTTCCGCGAGGTCGGGCGCGACGGCGCGATCTATTTTCGGGTCAACGACAGCGACGCGCTGGCCGCGCGGCTATACGCATTTCTTGAGGGCGAGATCGCCGCCGATCCGCAAAAGGTGCTGCGCGCGAGCTGGGCGGAAGCGGCGCGGCAGATCGTCGAGGTCGTCGCGCGCGAGAGGTGGAGCCGGAGGCTCGATTGAGGCGGCCGTCAGAAGGGGAGCTTGATGCCCAAGCCGGCGCCGAAATCGTTATTGCTTGGCTTCGGGGTCGGGAGGTTGCCGGTGAACGAGACCGGGTCTTGCGCCGCTTTCGGGTCCAGGTTGGCGCCTCCTTTGGGCTCCAGCAGGATGTCCCCTGCGCGCGCGGCCTCGCCGCTGCGGGCCGAGGGCGTCGGCAAGGCGGAGGGGTCGTCGGCGCCGAAGCAGACCGGATCATCCTTCCATTGCCCACGCGCGCAAGGCGGCGCGCCGGTCGGCGCCGGGGCGGCCTTGGCGGTCTTGGCCTTCGGCGGCTTCGGCCTAGCGGGCTTGACCGGCGCGCTCGACGGCGCAGCTTGGGGCGCTTGCGCCAGGGCCGGCCCGAGCGGCGGGACCGCCATCGCGCAAATTAGAAGCATGGCGCTCCCTGTTCCCAAGCGGCGTCGGTTCATCTCGTCCTCTCGCGGAGGGAGTAGACCCCGTTTGAGGCTAATTTGCGATTGCGGCCTCATCAGTCTGCGGCCGCGCGAGCAGGGTCACGCGCCTCCCCTCGCCTGGCGCGCTGAGACGGCGTATTCAGCGAATGATTATCGCTGCCGGCGTGGAGGAAACCGGCTACATTTGCGTCTCATCGACTAGACCGAGGGCTACATGCGCGACGCGACCTATCTGTTCCCGCCCCCCGCAACTCCCAGCGTCGCGCTCGACGCCGACGCTCGACGATTTCCGGTGCGGCGGATTTTTTGCGTCGGGCTCAACTATGCCGCCCATGCGCGCGAGATGGGCAAGGACCCGGGCGCCGAGCCGCCCTTCTTCTTCACCAAGCCGGCCGACGCCGTGGTCGAGAGCGGCGCGACCATTCCTTATCCGTCCCAGACGAGCAATCTTCATTACGAGATCGAACTCGTCGCCGCTTTGCGCTCGGGCGGCGCCAACATTTCGCGCGAGGAGGCGCTCGCCCATGTCTATGGCTATGCCGCCGGCGTCGACCTCACTCGGCGCGACCTTCAAAAGCGCGCGCGCGACGAAGGCAAGCCTTGGGATTTCTCCAAGGGCTTCGATCTTTCGGCGCCCGTCGGCGCGATCCGCCCGGCCTCGAAGATTGGCCACCCGAAGCTCGGGCGGATCACGCTAGCCGTCAACGGCCGGACGCGGCAGGACGGCGACATTTCCGATATGATCCTCGACACGGCTGGAGTGATCGCCGAAATCTCGCGCTATGTGGCGCTGGCTGCGGGCGATCTCATCTTCACCGGTACGCCGGAGGGCGTCGGCCCGCTCCTTCCCGGCGATTTCGTCGAGGGGAGCGTTGAAGGGGTGGGGGAGGTTGCGGTGCGAATCGAGAGGCGACGGCAAGCGGTCGATAGCTTCTGAAGTTCTCCGGTTCAGGCGCTGTCAGGAAATTGAGGCAGGCTCGCGAAGCAGCCGAGCCGATCGAGCTTTTCGCGCAGTAGACGCTTGGGACGCCCCAGCCGGCGCCACGAAGCAATCGAATCGCACGGGATCGGCAGCCGGCTGTCGTCCCGCATCCCCGACTGCCGACCGCCCATTGCCGACTCCGGGCCTTCGCTGCGGCGACACTGTGCTTGCAATCTCCGCTTGCAATCAGGCCAGAAAGGTCATAAAAGCGTCAAAATACGTACATGTACGTAGCAAGGTACGTAAAGGAGCCCCCCTCACACGGAGAATTAGCCCCAATGCCCTCGATCGTGCTTCTGAGCCGAGAACTCGATCGGGACGCCAGCGCCGCCAAAAAGGCGGCGAAGCACAGTCCGACGTTCGTCACGGACCGTGGGCGGCCCGCACATGCGTTGTTGAGCGTCAATGCTTATCCGGAGCTGACAGGCGCCGAGAAGTCGCTGCTTGAAGCGCTCGCGCAGCCGGATGCCCGCGACTTCGATTTTGAACCGCCGCGTA
>DASPSI010000164.1:0-4831 GCA_035624015.1 Methylocystis sp.
CCCGAGCTGGAAGGCGACCGGATGCTCGGAGGCGTCGAAGCCCATGAGCCGCTCACGATCGCCGTGAATGACCGCGCCCACGGTCAGCATCTCGGCGTAGAGCCGCGCCCGCCGCGACATCAACCGGTGCAGGCGGCGGCAGTGCCGGTCCGTCCACTCCATCATGGGCGCGACGGAAAATTTTACATCCCCCGCCGAAAGTTTTTTTCCTTCAGATCGCATTCGGCAAGGTTACGACAAATCCCGCCGGTTTGCGATGCGCGGCAGCGGCGTCGAATACGAGACGTTCGCCAGCTCAAGACCCGCGCCGCGCAGGCGCGGGACGCCGCGATCAGCTCCAAAAGGCGCGCTTCATGGGGCCGCGTAAGCCCGCGCGTCGTCCGGCAGGCGCTGCTCCACGTCGGCGAAGCGCTCCAGCCTGTCCCCCATCATATGCTCGAACGCCTCATGCACTTCCTTGATCGACCGCTCCTTGAGCTTGCCGTTCTGGCGCGCAAAGAAGATCGGCTTGTTCGCGCGCGCGGGCTTCGGCAGCAGCTTCGCCGCCGAGGCGTCGGGACTGGAATCGAGCTTCGACATGAAGCGCGTCGCGTCGTCCGGCCCCAGAAAATGCAGCAGATAGGTCTCGCCCGCGCTCAAGGGGCGTCCGAGCATGTCGGCGATTTTCTGCCCATCGCGCTTGAGCATCTCCGCGGCCATCGCCGCCGCGAGATAGGGGTCGTTGCGCAGGCCCAGAACCTCGGCCCGCTTCTTTTGCGAAACTGCCGGCTTCTCGTCGTCGCCCGTGATGGCCTTGGCTTCTTCCGCATGGCCGTAGCGCTCGCCGAATTCGCGCACGACTCGCAGCCAGGTCGTGTCGATGAACTGGAACAGTCCGCTCGCGGAGGAGGTCGAGGCCTTCACGCTCGGGGAGAAATTCGACTCCTTGTCGGCGATGCTCATCATGAGCGCCGGATCGGCGCCCGCGGTCTTCGCCGCGGAAACGACGCGTTCGACGATCGAAGCCCGCACCTGCTGGGCGGCGCCGAAGAGAATGTGCCCCGGGCGCTCGACGATAAGCGGTTTTCCAGCCAGTCGGCGATAGAGCATCGCCGCCGCATCGCTGTTGAAGTCCGAATCCAGCGGAAAATCGTCGTTTGGATCGACCGAGACCAGGAGCGTCAGCGAGGCTGGCGCCGCCGCCGCCGGACGCTCCGCCTGCGCGCGTGGCCCGGCTTTTGCCGGCTCGGGCGGAGCCTTCGCGGGCGAAAGGGCGAACACCACCGCAGAGACTACGGTCAACAGGGCCAACACCGAGATCGCACGCGCGGTCGCCGAGGCGTTGCTGTCGTCCCAGAAAGACGGCTCGCCGCGACGAGGCGCAGACATGAAGCGCAGCGCACAGCGCAAGCGGCCAGGCTTTTCGCGGGGCTCTAAGGCGATGTCGGAACAGGCTTCGACCGAACTCATGGCTCCTCTCGTTTTGAGTCGCCCGAGAGAGTAGCCCTGAGCCTTGGCGAAAAATCGGCGCAAGCCGCCGCGCCGCGGTCACATTTCCATGCGGGACGGCGTCAGCGCAGCTGGAGGCGCGCCGCGGGATTGGAGCGGGTCGGGGCGTACGGTCCAGCCACGCTGTCACATTGGCGCCACGAGCTTTTAGACCTCAAAGCGCGCATTCCGAGAAGGCGGGCTCGAGGGCGCCGCCCCAACGCGCGTGGAAGGCCTCGAGCCGCTCCGCTGCGAGCGGGCGGCCACGGTCGACGATCGCTTCCAGCGGCGCAAGATAGACGGTCTCGTCCTGGCCTTCGGCGTTCCTGTGCACCCGGCGCGCCAGACCGCCGCGCGCGAGCGACAGCATGTCGCCTGCGACCTCCCGGACGCTCCGGCCTCCGATCCTCGCCGCGAGCGCCTGGATCGGCGCTTCGGCGCGCAGCTTTTCCCGGTCCTCTGCGCTCCAGTCGCGGATCAGCTCGCTGGCGCCCTCGAGCGCCTCGGAGTCATAAAGAAGTCCCGCGAACAGCGCAGGCAGCGCGGTCATATGCGCGCGGGGACCTGCGTCCGCGCCGCGCATCTCGAGGTAGGTCTTCAGCCGCGCCTCCGGGAACAGGGTTGACAGGTGATTCGCCCAATCGGCGATCGTCGCGCGCTCGCCAGGCAGTTGCGGCAGGCGGCCGGCCATGAGATCGCGGAAGCTCGTCCCGGCGACGTCATGATAGACGTCGCCGCGCTTGACGAAGTAGAGCGGCGCGTCCAGCGCGTAATCGACATAGCGCTCGAAGCCCATGCCCTCCTCGAAGGCGAAGGGCAGCATGCCCGTCCGCGCCGGATCTGTGTCGCGCCAGATGGCCGAACGCTGGGACAGCGCGCCGGAGGGCTTGCCGTCGATGAAGGGCGAATTCGCGAAAAGCGCCGTGACGACCGGCTGCAACGCCAGACCCACGCGCAGCTTCTTGACCATGTCGGCTTCGCTCGTGAAGTCGAGATTGACCTGGATCGTCGCGGTGCGAAACATCATATCGAGGCCGAGCCGGCCGACCTTCGGCATGTAGGCCGACATGATCTTGTAACGCTGCTTGGGCATCGACGGCGTCTCGGCGCGCGACCACTTGGGACTGGCGCCGAGATCGAGAAATCCGACGCCGAGCGGGTCGGCGACGGCTTTCAGCATCTCGAAATGTCTGTCGCACTCCGCCCTGGTTTCGTGGACGGTCTCGAGGGGCGCGCCGGAAAGCTCGAACTGCCCGCCGGGCTCGAGCGAGATCGCGCCCCCGCTGTTCTCGTCATAGAGGCCAATCAGCGCGTCGCGGTCGAAAATGCCGCGCCAGCCGGACTTTTGCCGCAGCCCCTCGAGCAACGCGCGGACGCCGTTCGGCGCATAGGGCACGGGCGCATGGCCGTTCTTATAGAACGGAATTTTCTCATGCTCGGTGCCGACGCGCAGCGGGGCGCTCCTGTCTTTCACGCCGGCTTCGAGATAGGCGACGAGCTCGCTTTGCGACGAAATCGGCGTGGCGTCGTCAGCGTCGCGGGCCATGGTCACCTTTCTCACATCAAGGAGCCGCGCTTCGCTACAGGCGGCGCGCCGACTTGCCGCAAAAGCGCGCAAGGCGCAAGTGCGGCGACGCAGGCGACGTTCAAGCGCAGGCGATCGTCTCGCGCTCGGTGAGAATATAGTCGAGGCGCTGATCATGCGGCTCGAAGGGAACGGCTTCCGCCTCTTGCAACGCAAAGGCGAGGCCGATCGCGGCAACCGGACGCCGCCGGCGCAATTTTTCGAGCGTCGCGTCGTAGATGCCGCCGCCATAGCCGAGCCGCACGCCGCAGCGATCGAAGGCGGCGAGCGGCGAGAACACGATCTGCGGCGAGAGTTCCGGCTTTTCGGCGTCGGGTTCCGAAAGGCCGAACGGCCCCTTGACGAGCTCGTCCTCGTCCGGATTGAAGGCGCGAAAGACGAGCGGGCAGCGCACCGCGCTCATGACCGGCAACGCGACTGCGGCGCCTTGGCGGTGCAGCGCCTCGATCAGCGGGCGGGTGTTAAGCTCGCTGCGGATCGGCCAATAAACGGAGATCGGCAGGCCGGCGAGCGGCGCGCCGCCGGCAATCTCGTCGATGATCGCCAGCGCCCGCGCACACACGAGAGCGGCGGCCTCATGCGCCTCCTTGGGCGAGATGAGATCGCGGCGTTCGAGGGAATGTCGGCGCAGATTGGCTTTAACGTCCGTGATCTTCGCCAATCCGGCGCTCCTTGAAAAAGGGTGCGGGCCACGAGAGCCGTGGGACATCGATCCCGGGTACCTACAACGTAGGTGGGCGCCATGTGGCCAAGCCCACGGGCGAGGCCAGGGACAGCTCCCTTGGAGATCGATAAGGCCCCGGGGAATTAAAGTCCTGCACGAGCACCGCAGCGCCGCTTGAACTTTATATCGCTCCCCAAGGGCGGCGCCTAGAGGCCGCGCGCACCCTCGGTTCAGTCGTAGGCGCGGATAATGATCTTCACCCCTTCGCACTGCGCCCAGCCAGCGAGGCCCTTCGTCTGCACGCCGCTCGGGCTGGGGGTGTGACCGTTCCAGACGCAGCCCTTCCGTTTGTCGCTACGATCGACGAGGTTGACGGTGTAGTTCGTGCCCGCAAAAGTGCCGTCGAGCTTATAGGTCACGACATTGCCGACGTCGTCCATGATTTCAGCAGTCCCCGACACCTTGTCCCCGTCCTTCGTGACCTTCCAAGAGCCCTGCCCATATTTGATGCCGGCGTCGGTCTCCTCGGTGACCTGCCAAATCTTTGTTTCCGCCGCCGCAGAAGTAGCGTAGGCTACGAGGCAAAGCGCCGTCGCGATCGAGAGCTTCTTCATGTTTCCTCCATCTTTCTTTCTTGTTCTTGAGAAGGCGGGCGATGGGCGCCATCTCGCTTTTACGAAAAAGCTCGGGCGGCGGGCGCAATCCTAAAGAGACGATCGCCGCCTGCGGGGATTGACGGTCATCTGCCCTTGGCGATCCTCGCGGTTTCGAGCGCGGCGCTTCGTGCGGCGGCCTCTGTGAAGCTGTAACAGAGGGGCGCTTGTATCGTCAATTCCAGCAATTCCGACGATGGAGGATCACATGACGCGGTCGCTGGGCGGAAAAACCCTGTTCATCACTGGCGCGAGCCGCGGCATCGGCCTCGCCATCGCGCGACGCGCGGCGCAGGACGGGGCCAATGTCGCCGTCGCCGCCAAGAGCGCCGAGCCGCAGGCGAAGCTCCCCGGCACGGTCTTCACTGCGGCGAAGGAGATAGAGGATGCAGGCGGCGCGGCGCTGCCCATCGTCTGCGACATCCGCTTCGAGGAGCAGGTCGCCGCGGCGATGGAGAAGAC
>DASPSI010000005.1:0-44731 GCA_035624015.1 Methylocystis sp.
TGTTCTTCGCCATCGAAAGCCGGGCTTTCGGCGATCCGCTCATGGTCAAGCGCGGCTTCGCCCTCATTCCGCAGGTGCTCTTTGGCGAGGCGGAGCTGCGCATTCCACATGTGGCGCCGGCGCTCACCCTCGTCACCTCGATGTTCCTGCATTCGAGCTATGTGCACCTTTTCGGCAACATCGCCTTTCTGTTCATCTTCGGCTCGGCGGTTGAGGCGGCGATGGACTCGGTCTTCTTCCTGCTGTTCTACCTTTCCTGCGGCGTCGCGAGCGGGCTCGCCTACGCCTATGCGGAGCCGACCTCGGTCACGCCCTATGTCGGCGCCTCGGGCGCGATCTCGGGCGTCTGCGCCGCTTATCTGCTGCTGTTCGCGCGCGAGGCGCTCACCGATTGGCGGGCCTTCATGACCTCGTTCCACGTCCAGGCCTGGCTGCTCGTCGGGAGCTGGATCCTGCTCCAGTTCTTCGATCTGCTCTTCGTCGAGCAGACGCATGTGGCCTTCGTCGCGCATGTCGGCGGCATCGCCGCAGGCCTCGCCTGGGCGCCGCTGTTCAAGCGTCCGGCGCCGCGCGCAAGGCGCGAAACGCCGCCGACGCCGTGAGGGGCGGCCCCAATCGACGCTCACGCCGAAAATCCTTGCAGCGCGCGTCACGCCCCGATGGGGTCGCCGACGCAGTTCTTGGCGCCGCCGGGGCTCAATCTTGTCGCCCCTCGCTTTCGTCCCATGAACAAGCTCAAATGCGCCTAGATGTTGAGACGCGCGAACTACGAGACTTTTCTTTGCTTCCAAACGTTGACATGCGCTCTCGCGCGGCGGTCACGGCGCCGAGCGCGCGAAGTGGCGCTCGCCCCACTCCTGCGAGAGAGAGATCTCTCGGCTGTGGTAAGTTAGAAACGCTTCGGCCATGGTGGTCAGCAGCATGAGAATCCCTAGCGCCCCGGCCACCTTGACCAGCGTTCCGATCTCCTGACGATTCTGCACCTCAGCTCTCCAAACCATCGATCGCCCCCGATCGGTCGACTTAAGCAAGTTTGCGCGATTTCCGGCCCATCCACAACTAGCGCCGCTGCGTCAGAAGCGCGCAGTCGAAGAATTCAACGGCAAAACTCCAATAATCATGGCCGTCACACGCCCCTGTGACAAAATGTATCCGCAGACTTACTTATATCCCCGCGGGCTTCAATGCATCGGCGACTGGGCGGCCCGGATAAGGCCGACGCTGGCATTTTGAAGTCGCTCTTGCGGCCGCGGAGGCGCGTCAGAGAAGTCGTCCAGCGCAGCTTGCGCGCCGCGCCGAGATCAACAGCGGTAAATGCAAGCGAAATGCGCATGGCTAACGAGGCATTGACAAATATAGCCGATTTCGTGGCGAGGGCTTAGGCGATTCTTAAATCTAAACGGCTATAGGGGAGCTACTGAGTGTCCGAGTGCGTGAGTAAACTTATGACCGAGACGTATCGTCCGCGCGTCAAATACGTCATAGGCCCCGACGGGAGCCCCTTGACGATCGCCGATCTGCCGCCGGCGAGCACGCGGCGATGGGTGATCCGCCGCAAGGCGGAAGTCGTCGCCGCCGTGCGCGGCGGCCTGCTGTCGCTCGATGAAGCCTGCAGCCGCTACACGCTGACCGTCGACGAGTTCCTGAGCTGGCAGATGTCCATCGACCAGCACGGTCTTGCCGGCCTCCGCACGACGCGGTTGCAGCAATACCGCGCCTAAAACCCTTTCCACGTCGCCCCCTCCCCACGGAAAAGCCGGCTTCACGCGGAGCCGGCTTTCTCGTCGCTGCGCGGCCTCGCCGGGGCTTCGCCGTCGAGCTTTCTGCGCCGCAGCGCCGCGCCGAGCTGCCCACGCTCGAAGATCACGACGACGACCAGCCCGAGCAACAGCGGAATGAGGAGATAGAACAGCCGCCACACCAGCAGGGCGGCGATGACTTGCGGATAGGAGGCGTCCGGCACGAGATTGGCGAAGAGCAGCTCGAAGACGCCCATCCCCCCCGGCGCGTGCGAAACCAAGGCCGCCGAGAACGACAATATGAAGGCGCCGAGCACCGGGAAATACCCCGGATTTCCGGTAGCGGGCAGCGCGAAATAGATGATCGCGGCGGCCCCGATCAGCTCCAGCGGCGCGGCGAAGAGCTGCTGCAGCATCACATTGGGCCGCGGATAGACGATTTCGAAGCCGCCGATCCTTCTCGGCTTGAAGTGCATCAGCGAGCCGACGACGTAGATCGCGACGCCGCTGAGGCAGAGCAGGCCGATTATCCGCGCAGTGTGCCGGTGCGTCACTACATCGGGCAGGAAGCCGGACAGCCGCTGCATGAGATCGGGGTCGAAGCTCAGGAGCAGGCCGCCGAGCAGCACATTGCCGAAGCCGAAAGTGTAGGAGCAGAGCACCACCAGCATCGCGACCTGCGCCGCGGAGAGGCCCTTTGTGGAATAAGCGCGATAGCGCACCATGGCGCCCGAGAATACGCTCGCGCCGATATTGTGCGAGAGCGCGTAGGTCGTGAATGAGCAAAGCGAGATGAACGCCCACGAGATGTGCTTGACGCCGAGGTGCTCGAGAGCGATGCGGTCGTACCAGGCCAGCGCGAAATAGGCGAGAAGCGACGCCGCGGCGCCCAGGACGTAATGCGTGCCCGGAATGGCCTTGAGGGCCGCCCCGATCTCGGCGATTCCCACCGCCTGATGCTCGAACTCGCGATAGATCAGATAGACCGAAGCCGCCACGGCGACGGCCCCGAGGACCGGCCAGAAATAGTCGAGCAGCTTTTTCATGCGGTTTTTCGTCTCATCCGATTAGGAGCGGCTTTCGGCCTTCCCTCGCACAGAGCGCCCTGCCCGGCAAGCCCTCGAGTCCGCTCCGGCGTCTTGCCTTCGCGCCGCGCAGGTCCCAGTATTACTCGCGATCATAGCGTCTCGGGTCTAAGCGCCATGAAAATGCTGCACCGCATAAGGGGCCTTATCTTGTCGCCGGAAGACGAATGGGCCGTCATCGAGAGCGAAGGCAAGACCGTTCCCCAGGTCTATCGCGAATACGTTCTCCTCCTCGCGCTCATTCCCCCCTTTGCCGGCTTCCTCGGCGGCTATCTCTTCGGCTTTGGCCATGCGACGGGTCTCGCCGGCCTCTCGCTGCAAAGCGGACTCCTGCGCGCGGCGCTGCAATATGCGCTGAGCCTGCCGCTGCTTTATGTCGTAGCTTTCGTGCTCTCGAGCCTCGCGCCGCACTTCGACGGCAGGTCGGACGACACGCGGGCGCTGACGCTCGCCGCCTATTCCTACACGCCGGCCTGGCTTGCGGCGGTCTTCGGCCTCGCGCCCGGGCTGCGCTGGCTCGACGTTCTGGGCTTTTACGGCGTGCTCGTGTTCTACCACGGCCTGCCGCGCATGCTGAAGGTCCCCAAGGAGAACGCCGACGTATTCACGCTGGCCGCGCTGGTGCTGACGATCGCGACGGCCGCGCTCCACGCCTGGATCGTGCGGCTCGCCGCGCCCTGGAGCCTTTAGCGGGGCGATTTGGCGCGCGAGACCCGCGGCTCCCAGGCGGCGGCGGCGGCCTCGTCGCGCTCCTTGGCCGCGACCCACTCGCCGGCCCGGCCGTCGGCGCGACGCTCCTTCTTCCAGAAAGGCGCTCTGGTCTTGAGATAGTCCATGAGAAATTGCGCTGCGGCGAAAGCCTCGGCGCGATGGCGCGCCGCCGCCAGCACGAGCACGATCTTCTCGCCGGGTCTCACGAGCCCGAAACGGTGAATGACGGTGAGCCCCTGAAGCGGCCAGCGCGAAAGCGCCTCCTGCGCGATCGCCGAGAGCTCGCTCTCGGCCATGCCGGGGTAATGCTCGAGCTCCAGCGCGGAAAGGGCGCCGTCCTCGTCGCGGGCGAGGCCAGTGAAGGCGACGAGGGCGCCGACGTCGGTCCGACCCGCAAGCAGCAGCTCCTCTTCGCGCGCTGCGTCGAAAGCCTCGGCGGAAAGAAGGATCTTTGGAACGATCATGCGCGGCTATCCACGGCCTGCTGCCTCTCCCCGCCTGCGGGGAGAGGGCTGGGGTGAGGGCCGTCACCCCCCCGTCATCGGCGGAAAGAAAGCGATCTCGCGCGCCGAGCTGATCGGGGAGTCGAGACGCGCGTGGCGCTTGTCGATCGCCGCGCGAATCGTTTTCCGGTTGGAAAAGGCGTGCGCATAGGCTTCGTCCTTCGCGGCGAGCCAGGCGATGAGCTCGGCGACCGTGCTCACGCTTTCAGGCGGCGCGATTTCCTCCTCGCCCCGCCCGACCCGCTCGCGGATCGAGGCGAAATAAAGCGCCTTCATGCCTCTTCTTCCTCGCCGAAATGCGGCCAGCCGGAAATTAAATAATCGACTCCCGTGTAAAGCGTGAGCGCCGCCGCGAGCCAAAGCAGCATCGCCCCGATGCGCATTGCGCCGGGCGCCACGGCCTCGCCCGCGGGGCCGGCGATGAAGAAACCGAGCGCGATCATCTGCACGGTCGTCTTCCATTTGGCGAGCGCGCTGACCGGCAGCGTGGCTTTCTCGGCCAGATATTCGCGCAGGCCGGAGACGAGGATCTCACGGCACAGGATGATGATCGCCGCCCACAGCGTCCAATTGTCGAGCGTCTGATTTGCGGCCAGCACGAGCAGCGTCGTCGCCACGAGGAGCTTGTCCGCGATCGGGTCGAGCATCTGGCCGAGCGGCGACTGCTGCTTCCAGATGCGGGCGAGATAGCCGTCGAGGAAATCCGTGACGCCGGCGACGGTGAAGACCGCGAGCGCGGTCCAGCGCATCCAATGCTCGGCGGGGCTTTGCAGCAGCGCCGCCACTACCGGCACGGCGACGAGCCGCCCGTAGGTCAGCAGATTGGGCAGGGCCAGCGCGTGGCGCAGGCGCCGCCGCCGTGGCAACGCGGTTTCCGTCATGAAAGGGATGGAATAGGCCGGGCGAGGGCTTTGTCAATAGAGGCAAGAAGCCGCCGGCGAGGGGCCGCTCTGCTGCGGCGCAACGGCGCGGGTGCGCCATTTTTGCCCTTCACTGCAACGCTTTGTCGCTTGACGTTGATCGCATCAATGGCCGCGACCTGTCATGAAGCTCAAGGTGGTGGAACACGCGGGGGCGCCCGCAGTCCGAAGCCGAGAATGGTCTCGACCTCCGCGAGGTCGGCTGGTTTTGTCAGATGCCGGTCGAAACCGGCTTCCTTCACGCGTCTGCGGGTCTCCTCTTCGCCCCAGCCGGTCAAGGCGACGAGCATGGCTTTGCTTCCGGCCGGAAGCGCGCGTATGCGACGCGCCGTCTCGAAGCCGTCCATGCCCGGCATGCCGATGTCGAGAAAAACCACCTCCGGCGCAAACTCGGCGCATGTTGCGACGCCTTCGGCGCCGCTGCGGGCCACCCGAACGTTCGCGCCTAACGTTTTGAGCAGGAGCGCGAGGCTGTCGCCCACGTCCGGCGCGTCATCGACAATCAGCACGCGACGCGAGCCTATCGCCCGGCTCGCCACCGGTTTCGACGGCGGGGCGCTAGCCTCGATCTTCGAGGCGAGGGGCAAGCGCACGACGAAGCGGCTGCCTCGCCCCTCGCCTGCGCTATGCGCCTCGACGGTTCCGCCATGCAGCTCGACGAGGTTGCGCACGAGGGCGAGCCCAATGCCCAGACCACTTTTGGAGCGGCCGCGCCTGTCGCCGGCTTGCGCAAAGAGATCGAACACGCGCGCCAACATATCCTTGGCGATGCCGACGCCCGTGTCGGTCACGTTCACGATCGCCTCGCTGGCGCCGCGCTCCGCCGTAATTTCGATGCGCCCTCCCGGGTCGGTGTATTTGGCGGCGTTGTTCAACAGATTGGCGAAGACCTGGGTGAGGCGGACCGCATCGGCTTCGAGCATCAACGGCTCATCGGGCAGGCCGACGCGAAGCTCGAAGCCGCCGGCTTCGATGAGATCGCGGTTCATCTCGACGGCCTGTTCAAAGACGGCGCCGAGGTCCACCAGCGTCTTCAACAGCTCGATCTTCCCGCGGCTTATGCGCGAAATCTCCATGAGATCGTCGACGAGGCGGATGAGGTGATCGACTTGCCGCTCCATTACCGCCTGAACACGCTCCGTATTTTCTCCCTGTCCTCCGGACCTGCGCAGAACCGCAAGGCCGTTGCGGATCGGCGCGAGCGGGTTGCGCAGCTCGTGGGCGAGCGTCGCGATGAATTCGTCCTTGCGGCGATCGGCGTCCTTTAGCGCCGCCTCCGCGCGCTCCCGCTCGGTGATGTCGCGCAGGATGACCGTGAAAATGCGCTTGTCGCCCAAGGCGAACTGAGAGATCGAGGCCTCGATCAGAAACTCCTCGCCGTTCGTCCTCAGTCCGCAGACTGCTCCGAGCCGGCCCATGGAGCGAGTGGTCGCGCCGCTCTCGCCAAAAACCCTGATATGTTCGCGGTGCGCCGCGCGAAACCGCTCGGGAATGAAGCGGTCGATCGATGCGCCGACGGCCTCTTCGGCCTTGCAGCCGAACATCGCCTCGGCGGCCCCGTTGAAGAGAATGATTTTTTGTTCGGCGTCGAGCGCGATGATGGCGTCCATCGCCGAAGCGACGATGGCGCTGAAGCGCTCCTCGCTTTTGCGCAGCGCGTCCTGGGCCTGCTTGCGCATGGTGATGTCGCAAGCAATCTTGGAAGCGCCTATGATCCTGCCGTCCTCGTCGAAGAGGGGAGAGACTGTGACGAAGACGTCGATCGGGCGGCCTTCCTTGCCGAGCCGCACCGTCTCGTAGTTCGTTACGTGCTCCCCGCGCCCTATGCGCGCCAGGATGTCCTCTTCCTCCGCCTGCCGATCGGGCGGCACGATGCGGCGGATCGAGGCGCCGATCATTTCCGCAGCGGCGTAGCCGAACATAAGCTCGGCGCCCTTGTTCCAGCTGGTTATCGTGCCGTCGAGCGACTTCGAGATGATGGCGTCGTTCGAGGAAACGACAACGGCGGCGAGTTGAGCGCGAGCCGCCTCGGCCTGCTTGCGCTCGGTGATGTCCATCAAGGCGCCGAACGAGCGCGTCGCTTTTCCTTGAGCGTCGCGGCGAAAGGATCCTCGACCTTCCAGCCAGCGAACGGTTCCGTCCGGCCAAAGCGTCCGATACTCGGCGCAAAATTCGACGCAATCCTTCAGCGCTTGCGCGAACGCTGCTTCGGTTCTCTCACAGTCCTCGGGATGAATCCTGGACGCCCAAGCCTCGTAGCTCGCCGCGATCTCGCCGGTCTCATAGCCCAGCATCCGGAAATGCTCGTCGTTCCAAACGACCTTGCCCGTCGGCAGATCCAGGTCCCAAGTCCCGAGCCGGCCGGCCGACAGGGCGAGACCGAGGCGGTGCTCGCTCGCGCGCAACGCCTGAACGCTTATCACAGCTTCGCTCGAGCTTTGCTCGCGCAGCTTGCGCTCGTGCTCGACGATTTTTTTGTGAGCGCGATACAAGAACTCCGAAATTGCAGAAACGACCAGGCAAGTCCCAGAGAAAAGCAGCAGCGGTAATATATCCCGCACGTGCGGTATCTTAAATGATAGCTTTGGCTCGATGAAATAGTAATCGGATGCGATAACGAGCATCGATAGGGACAGTAAGCCAAGCCGGAAGCCACAAATAAGGCTAACTATTATAATCGCTAGAAAAAACGTGACGTACGTGTGAGTCACGCCGAGCGCGTCTTGAAGCCACAATCGAGCATATATCGCGAACACAGATATTGCGATCGCGATGAACAGGCGAGTCGCAAAAGCCGGTCTCTGGAGGAGCTCGCCAAATGAGCGCGATGCCCCCTCTTGCGTTCCTTCCGGCGCGCTCATGGTCGATCCATCCTACGCGTTCCGCGCTCTTGGGTTTCGCCGCCCACAGTCACATTCAGGCTCTGTCCTGCCGGTTAGTCTTGCGCCTCTCAGTAAACTGCACAGTGCAGGCGATCAAGAGCGCTCACGCACGAACCAGTCGCCAAGTCGATCGTAATCGGAACCCGCGCTTTGGAGGCAAATGCAGCCCGTTTGTTCGGATAACTGCCACGAAAGACGAGACTCGCCATGGTTTTATCCAAAGCGACGCGAAGGTCGTCGCCGCGAGTCATTGCTGAGCCACAATCCCCCCATCCACCTCCGCGACCGACCCGACTCCCGTCAGCGTCATGGCGACGCGCATCTCGGCTGCAATTATGTCGAGCACATTCTCCACCCCCGCCTGCCCGCGCGCCGCGAGCGCGAAGGCGGCCGCACGCCCGAGCAGCACGCCTCTCGCGCCGAGCGCCAGCATGCGCAGCACGTCGAGCCCCGAACGCACGCCGGAGTCGGCCAGCACCAGCAGATCGCCGCCCACGGCCTCGGCGATCGCGGGCAGCGCCTTCGCCGTCGAAAGAGCGCCGTCGAGCTGGCGCCCACCGTGATTCGAGACGACGATCCCGTCGGCGCCAACGCGCCGGGCGTCGCGCGCGTCCTCGGGATCGAGCACGCCCTTGACGATGAGCAGCCCTTTCCAGAAGTCGCGGATCCATTCGATGTCGGCCCAGCCGATCGACGGGTCCATGTTCTCCGTGAGCCAGCCCTTGTAGTTTTCGAGCCCCGCCCGGCGGCCGAGATAGGCCGAGACGTTGCCGAGCTCGTGCGGGCGCCCCATCAGACCGACGTCGAACGCCCAGCCTGGCTTCGTGAGCGTCTGTTGCAGGCGGCGGCGCCGGGCGTTGGGGCCGGACATGCCGGAATGGACGTCGCGATAGCGCGTCCCCGGCGCCGGCAGATCGACGGTGAAGACGAGCGTTTTCACGCCGGCGGCTTCCGCGCGCTCCAGCATATGACGCATGAAGCCGCGATCTTTGAGCACATAGAGCTGGAACCAGATCGGCCTCGCGCTCTCTTCCGCGACCTCCTCCAGCGAGCAGATCGAAAGCGTCGAGAGCGTCATCGGGACGTTCTTGGCCGCCGCGGCGCGGGCGAGCTGAACTTCGCCGCGGCGGGCGAAGACGCCTGCGAGGCCCACGGGCGCAAGAATGACGGGCAGCGCCGCGGGCTCGCCGAAGAATTTCGTCTCGAGGCTTTGGCCCGAAAGCCCCCTGAGCACGCGCTGCTTGAGGCGGACCTTCGTAAGATCGTCGACATTGGCCTTAAGCGTTTGCTCGGCCCCGGCTCCGCCGTCGACGTAGTCGAACAGAAATCGCGGGAGCCTGCGCCGCGCCGCTTCGCGATAATCCAGGGCGGAAGCGACGATCATCGGGCGCTTTCCCAAAGCGGCGGAGGAAGAGTCGCGGCGCAACGCCGCTTCGGCTCAAATCCCGGCGACGTCGAAGCAAGATCTTAAATGCCGAACGGCCCGCCGGGGACGCCGCCGAGCCGTTCTTACAGATTTGCGCCTCGCAGAAGCTCCGACGCTACCACATACGCCGCCGGTCTTGCGAGATGGCGCGAGGCCTGTTGTTTCCGCCGCCCGATCAGAGCTTGCGGAGCGTCACGCCCAGAATGACGATCATGGCGACCATGCAGCCCGGAATGAGCCAACCCATGTTGTTCTCCCTTTTTTTGAAGGCGCTTCTTCGGGCGCCGTTTTACGGGTTTGTCACGCCGCGAACTTTCTTCGACGAGGCCACCCATGTCAAGCCCTATAGCGCAGCGCCCCTGTAATTTAAGTTTGGAAGCGGAAGCCTGGCAGATTGAGCGCGCGACGCAATCTGCTTTCGCCCCTTGCTTTGAGCCCCGCTTCGTCCTAAAAGCCCCACGCGCCGACGGGATGGCCCGTCTGGGCGCTTTTTTGCGTTCGCTTCGTCGCTCGCGCAAAACGACTCCACGCCAACGAGCCTCGCAAGGTCCGAAAGCAAAGACCCGTGCCCGATCGCAGCGTTCTTTCTCCGACTAACGTCGCCACAGCGTTTCTTGGCGGTCTGGCCGGCGCCGCGGTCTTCGCGGTGCTCTCCCGCGGCACGCCCGGCGCGCTGCTCCTGTCTCAGCTCTCGCCGCTCCCGGTCATGATCGTCGCTCTGGGGCTCGGCGCGATCCACGGCGCAACCGCAGCCATCGCCGGCGCCGTCGCCGTCACCGCCGCGCTCGGCGCCGTCTTCGGCATGTCTTACGGCCTCCTCGTCGCGCTCCCGGCTTTCGCCGCCTCATACGTCGCCTTGGGCGCGCCGCTGAACCGGCGCGACCGCGTCACGCGGAGGTTTTCATCCAATGCGGTGACTGCGCTCTGCGTCGCTGTCGGCGGCGCGACGATCCTTTTCGCCGGCGTCAACTTCTTCTCGCACGGCGAGCTCGACGAGCCGCTCGGCTTCGTGCAGGGCATGTTCTTCGTCGAGATCGAGGACCAGCTCAAAGAGCAAAAGCTCGACGAGGCCCTCTCGAAGGCTCAGATCAAGCAGTTCGTGCAATTCGCCGTGCCGGCGATGTTCGCCGGCGCGCTCGTGCTGCTGCACGCCATGAATCTTTGGATCGCCGGACGCCTCACGCAAATCTCCGGCATGCTGCAGCAGCGCTGGCCCGACATCGCCCGCGAGTTCGAATTGCCCCGCGCGGTCGGGATCGTGTTCCCGGTCGCGTCGCTCGCGACCTTCCTCGGCGGCTTCGCGGCCGAGGCCGCCTTCGTCGCCGCCGGCGTCAGCGGAATCGCGCTCGCGCTGCAGGGGCTCGCCGTGACGCATTTCTTCTTGCGCGAATCGAAAGCAGGCGTCGCGACGCTGGCGCTGCTCTATTTCGTCACGGGCGCGCTCGTCGTTCCGATCTTCCTCTTCGCGATTCTAGGCCTCTTTGACATGGGGCTGCATTTTCGCGACAGAAAGCTCAACCAGGCCATGGGCGAACGCGCCGGGCCCGACCGAACCAAGGCTTAAAAGGAGAACGTCATGGAAGTCATTCTGCTCGAACGCGTGGCCAAGCTCGGCCAGATGGGCGAGACCGTGCGCGTGCGCGACGGCTACGCCCGCAATTTCCTGCTCGCGCGCAAGAAGGCCCTGCGCGCCACGGAGGAGAACAAGAAGCGCTTCGAGACCCAGCGCACGCAGATCGAGGCCCATAATCTGACGCTTAAGAAGGAGGCCGAGAAGGTCGCCGAGACGCTCAGCGGTCAGAGCTTCACGATCATCCGCCAGGCCGGCGAGAGCGGCCAGCTCTACGGCTCGGTCTCGGCCCGCGACATTGCGGAGGCGGCGACGGCGGGCGGCTTCACGATCACGCGCAATCAGATCGAGCTCGTGCATCCGATCAAGGCGCTGGGCCTGCATAGCGCGCCGGTGCATCTGCACGCCGAGGTCGAGGTGAAGATCACGATCAACGTCGCCCGTTCTCAGGAGGAGGCCGAACGCCAGGCGCGGGGCGAGTCGACGCTCGCGGCGCGCGAGGAGGCGTCGATGGACGATCTCGGCTTGGAGGTCGGCGCGGCGCTGGCCGAGGCCGGGGACGTGGAGCTCTGATCTCGAAATCCGAGCCTGCTCCCTCTCCCCGCTTGCCGAGAGAGGGAGCAGGCCCGGGCCTGCATCGATTTTTCCGATTTCCGTACCGATAGAGGCCGACCCGAAAAGGGCGCCAGAAGCGATTCGAGCAAACTTTGACTTTGGGCGTGGAGAGACGCTTTGCCTCACCGCCAAGGGCTGGAAAGCATCACAAGGACGTTCCCGGCGCGATGGGGCCACCCTTTGGCGACCCTTGTCAGCGACGCCGTTTGGGTTCCGGTCGGTCCAGCACAACATTCTGTCTCGCTCAAACTTTCGATGCTTGTGGGGGCGGTGAAAGGCGACTATCGCCTTCCCGCCAGCTTGATATGACGGCAGCTGCTCGCGACTGTGCAACGCCCCGAAATGACTGGGCCGATCAGCTTCGGCGCAGAAGAAGCTTGGGGCGCGCCATCAGGCGCATGTGAAGCGGCGATTCTTTGTTTGTAGCTTCGTGGTGAAAAATCGCCATAAAGACACGAAGCGCGCCAAGAAGGCGGCGATAGAATTCCTCGGATCGAACCCCGCCTCGACCCGAGGTCGCCGCACGAAATGCAACAATTGTTTGCTGACGAGACCTCAGGCCGGTTCGAGAGGCTCGCCCCATTCACCCGCTGATCGCCTAAGATCGCGTCGTCAAGACGGAGACAACGCATGCGCGACGTCCTCATACTCGGGGCCTATGGCAATTTCGGCAAGCGCATCGCGGAGGGGCTCGTCGTCACTGGCGTCCCACTGATGCTTGGCGGGCGCAATCCGGCCAAGCTCGACGAGCTCGCGGCTTTCCTGCGCAAGCTCCGTCCCTGTGCTCTCGTCAAGACGGTGACCATCGACGCCGATTCCGACCGCGAGCTCGACTGCTCTCTCGCTCGCCTGAGGCCATGCGTTGTCGTCAACACCTGCGGCCCGTTCCAATCCAAGGACTACCGGGTAGCCGCCGCATGCATCCGGAACGGCGTCAACTACGTGGACCTCGCTGACGGACGCGAGTTCGTGCGCGACTTCGGGTCGCTTGACGAGTCCGCCAAACGCGAGGGCGTCACGGTCGTCTCGGGCGCCAGCACCGTCCCCGGATTGTCCTCGGCGGTCATCGAGCACTTCCGCCCGCGATACGCCTCGATCGACGAGATCGTCCACGGCATCAGCCCCGGCCAGCGGGCTGAACGAGGCCTCGCCACAACCAGGGCCATTTTCAGCTATGTTGGCAAGCCGATCGAAGTGGCGGCCCCCCACGAGCCGGCCAGATACGGCTGGCAGGACGCCTATAGACAGGACTATCCCGTCCTCGGCGCGCGCTGGGTCGCCAATTGCGACGTCCCCGACCTCGACCTGTTCCCGCGGCATTATGGAATCGCGACCGTCCGCTTCTCCGCCGGCGTCGAGAGCTGCACTTTGTTCTGGTCCACGTGGCTCATCGCCTGGCTGATCCGCCAGGGCGTCCCGCTGAAGCCGGCGCGTCATGCGAAGATGCTGCTGGGCTTGGCGTCGTTGTTCGACCAGTTCGGCTCGGACGACGGCGGCATGCACGTGATCCTGCGCGGCGAGGGGCATGACGGCAAGCCGCTCGAATGCAGATGGTTCATCGTCGCCCGCCAAGGAGAAGGGCCGCGCATCCCGACCGTCCCGGCCATTGTCCTGGCCCGGAAGCTTGCCTCAGGTCATCCCCTGGCGCATGGAGCCATGCCCTGCGTCGGCCTCGTCACGCTCGCGGAGTATCTCGCTGAGCTCGGCTCCTTCCCAATCACGACGTTCGAATGCTGACCTCATGGGAGGAGCGTGGCCCTTCGCCGTCATCAGGCTGCGCAGAGGACTTCCACCTCCAAGCTGTCGAGCATGCTCCGCACACAATAAAAAAGGCCGCCGCGAACGGCGACCCTTCTCGACAACCCGCGCGCGAGCGACGAACGCCGCTCGGCCGTCGCTTCACAGCGGCTTGAGCTGATCGGCGGAAGCCTTGCCCGTGCGCCGGTCCTTGGTGAGCTCGTAGCTCACCTTCTGACCTTCGTGCAGACCCTGCAAGCCTGCGCGCTCCACGGCGCTGATGTGGACGAAGGCGTCTGCGCCGCCGTCATCGGGCTGAATGAAGCCGAAGCCCTTTTGAGCGTTGAACCATTTCACGGTACCAGTAGCCATTGCTCATTCTCCAAGCATGGTGTGAGGCCCGCCTGCGCGGGGCCGGTCGATCGATGTTTGGGAAGAGGTCGTCAGCGGCTTCGTGAACGAAGCAAGTCCAAGTCGTCAGGCCGAAAATCGATGGAGGATAGCTAATCATCCGCCGAGCCGATTGCAAGCGTGACGGCGCAAGCGCCCTCGGGCAGGTCTCGCGCATGGCGGCTCGGCGTTGAGCTCCGGCGCCTGGAGGGCCAAAGCCAGAATGAGCGCGTGCACCAGGGCCGTCGGCTGCGGAACCCCGACCAGCCGCGCCGATCGCCTGTTGCTTCCTTCTCGCCTTCGGGCGTCTGAACCCCAAAGACTCTAACCGCCGCAGCGTGAAAACTCGGGGCTAGTCACTTTAGTCGAATAGGTCCTTCGTTGGCTGCGCTTTTCTCCGTCCCAGTTTTTCCATTACTGGCACCAACGTCTCCGATTGGGTTATTCGCAACCGAGGCCCCTGCCTCTTCGGAGTCTGGTAGTCCATCTCCCGCTCCAAGCTCTTTCGACAGGGAGGCACCCAAACAAGCTGCGGCTTTGTACGGAAATATTTCTCCCACACTAGCCAGCAATATCCCGTAGCCGTAGATGCCTTTTTATCGAGTCTCCCCTTGACCATGGGAACGCGCTCTGTGAACTGAGCAAACTTGGTCGGCGGCGTTTTAAGAAAAATCCGATCATAGCGTCCAACGCTTTCAATAAACACCGTGCGTGTTAGCATGGCCACTCCACGACGCGCGACATTCAATCCCTTCCTGATGAAATCCTCTCCCAGACGGAAGGGCGGGTTGGTTATGACCCAATCAATCGATGCAGCCGCATATGGGATTTCAAGGAAGTCCCTGACTTCGCCGTAACCGTAAGGATAGACGTCCGAACTTCGAACTTCGGCAAAATACTCTTCCAAGACCATCGACATGAACCCGCGATTGCACGCAGGCTCAAGACAAGTCAGCTTGGATAGGTCGTGTTTTTCGCTAATGACGTGCTCAAGAAGCGCCCTCGTCGCCCAAGGCGGGGTGGGAAAGTCATCAAGGCTGTCCGGCGGCTCGGATCGCTGGGCCATTACCGCATGTGACGTGTTCTGGCGATTCTTCATGCCCCACCGGACTGATTCAAGAGGAATAATTTCGAATCGCTTATAACACGCGTTCTATGTTTGTTCCAAGCCGTGATTCCTTGTTGCGGGGCACGGTCAACAGGTTTTGCAGGCGTGCGTGGCTTGAATCCGCCGTCGGAGCTCAGTTAACGACATGACCGTCCCAGGTTTGGAGTGAACGATACGATGGCAGTTTGGGCACAGGGGGGCGACATCTCGTAGGGCGACGCGGATGGAGATGCCGCGCGACGCCCCTCCGCTAAGAAATAACGGTTGGAGGTGATGGATTTCGATGAGGCCCTTGCGATCAGGCCCATATATGAGTTCAGCGCGAAAGCCGCATGCTTTGCATGGTATTGATCCGGTAGAGTCCGTAAAATGTTTTACAGCGGCCTTGCGCAGAAGTGCGGATCGGCGCGAGACGCGGGTGCTGACGTTTTCATGTTGCCCCTCTTCGATGACTACAGCATCGAAATTTCTGTCCTGAACACGCTGGCGTTGCCGTTGGGAAAATCCCTGCTGGGCAAGCGACCGCATCACGCCCTTGCCTGCATTTATCAGATTTAATCCGGCGTGGGTGACGAAGTATTTCCCGTTGGTAAAGGTCGCGAGCCCCCTTCGCTCAAGTGTGTCGTGCGATTTGAGGTTCCGAACCTTTTGGCTGAAACGGTCGTCGCTGCGACCCTCTAACAAGAACAGGTCATCGCCTGTTGGTCGAAGGGTGCGGCGGAGTGCGGCTAGTAGCTCAGACGTTGTGGTTCCGGCTGGGTGCTCGCGAATTTCCTCAAGCGCTGGGACTACGAGGTCTGCCTCCGAATAAACAGTCATCGTGCCACCGTAGTCTCGTGACATCCGCAGAGCTGAAGCATGTTGCCAAAAGCGGACTAAGTTAACCTTAACCCTAAAATGGCGACGCGTTTCCTAAGGAAATTTTGCGCGTCCAGTAGAAACCCGAGCATCCGCGAAATTGATATAAAAAGACGGCCGCATGCGCCACAAGAGGGCGGGGCCAGCCCCCGCCCTCGCCTTCGTCCCACCTCAGCTCACCGTCGCCTTCACGATCCGATCCGGGTCCTTCACCGGCTCGCCGCGCTTGATCTTGTCGACGTTTTCCATGCCCGAGACCACCTCGCCCCAGACCGTGTAGTTCTTGTCCAAATAGCGCGCGTCGTCGAAGCAGATGAAGAACTGCGAGTTCGCCGTGTCGGGATGCGACGCCCGCGCCATCGAGCAGGTCCCGCGCACATGCGGCGCCGCGCTGAACTCTTGCAGGAGGTTCGGATATTTCGAGCCGCCGGTGCCGGTGCCGTGCGGACAGCCGGTCTGCGCCATGAAGCCTTCGATCACGCG
Source organism: Methylocystis sp. (assembly GCA_035624015.1). GTDB lineage: Bacteria > Pseudomonadota > Alphaproteobacteria > Rhizobiales > Beijerinckiaceae > Methylocystis. Next base: position 16,028 of record DASPSI010000005.1, read on the forward strand.
ATGGAAGGCCACGCCATCGTAAAAGCCCTCGTTCGCGAGCGTCTTGATGCGCTCGACGTGTTTAGGCGCGAGATCGGGCCTGAGCTTGATCTCGACCTTGCCCTTCGTCGTCTCGAGCGTCAGGGTTTCGCCAGCCTCGGTCATGTCATTCGCTCCTTCAGCTCTCGTCGCCGGCGACGCGCAGCCTGATGATCTTGTCGGGGTTTGACGGCGGCTCGCCGCGCTTGATCTTGTCGATGAACTCCATGCCGGAGACCACTTCGCCCCAGACCGTGTATTGCTCCTCGAGATAGCGCGCCGGCGCGAAGCAGATGAAGAACTGCGAGTTGGCCGAGTTCTCGTCCGGCCCGCGCGCCATGCCGACGGTGCCGCGCAAAAACTTCTCCTTGGAGAATTCCGCCGGGATGTTCGGCAGCTTCGACTTGCCCGTGCCGGTGCCGGTCGGGTCGCCGGTCTGCGCCATGAAGCCGTCGATCACGCGGTGGAACACCACATTGTCGTAAAAGTGCTGCTTGGCCAGCGTCTCGATCTGCGCGACGTGCTTTGGCGCGATGTCGGGGCGCATCTTGATGACCGTGCGGCCGTAGACGGTGTCGAGATAAAGAAGCTTGTCCTCGGCGCGGGCCTGCGGCGCGACCGCGAGCGCGGCGGCGGCCGCGGCGCCGGCGATGAGATTTCGGCGATCGATGCTCATATATCCTCCCTTGTTGTTTCTATGCGTTCACGGCTTGGGCGCCGTGCGCTTTCTTTCGAGCGCAAGCCTGAGCGCTGCGGCCGATTCGGCCGGCGCGAATTCCGAAATGTCGCCGCCGAGCGAGGCGATCTGCCGCACGAGCGAAGCGCTGATGTGACGCAGGCCGACCGCGGCGGGAACGAAGACCGTCCTGATCTCTGGGGCCATGGCCGCGTTCATGCCGGCCATCTGCGCTTCATAGTCGAAATCGGCGCCGTCGCGCAAACCGCGCAGGATGGCGCCGGCGCCGACTTCGCGCGCCGCGTCCACGGCGAGGCCGTCAAAGCCCACGGCCTCGAACGCGCAAGAGGGGGCAGGCCGCAACGCCGCGACGGCGCCGAGAATGAGCGCCTTGCGCTCGTCGAGCGTCAGCAGCGGCGCCTTGCCGGGATGCGTTCCGATCCCAATGACGAGACGATCAAAGAGCTCGCCGCCCTGCCGGATCACGTCAAGGTGACCGAAGGTCAAGGGATCGAAGGAGCCGGTGTAGAGGGCGGTGCGGCGCGGCGCGGGCATGTGGCCCGTATAGTCCAGAATTGACCGTGGGTCTAACGGCTCGCTCACTTTCGCAGCACGAGCGCGCCCGACGCGATCTCGACGCCGGACAGCCGCGACAGGAAGGTCATGCCGAGCAGGCTGACGTTCATCGCCCCCGCCTCCCCGACCAGCGCGTCGACGTCAAACAGCTCGATCGAGCCGATTTGCACCCGGCGCAGCTTCACCGGCGCCGCGTGAGCAGCGCCGTTGGCCGTCTGGATCAGCACCTTGTAGTCGCTGGCCATCGGAAACACGCCGAGCGCGGCGGCGTCCTCGTTCCTGAGCGCCACCCAGGTGGCGCCGGTGTCGACCAGCATGTGCAGCGGCTGGCCTTCGACGACCACGTCGGCCGTATATTGGCCGTGAGCGTTGGCGGGTATGAAATAAGTGTCGAGCGCCGATCGCGACGCCGTCGCGAGCGCCGGCGCCGGCGCGGGCGCGCTCGGCGTCGAGGCGGCCGGCTTCGAAATCGGAGGCGGAGCGGGCCGGAGACTGGGCGCGAGCTCGCTGACAAGGCGCGCGAGGACGGTGAAAAAGATGACGGTCGCGATTGTCTTGACGATGATCTGCTGCATGGCCCGAGGCTCCGCCGGGACGTCCGCCGGCCGCGCGGCTCCCGCTCGTGGAGACATTGTGCGCCGCAATTCTTTGCCGCGCGCTTAATTTCAGGCTTACGTTTGTCTTCGCGCTTCCGGCGCCGTAGGAGAGGCTGCGCCGAACGGCTGCAAGGAAGAGGCTCGCATGACCGTCACGATCTATCACAACCCGGCCTGCGGCACGTCGCGCAATGTGCTCGCCGCGCTGCGAGAGTCCGGACTGGAGCCGAAAGTGGTCGAGTATCTGAAGACGCCGCCGACGCGCTCGAAGCTCAAGGAACTCCTGCGCAGCTTGGGGCTGAGCGCGCGCGAGCTGCTGCGGCAGAGGGGGACTCCCTACGCCGAGCTTGGCTTGAGCGACCCCAAGTGGACTGAGGACGAGCTCATCGGCTTCATGCTCTTGCATCCGATCCTGATCGAGCGGCCGATCGTCGAGACTCCAAAGGGAACGCGCCTGTGCCGCCCGGCGGAGAAGGTGCGCGAGCTGATCGACGCGCTTCAGCGATAGAGCCAGGCGGCGCGCCCGAGCACGCCCTGCCCGCCGAGGAGGGCGAGCGCAATGTCCCGCGCGAAGGCGAGCGGCGCCCCGGCGTGATAGAAAAGGCCCTGGCGACGGGAGGCGCGCTGCACGCGGGTCGCGCGTGCAAGACGCGCCTGCTCGTAGGCGCGGAACGCCTGCGGCAGCGGGGCGCCGCCCGTCGCCGCGCGGCCCAACGCCTCAGCGTCCTCCAGCGCCTGCGCGGCGCCCTGCGCAAGAAAAGGCAGCATCGGATGGGCGGCGTCGCCGAGCAGCGTCACCGCCCCTTGGCTCCAACGCGTCAACGGCGGGCGCGCGTAGAGCGGCCAGCGGCGGAAGCCCGGCCCGGCCTCGATCACAGCGCGCAGCTCGCCGTCGCAGCCGCCGAAGCCCGCCTCGCGCAACACCTGCTCGCCGGAGAACGCAAGCGGCCCCTCCGTCGCGCGCGCCCCGCCGTCCTCGACGACGACGACGACATTGACGATGGAGCCGTCGCGCAAGGGATAGTGGACGACATGGGCGCCGCGGCCGAGCCAGACGCTGATCTCGCGCTTGCGCGCCGCAACAGGAACGTCCGCCGCCGAAACGATCGCCCGCCAGGCCGTGCAGCCGGAATAGGCGGGCGCGTCGCTTTGGTCCGTCCTGAGAAAGGAGCGCACGGAGGAGCGCACGCCGTCGGCGCCGACGAGCGCAGCGGCCTCCATGTCCTCAGGGCCTGCCGCGCCATGCACGCGCAGCTCGACGACGCCGCCGTCCTCCTCGAAATCGCCGACGCGGGCGCCGGCGCGAACGGACGTCCCATTGCAGTCCTGCACGGCGCACAGCAGCAGCTGCTGGAGATCGGCGCGGTGGAACAGCCGGAACGGCGCGCCCCAGCGCGCCTTGGCCCCGGATATGTCGAGCCGCGCCAGAACTGCGCCGTCGCGCGCGCGGCGGATGTTGACGGCTTCTGGCGACAGCGCGACGGCGTCGAGCGCGTCGCTCAGGCCCAGACCCTGCAAAACGCGTCCGGCGTTCGGAGCGATCTGGAGTCCGGCGCCGACCTCATCGATCGTCGCGGCGCGCTCCAGCACGGCGACCCGCCGCCCCGCGCGCGCGAGCGCGAGCGCCGCCGCAAGCCCGCCAATGCCGGCGCCGGCGACGACGATTGGAAGGTCTCGCCTCACGAGGCGGCGAGCGCCGCTACTTTAGGATGGTAGACGCATTCGGCCGGGTCGGCGCCGCCGGCAAGCGAAGCGTCATAGACGAAAAGCGTCGAGCAATAAGGGCAGATGATCTCGTCGGCCGCGCCCATGTCGAGATAGATATGCGGGTGATCGAAAGGCGGCGGCGCGCCGACGCACATGAACTCCCGGGCCCCGACGCGAATGCGCGCGGCGCCGGGCGCATTGTGGTAGTGGGGCGTGGAATGGTCGGACATGGGATTCTCTCGCGCGTTGCGGGGGCGTGGGGGCCGCTATAGCGCAAGGTAGGAAGCTTGGGTAGAGGCGGCGCGAGGGGGCTGGCTTGCCCCCCACTTACTTCTTCCCGAACGACAGGCCGCCGAAGCGCGAGTTGAAGCGCGACAGGCGGCCGCCGCGGTCGAGCAGCTGCTGCGAGCCGCCGGTCCAGGCCGGGTGCGTCTTGGGGTCGATGTCGAGATGCATGACGTCGCCTTCGGCGCCCCAGGTGGTGCGCGTGAAATATTCGGTTCCGTCGGTCATGACCACTTTGATCATGTGATAGTTGGGATGGATGTCGGTCTTCATGGCGGTCTTCTTTCGGCGGCATGGCGAAACGCGAGCGCTCCCGCTGCGCTCGGGGAGCGGGAGCGTCCGGGCTCAAGATCGAGGAAACGCCCTTCTAAAGGAGGTCGCGAAAGGCCGCAAGCCCAGAAATCCAGGGCCGCCGGCGACGAAGAAGGCGTCAACCTTCTCCCCTTGCGGGAGAAGGCGGCCGCGCGAAGCGAGTCCGGGTGAGGGGGCGGGGCGACCTGGCGCGATGATTGGCGCGATGAACGAGGACTGACGAAAAATGGCCCGTGGCGACAAGAAATTCTACGAGCTGACCGACGCCGATCGGAGCGATCTGATTGCGCTCACCAGCCAGGGCAAGCCGCTGCCAGAAAAGTACCGCTCCATCCTGTTCGAGGACAAGCGCGAGGTGGAGCTGGTCTGGAACGGCAAGACGCGCGACGTGTGCACGACGGTTCTGCCCTTTCAAACGCTGGAGCATATCGACGAGCCGCGCGCGGAGACCAAGATTCAAGGCGACCTGTTCGACAGCCGCGGCCGCCAATTGCGCGGCTGGACCAACAAGCTCATTTGGGGGCGACAACAAGCTCATCCTGTCGTCGCTCAAGAGCGGCGCGCTGCGCAAGAGGTGATCATCGAAAGCCGCAAGCGCGGCGTCACGCGCGTCGATCTTTTCGCCTTCGAGTTCGAGGTGGGCTTCTTCCCCGCGGTGCGGGAAGAGGCGCGCGGCAAGGGCATCGATCTTTCGCCGAAATACATTCCGGCGGAAGTCTTCGACAAGCGCGCGGTCGACAGGGGACAGGTCGCCTTCCACGACATCAGCTTCGTCGAGGCGCAGCCGCGCTACGACAAGAAGAACAGGCTCGCGCTGCAAATCGAGCTGACGGATTTCTCGGTCTACTACACGCAGGGCGCGGCGGAAGCGGCCATCGCCGCCATGAAGGAGGGCAAGAGCGAGGTCATGTGCGAGAAGGGCCAGCTCCTACAAGGTGTCGAAGAGCAAGGACGGCGTCGTCGTCAGGGACAGGCTGACGAAGCATTGGACGGATTGGGTGGACTATTGGGCCGTCGACTTCGACTACATGAGCCGCAAGGAGATCATCAAGGTTCGCGTTGGCGCCGGAACCGGAGCCATGCCGGCTTTCGCGGGCTTCGAGCCGGCGCAGGCCGAGCTCGACATGCCGCAGTTCGAGGAGCAATGGACGGGCGGCTACATCTTCGAGAACGAATGGCAGAGCTTCCGCACGCGCCAGAGCCGCGAGCTGGAGCTGAAGACAGCGGTTCACACTTACGATCGCCCCGGACGGTACACGGTGGCAGTGAAGGTCATCGACATCTTCGGCAACGACACCATGACGCTGGTTCCGGTGAGCGTCGGATAGATTTTCGCCAACGTCCCGGCGCGGCTTGGCGCGACGAGCCTGGCCATGACGGCCGTCGCGAGATGCGCAATTTCCTCAGGCTCGGCCAGAGACGCCCCTCACGCCGCCAGCAGCCGCTGCACTTCATTGACGAGATCGCGCAAATGAAACGGCTTCGAGAGAATCTTCGCCTGACTCGGGGCCTGGTTGTCGGGGTTCAGCGCCACGGCGGCGAAGCCCGTGATGAACATCACCTTGATGTCCGGGTCGAGCTCGGTCGCGCGGCGCGCGAGCTCGATGCCGTCCATCTCGGGCATGACGATGTCCGTCAGCAGCAGCTCGAACGGCTCGACGCGCAGCTGATCGTACGCGGCAAGCCCGTTGTCGAAGGACGTGACGGAAAACCCCGCATGCTGCAGCGCCTTGACCAGAAAGCGGCGCATGTCGTTGTCGTCTTCCGCCAGCAGTATCTTGGCTCCGCCCTGATCGCTCATCTCTTCCCTCGCGTGCTGCCTTCGCCATCAAGCAGAATCTTTGTAAATTTCGCGTGAAAAGCGGGCCTCGCGCCTTTACTCTAAAGGGTCCGTCGCGGCGCGATCCGCGCGAAGGGCGTTCGAAAAATGTGTCGAACCCCTGCTCGCCTTCTACATAGGTTTGACCGCTGGACAAAAATTTGCAAGGCGTCAGGAGATGAATAGCGTGGACGAACCAGCGGACCTGGTCCCCGCGGACGCCCCTTTCGGGCGGACGCGTTTTTCCGCGCCCTTCGATCTTTCAGCTCCCGAGGCCGCCTCGTGCGGGCTGGTCTTCTCGTCCCCGCACTCGGGGAGCTTCTACCCCCCATCGTTTCGCGCGCAGACACGGCTCGACGATCTCACCCTCCGCCGCTCCGAGGACGCCGACGCCGACGCCTTGTTCGGCTGCGCCGAGGAGCTTGGGGCTCCAATGCTGCGCGCGCGCTATCCGCGCGCCTTTCTCGATCTGAACCGCGAGCCTTACGAGCTCGATCCGCGCATGTTTGCCGAGCCCCTGCCTGATTTCGCCAACACGCGCTCGCTGCGCGTCGCCGCGGGGCTCGGCACGATTCCGCGCGTGGTCGCCGACGCACGCGAGATCTATGCGCAAAAGCTCACGGTCGCCGAGGCTCTGGCGCGCATCGAGGAGGTCTATAAACCTTATCACGAAGCGCTCGAGCGGCTCATGGCTCAGGCCGCGGCGCGCTTCGGCGTCGCCGTGCTGATCGACTGCCATTCGATGCCGAAGCTCGTGACGCACGACCCCAAGCTCGGACCGAAGACGGAGAAGCGCCGCGTGGACTTCGTGATCGGCGACCGCTTCGGCGCGAGCTGCGACGCGCGGCTCGTCGAGATCGTGGCCTCGCGCCTGACAGGCTTCGGCTATGTCGTGCAGCGCAACCGCCCTTACGCCGGCGGCTTCATCACCGAGCATTACGGGCGGCCGGCGGCTTCGCGCCACGCCATGCAGATCGAGGCCTCGCGCGATCTTTACTTGGACGAGGCGACGCTCGCCCCCAATGCGCATTTTTCTGCGGTCGCCGCGCATATCGGCGCGGCGCTCGCCGAGCTGGCGCAGGAGCTGCCACGGCTTGATTCGGCGCCGTCGCGGCTCGCCGCCGAATGATTTTGGAGCGCCAAAGAGCATGACTGCGGTCGATTTCGAGAAATTCGTCGAACGTCTGGCCGACGTCTCGGCCGACGCCCTCCTCCCTTTCTTCCGCACCACGCTGGCGGCGCTGGACAAATCTTCCGGAGGCGTCTTTGATCCCGTGACCGAGGCGGATCACGCGGCCGAGACCGCCATGCGGCGCCTGATCGAGCGCACCTTTCCGGATCATGGCGTGATCGGCGAGGAGCTCGGCTCGAAGCATGAGACGGCGGAATATGTCTGGGTGCTCGATCCGATCGACGGCACCAAGAGCTTCATTTGCGGCTTCCCGACCTGGGGCACGCTGATCGGGCTCACACATCGCGGCGCGCCAGTCTATGGCCTCATGAACCAGCCCTTCACCCGCGAGCGCTTCTCGGGCGACGGGCGCGCGGCCTATTGGCGCGGGCGGCGCGGCGCCGGCGGCGAGACCGAGAAGCGCAGGCTCTCGACGCGCGACTGCGCGAGCCTTTCGCAGGCGACGCTGATGACGACCTCTCCGCTGCTGATCGACGACGCGCTGCGCGAGAATTTTCATCGCGTGGAGCGGCAGGTGAAGCTTTCGCGCTATGGCGGCGACTGCTACGCCTATTGCGCGCTCGCCGCAGGACATGTCGATCTCGTGATCGAGACAGGTCTGAACCCATACGACATCGTGGCGCTGATCCCCATCGTCGAAGGCGCGGGCGGCGTGATCACGACCTGGGACGGCGGCTCCGCCGCGGGCGGAGGGTCGATCGTCGCCGCGGGCGATCGAAGGCTGCACGCGGCGGCGATGCGGGTGTTGGCGGGATAAGCTGGGGCGCACCCAGTCGAACCAACCCTCAACCGACCCTTGCTGCGCAAGGGCCACCTTCTCCCGCAAGCAGGAGAAGGGACGCGGCGGCGCCGTTTCGCTTTCAACTTCAGCACTGTAGAAGCACCGGCGACTCCTTCTTCCACGGAGCGGGAGGAGGCGGCCTCGCGAAGCGAGGTTGGATGAGGGTAGTTCGGAGACAAACACCTCGCTCATGAGCCAAGGAAACTCGCGACAAATGCCGAGCGCCGTCGTCGAAACGCTCATTGCCTTCTTGAGGTTAGGCCTCACGGCCTTCGGCGGCCCTGTCGCGCATCTCTCCTACTTCCGCGCCGAATTCGTCGAGCGCCGCAAATGGGTTGGCGAGGCGGCCTACGCCGACATCATCGCGCTCTGCCAGTTCCTGCCCGGTCCCGCGAGCAGCCAGGTCGCGATCATTCTCGGCCTCGCGCGCGCTGGCTGGCTCGGCGCCGCCGCCGCTTGGATCGGCTTCACCCTGCCCTCGGCGCTTCTCCTCGCTCTCTTCGCGCTCGGCGTCGCGAGCCTTGGCGCGCCTCCAGGCGCGGCGCACGGATTGAAAATCGTCGCCGTCGCGGTCGTGGCTCAAGCCGTCTGGAGCATGGCGAAGACTCTCTGTCCCGATCCTGCGCGCGCATCGCTCGCCGTCGCGAGCGCCGCTCTCGCGCTCGGCTTTCCGAGCACGCTCACTCAGCTCACGATCATTGCCGCCGGCGCGATCTTCGGCTGGCGCCTCATTGCGGTCGACGCGACGCAGCCGCATGCGCCGCTGCCCCTCCCCCAGATTCCGCGCCAAGCCGCCTTCGTCGCGCTCGCGCTCTTCGCCGCGCTGCTCGTGGGTCTTCCAACCTATGCGGGGGGACATGCTTTGAGGCTCTTCGAAATTTTCTTCCGCTCCGGCGCGCTAGTGTTCGGCGGCGGACATGTCGTGCTGCCGCTCCTGCAGCAGGCGATCGTGCCCCATGGCTACATCACCAACGACGCCTTTCTTGCCGGCTATGGCGCGGCGCAGGCGGTTCCCGGGCCCTTGTTCGCCTTCGCCGCCTATCTCGGCGCGGCCATGTGGCCGGAGCCGAATGGCCTTGTCGGCGCAGCCCTCTGCCTCTTTGCGATCTATCTGCCGTCCTTTCTGCTGCTCGCCGGCGTGCTGCCGTTCTGGGAGGAGCTGCGGCGGAAGCGGGCGATGCAGGCGGCGCTCAAGGGCGTCAACGCCGCGGTCGTCGGGCTGCTCGGCGCGGCGCTCTATGCGCCGGTCTTCACCAGCGCGATCTTCGCCCCGCTTGACCTTGCTGCGGCTCTCGTCGCCTATCTGCTTCTCGTCTTTTGGAAGGCGCCGCCCTTTGCGGTCGTGGCGCTCGGCGCGCTCGCGGGCGCGCTTCTTCCTCTCGCAACTGGTTGAGGGCCTCGGTCCTCGCTCCAAAAATGCTCGGCCCATGATCAACGAACGCCTCGACAATGTTTGGGACGCCTTCGAGGATAAGCCGGAAGAAACGGAGAACATGAAGCTCCGCTCGGCGCTGATGCTCGCGCTCAAGCAGCGCATCTCCCGCAAACGCCTCAATCAGTCGCAGGCGGCGAAGCATTTCGGCGTCGCCCAGCCGCGCGTGTCCGATCTCATGCGCGGCAAGATCAACCTGTTCGGCTTGGAGACGCTGGTCAACATGGCGGCGGCGGCCGGATTGCGCGTCGAGTTGTCCGTGCGCGACGCTGCGCAGGCGAGCCCGTTGAATTTTTTGCCGAAACCAATGGTCGTGTCGGGCTCGCAGGGCGGTTCCGGGATAGCCGGGCTACTCGAAGAGGCGCTCGCCCTCGCGCCGCGTCGCCCGAGGCCTTCCTCTGCTCGGTCTCTTCCTTTCCCACGAGCAGCGCGCTGTTGCCTTCGGCCGTGGCAGAGGGCAAACTAGCGCTCAGAGTTCCTAGAACAGGAGAACATCAGGATGCGCTCTCGCACGCCTCTCGTCATCGCAGCCCTGTTTGCGGGCGTTCTCGTCGCGCCGGCTTTGGACGCGCAAGAGCTCCAACACGGGCTCCAATATGACGGGACCGCCCTCGATGCGGCCGGCGCAAAGCCCAAGAAGGCCAAGCCCGGCAAGAAGACGGTGGCGCCCGCCGAGGCGCAGCCCGCCAAGACGGGCAAGCCTGGCGGTGATCGGCAGTTCGGTGAGCTCGAGGGCTGGTCGCCCGGCAAGACGCCGCCCAAGCCCGAGGAGAAAGACACGTCCGGCCCCGCGCGTCCAGCGACGCCGGTCAATGTCACGCCCTCCGGCAATCTGGGGATCGGGCTGCCGTTCTAAAGGCGCTTCGGCTCAAAAATCCAACAAAGGCCCGGCGACTCCCGCCGCGGCGGGAGAAATCTATGGCCTATAAAGTTGCGGTCGTCGGCGCCACTGGCAGTGTCGGCAGGGAAATGCTGGATATTCTGGCCGAGCGCCGCTTTCCGGCGTCGGAAGTGGTCGCGCTCGCCTCCTCGCGCTCGATTGGACAGGAGGTCTCGTTCGGCGACAAGACCTTGAAGTGCAAGCATCTCGACACTTATGACTTCTCCGATACGGATATATGCTTGATGTCGGCGGGCGGCGACGTGTCGCGCGCGTGGTCGGAGAAGATCGGCGCCAAGGGCTGCGTGGTCATCGACAATTCCAGCGCGTTTCGCATGGACCCCGACGTGCCGCTCGTCGTGCCGGAGGTCAACGCCGACGCCGCGGCGGGCTTCGTCAGGAAATACATCATCGCCAATCCCAACTGCTCGACGGCGCAGCTCGTCGTGGCCTTAAAGCCCCTGCATGACGCCGCGAAGATCCTGCGCGTCGTCGTCTCGACCTATCAGTCGGTGTCGGGAGCAGGCAAGGAGGCGATGGACGAGCTCTTCTCGCAAACGCGGTCGATCTTCGCCTCCGACATGGTCGAGAGCAGGAAGTTTCCCAAGCGCATCGCCTTCAACCTCATTCCGCAGATCGACGTCTTCATGGAGGACGGCTTCACCAAGGAAGAGTGGAAGATGACGGCGGAGACCAAGAAGATCCTGGACCCCAAGATCAAGCTGGTCGCGACCTGCGTGCGCGTGCCGGTGTTCATCAGCCATTCGGAGTCGGTCAACATCGAGTTCGAGCGCCCGATCTCGCCCGAAGAGGCGCGCGCGATCCTGCGCGAGGCGCCTGGCGTGCTGGTCATCGACAAGCACGAGCCCGGTGGCTACATCACGCCGCACGAGGCTGCGGGGGAGGACGCGACCTATGTGTCGCGCATCCGCGCCGATCCAACGGTGGAGAACGGCCTCGCGCTTTGGTGCGTGTCGGACAATCTACGCAAGGGCGCGGCGCTGAACGCCGTTCAGATCGCCGAGGTGCTGGTCAACCGCAGGCTCCTGGGGCCGAAGATGCGCGCGGCGTGAGAGCGCATTCGGATCACACCGCGTCGGCTAAACCAGGCGTCATTGCGAGCGAAGCGAAGCAATCCAGGGTCGCGGGTGAAGCTTCCGATGTTGATCTCGGCCACGAAAATTCCCAATATTGCTCATGTGGCCCTGGATTGCTTCGCTTCGCTCGCAATGACGGCTTGCAATTTGATCGGAATTGGTTCTATCAGAAGTAGACCTTCTCCCGCTTCGCGGGAGAAGGAATCGCTCAGTCGTTCTTCGCCGCATCAAGATTGAACAGCTTCGGGTCTGGCGTCGTCTTCTGGTCGATGTTGTAGAGCGATACTTGCGTTTCGTTTCCCTGCGGGTCTGTCACATGCCATTGCTTCAGCTTGAACGAATTTTGGTCGAAGACGAGCTGAATCTTCGACGTGCCGCCAAATGTGGTTTTATCCTCCAGCAGAACATGCACGCCTGAGTCCTCGACCGCGGTGCTCTCGACCTTTACGTCGCTCTCGAGGTCGGTCTTCTCCTTCATGAAGAATTTGAGCGGCGTCTGGTCGATGAAGTAAAGCGTCTGAGTCTTGAGCTTGCGGTCGCGGATCAAGACTTGCGCGCCGTCGGAGACGACCTCGAGCGTCGCGGGCGCCGCATATTCGAAGCGCATGCGCCCGGCGCGCTGGAGATAGAGCTTGCCCTCGGCTTTGGCGCCGTCGCCGCCGATCTGCACGAAGTCGGCGATCATGACCGGCGAAGCGTTGAAGAAGGCGTTGGCGCGCTTCAAAATCTCGGCGCGGTCCAGCTTGGCGGGCGCGAGCGGCGGCGCTTCGGCCGGGCCCGCCTTCTCCGGCGCAGGGGTCGGCGTCGCCGCGGGCTTCGTCGTCGCCAGCTCGGGCTTTGCCGCCGTGACGGGCTTCTTGATCTCTGGCTTCGCTTTGGCCGCGGCCTTGGGCTGAGCGGCTGGCGCCGCGGGTTGCTGCGCCGCGGCCGCCCTCGCGCAAAGGAGCGAGAGAGACAAGGCCAGGGCAAAAAACGAAGCGTGTTTCACGTTGGGGTCCGGGGCTCGAATCAGGCGATGTCCGAGTGTATCGCCCTTCGCGGCCCTCGATAAACGGCAAATGAGCCGCTTCCATGTTCGTCGCTTCCGCGCCTTGATCCTGCGCCCGAGTTTTGGCATAGAGACCCCCAAGCGAGCCGCTGGGCGCTTATCCCGGCGTAGGGTCTATTGTCCCAAAACCGCCGAGGATCAGACAGATGAAAGTGCGCAATTCCCTGAAATCGTTGCGGTCGCGCCACCGCGCCAACCAGCTCGTGCGCCGCAAGGGCCGCGTCTACATCATCAACAAAGTGCAGAAACGCTTCAAGGCCCGGCAAGGTTGAGGCGCGGCAGTCGGCAACGGGCGATCGGCAAGACAACCGACTGCCCATTGCCGACTGCAGCAACCACTCAGGCGCCCATTAGCGCCGCGACATGCGCCGCGACGCTCGCGCCGAGCGCGTCGAGATCGTAGCCGCCTTCGAGCAGCGACACAATTCGCCGCTCACACAGCCGATCGGCGAGATCGAGCAAACGTTTCGTGATCTCGCCGAAGTCCTGCGAGCGCAGGCGCAGGCCGCCGAGCGGATCGTCGGCGTGGGCGTCGAAGCCCGCCGAAATCAAAATCAGATCCGGCCCGAACGCCTTCACGCGCGGCAGGATCACATCTGCGAAAGCCTCTGCGAAAGCCTCCCCGTCCGAGCCTGCGAACAGGGGCGCGTTCACAATCGTGCCATGCGCGCCGGTCTCGTTGCGACCGCCCGTGCCGGGATAGAACGGGGCCTGATGCGTCGAGCAGAACAGGACGTTCTTGTCGCTCCAGAAAATATCCTGCGTGCCGTTGCCGTGATGCACGTCGAAATCGACGATGGCGACGCGCTCAGCGCGATGACTTTGAAGCGCGTTGCGCGCCGCGATCGCGACATTGTTGAGGAAGCAGAAGCCCATCGGCGAGGCGGCGCCGGCGTGGTGTCCGGGCGGACGCGCGGCGACGAAAGCCGTGTCGGCCTCTCCCGACAGAACGGCTTCAACAGCCGCCGCGGCGGCGCCCGCCGCGTGGCGCGCGGCGTCCAAGGTCTTCGCATTCATCAGCGCGTCAGCCTCGAGCAGCGCATAGCCCTGCTGCGGCGAAGCGGTCTCCAGATCGCGCAAATAGGTTTCGGGATGCGCGCCGCAGATCTGCTCAAGCGTCGCGACGGGCGCCTCGCGCCGCTCAAGCCGCGCGAATCTCTCAGTAGAGAGCGCATCCTCGATCGCGCGCAGGCGGTCGGGGCTCTCCGGATGGCCGGGCCCCATCTCATGATCGAGAGAAGACGCATGCGTATAGAGCAGTGTGCGCAAGATTCAGACCTCGCCGCGCCCTCCCGGGAGGCGCCACTGTGGCGCCAAAGTCACATCCGCGGAAAATCCTTTTAGCACGACTTCAATCCGCCCGAACTTGTGGTAAGTCAGAATCTAATAATTCTTCGCGGCGGAGAGGAGAGGGTTTCATGCGCGCAAAATCACTGGCCGCGGCGGCGCTCGCGGCGGCTTGCTTGGCCGGATGCAACGTCGCCGGCGTTCGCGTTCCCGACCCCAAGGTCGGCGGCCGCGACGCTGAATTCCTGGCGCTGGCGCCCAAGGCCGAGATTCCCTCGGAATTCTATCGCTATCAGGTCGATTACAAGACGAGCGAGCCGGTCGGCTCGATCATCGTCGATTCGCGCAATCACTTCCTGTACTACATCCTGCCCGGCGGAAAGGCGATCCGCTACGGCGTCGCCACCGGTCAGGAAGCCATGGGCTGGACCGGGCGCGCCTATATCGGCGGGATGCAGGAATGGCCGCGCTGGATGCCGCCGAAGGACATGCTGGAGCGCTGGCCGCACTTGCAGCCGACCGCCGACGCCGGCGGCCTGCCCGGCGGGCCGGACAATCCGCTCGGCTCGCGCGCGCTCTATCTTTATCAGAACGGCAAGGACTCGCTCTATCGCATCCACGGCACCAACGAGCCGGAGAAGATCGGTCAGGGCGTCTCGTCTGGATGCATCCGCATGCGCGACATCGACGCGATCGATCTTTACAACCGCGTGAAAATCGGCACGCCGGTGCTGGTGATCTAAGGCCTCGTCTAGGAACGATTGCTACATTTCATGCGGCGGCCCCAAGCCGACGCGGGCTTCGGTCCGACGAATTTCATCGCCTTCCTTGTGTCCTTCATGTCTTTGTGGTGACTTTTAACCACAAAGGCATGAAGGTCACAAAGAGGCGCCAATTCATTTGCGCCAGGTGGCGCGCCTCAAGCTTCTTCTGGGCCGAAGCTCGATCGGCTCAGTTATTTCGCGACGTTGCCTGAGGCGTCCGCCGCAGCCGCCCCCAGAGATCCACTCTGGCCACGGTCAACAGCGCGCATATGTGTTTCATGTTGCGCACGCGCGCATAAGTGCGGAGGCGGACATGGAACACCGAACAATCGAAAAGATTGCCGAGGTCGCGCAGGTTTGGGGAGCGGAAGGAGCCGCCCTCGATCCCGAGCCGCGGTGGAGGACGAGGCGGCGCCGGCTGCTTCGCTTCGCCGAACTGCTGGAGCGGCATGAAGGTCTGTTGCGGCTCTTCTGGGACATGGAATGTTTCCCCAAGAGAGAACAGCTCGCCCTCCGGCGCTCCGGATCGCCGATCGAGCTGGCCCTGGCCGATTCCGTCTTTCGCAGGGAGGGGCTCGCCGGCGACAGCGTGGGCTCCGCCAAGTCATTCTTCGAGCTTTCGCTCGCGGAGGCGCACGCGATCTTCTGCGGTTGCCGCTACGCGGAGGCTCTCGGCCACAGGGCGGCGCCGGGCGAAGCCGTCGCCCGGCGCGTTCGCTCGATCGCCGCGAAGCGGACTTTGCCGGAGATTTGGGAAATGGCGCGCGGAGCGGTCGCCCGCTGGCGTCTTTAGCCGCCGGACTCACGAGCGATGATAGGGATGGCCGGCGAGAATTGTCAGCGCGCGATAGATCTGTTCGGCGGCCAATATGCGCACGAGCTGATGCGGCAGGGTCATGGCCCCGAAGCTGAATAGACGCGCCGCCCGCTCGCGCACATTGTCGTCGAGCCCCTCGGCGCCGCCGATCGCGAACCACAGCGCTTTTCTGCCGCTGTCGCGCTCGCGCGCAAGAAATGTCGCAAAGTCGGGGCTGCTCGCCGGCTTGCCGCGCTCGTCGAACGCCGCGAGCCCGTCGGCGTCACCGAGCGTCGCCAGCAGCGCCCGGCCCTCCTCCGCGATCCGCGCCGGCGCAGCGCGGGCCCTGCTCTCGTCGATTTCGCGCAGCTCCAGACCGTCGACCCCGAGATTGCGCATCATCCGGACGCGCTCAGCGTAGCGCGCGTAAAGCTCACGCTCCGGCCCCGCCTTCAGGCGGCCGACGCAAAGAAGGCCGAGGCGCATGCGGCGTTACACGAGGCGAAGCTCGCGCGGGCGATCGCCGCCCCACATTTTTTCCAGGTTGTAGAACTGGCGCGTCTCGGGCCGGAAAACATGGACGATGACGTCGCCGGCGTCGACCAGCACCCAGTCGCATTGCGGCAGTCCCTCGACCTTGGGCGCGCCGACGCCGAACGCCTTGCAGGCCTTGATCACCCGGTCGGCGATGGCCCCGACGTGGACGTTGGAGCGCCCCGTCGCGATGACCATGGAATCGGCGATCGCGGTCTTGCCGCGAATGTCGATGGAGACGACATCCACGGCCTTGGCTTCGTCGAGACTGGAAAGAATTTCGCCGAGCAGCGAAGAAGAGGGTTCTATCGCGAGCGGAGCCGCCGTCGCGGCTGCGGGCGATGTCCCGTGGGACGATACGGCGTCGATGGCCAGCTGATCGATCCTCTTGAGCTTGCGGGCTCCCGCCGCCCCACGAGGATGGGACCTGTGCGGGCTCCCGCCACCGGGCAAAAGATGGGACGATTCCACGGCGATTGCAACAGCGGAGTTTTACGCAGCGTCCAAGTCGGGGGCTTGCGCATCAGGCCAGTTGGCTTATTTCGGAGAATGATCGAAGCATTGCAATTCGGCTGCGGGAGCGGCCAGTGCGCGCGATGAGCAAGCGACAATTTCTCTTTACCGCAACAGCGCTCGCCGTCCTCTGCGCGGGGAGTGCTGGCGCGAAAACCCGCCAGCGCCGCGTCTGGCTGCGGCGCAGATTTTACGGGCCTGCGCCGCAGGAGTATTTCGAGGGTCCCCCGATATCGCCACCGCCCCCCACCCGAGCTTTGCATGCGAACCCGCCAGGGGGATTTCGCTGACGCGACATCGCGAAATAACGGGGCCGATCGAGCTTCGGTGGGAAAGAAGCTTGGGTCGGGCCAGCTGGCGCCAATCGATTGGCGGTTCTTCGCGCCCTTCGTATCCTCGTGTTGAAAAGTCACCACAAAGACGCGAAGGGCGCGGAGAAAGCGGCGACAGAATTCGTTGGATCGAAGCCAGAACGGAAGAGGAGACGCCGCGGGCTTCGCCCTGCGGGAAGGATGCATCGGATGCCCAAGGGCCTCATGAGAATCGTGCTGATCGGCGTGGTCATCCTGTTCTTCGGCGCCATGCTCGCCGGCTGGGGCATGCGCTGAGGCGCCCCTATTTGACGATGCGCTCGCCCGTGGCGTCCTCGATGGCGGAGGGCGTGAGCGAGAGGACGGCCCGCCTCGCCTCCTTCTTGGAAACCTCGCTCCAGTCGCCGTTCGTGGCGGCGTCGAGGTCGAAACGCTTCGTTTCTCCGGGCTGGAGACCGCCGGGAATCGTGTAGTCTATCCGGGGCTCGGCGAGCGGCACGGCGCGTTGGTCCGACTTGAGCAGGGCGCGCAAGAAGATTCGCCGGATCGCGACGGAGCTATGGTTCGAGACGCCGAAGGAAATGACCGCCTCATCCAGCCCGCCATATTTTTGCAGCACGACCTTGCGGAAGAAGAATTTGGGGTTGGAAATTTTGATTGCGTCGATCGTGGCGGCGGATCGGGTCTCGATGGTGTTGAACGTCGTGATGTCCTCTGCGCCATAAGCCTCTGGCGCGGAAAGAACGAGGGCCGCAAGCAGCAAAATGCGTTTCGAGCCCGTCTGCATGATCATCCCCGGCCGCGCGAGCAGCGCACCGCCTTAAGATGAACGCGCCGCGCGTTTTTTCAACCGCGCGGCGCGAAAGCGGTAAACAACGCTACTTCTTTGCGGTTCCGGCGGTCGCCCAGCACTTCTGCATGGGCTTGACGAAGCCCGCGCCGTCCTCCGGATTTTCCGGAGTCTCATAGCAGTCGCCGGACTTGGCGTCGTTCAACGGCTGGAGACCGCTGTTCTTCAGGCATTTTTCGACGGACGCGCCCAAGGCGAAGTGTCTTTGCTCGTCGTTCAGGGTCGCGGTCGACGCCTCCAGCTCCGTATGGGCGCTTAGTTGACACTCTGTGAATATCTGACTCAGTCTCGCGTCCTTGGATTCGCCGCCGCATCCCGAGAGCAGCGTCGCGCTCAGCATAAAGATGGACGCGGACAGTTGGGCGGATTTCTTGCGCATGACCCCTCCCCGTGCTTGCTCCCTTGGCTTTTCCGGAGCAGCCTTATGAATTGGCCAGGAGCGGGAAAACGCGGCGGCGGATCGAGCCCACGTCTGCTTCTGACGCATGGCTCCGCGCGTTAGCCTGCGCCATGGGAGGAAACGGTTGGGGATCGCCGGCGTCCTCGACCCTGGCGAGGCCACGGTTATCATAATATGGCGCAGCCAACAAGCAAACGCCACGATTGCAGGCGCCTGGGAATGAGGCGCGGCGACGCCGCACGCTTCCTATTCCACTGGCTCCACCGCCGTAATCTCGATGCCGAATCCCGAGAGGCCGACATAGGCGCGCGGCTTCGGCGTCGTGCTGCGCAGCTTAATCGACGACACGCCGAGATCGCGCAGGATCTGCGCGCCGAGACCCACGTCGAGCCACTGCCGCCGCCGATCCTCCTCGGCGTTCTCTGGATGCGTGCGCACGACGTTCGCGGGCACGCCCGCGGCGCCGTCGCGCAAATAGACCAGCACGCCGCGCCCCTCGCGGGCGAAACGCGCGAGCGTCTTGTTGATCGTCGCAGCGCCGCCGAGAACGTCGCTCAAAATATCGGCGCGATGCAGGCGCGCCGGCACGTCGCGGCCGTCGCCGATCGAGCCGACGACGAAGGCGAAGTGCTGCACGCTGTCGTAAGGCGTGACATAGGCGTGGCCCGTGAGCTCGCCGGCCTGCGTCGAGACGGGGAAGGTCGCGACGCGCTCGACGAGCTTCTCGCGCGACTGCCGATAGGCGATGAGGTCCGCGACCGAGACCACGAGGAGCCCATGGGCCTTGGCGAAGCGCGTGATCTCGTCGCCGGTCATGACCGAGCCGTCGTCATTGGCGAGCTCGCAGATCACGCCGACCGGCGGGAGGTCGGCGAGACGACAAAGATCGACGGCCGCCTCGGTGTGGCCCGAGCGCATGAGCACGCCGCCTTCCTTGGCGATGAGCGGGAACACATGGCCGGGGCGCACGAAGTCTTCCGCCGCCATATTGTGGTTGGCGAGCGCGCGCACGGTGTTGCAGCGCTGCTCGGCGGAAATGCCGGTCGTAAGCCCGCGCCGCACGTCGACCGAGACCGTAAAAGCCGTGCCGAGCGGCGCGTCGTTTTGCGCAACCATCGGATTGAGCGCGAGGCGCCGTGCGTCTTCTCCCGTGAGGGGGGCGCAGACAATGCCGCAGCATTGACGGATGATGAAGGCCATCTTCTCCGGGGTGCAGAGCGCGGCGGCGACGACGAGATCGCCTTCGTTCTCGCGGTCGTCGTCGTCGGTGACGACGACGATCTCGCCGCGCTTCACCGCTTCGATGGCTTGGACGATGTTCTGCTGCACGGCTGCTTCCTCACGAAAGGCGGAATGTTCGGCCCTCTCCTTCTCCCGCTTGCGGGAGAAGGAGAGCCCCGCGTTTTCGAACACTGCTCGAACGACGATTTAAGTCTTGCCTCCAGCGCCGTCCAGCCGCTTTATGGCGCGCCTTTCGCTTTCGGGAGCAGGACCGCGATCATGAGGAAATGGACCGCTCTGGCGCTCGTCGTTCTCGCGTCTCTTTTCGCCGCGACGGGCTCGGCCGTCGCCGGCTGCCGCGACATCGAAGACTTGGGCGCCAGCTACGCGCTGTGCGAGATCGACGCCCGCCGCGATCAGATCCGCCTGTTCCTGCGCGGCGCCGATGGCGAGATCCTAGGCTCGTTCTCGCAGCTCGAGTCCGAGCTGGCGAGGAGGGGCGAAAGGCTCGTCTTCGCCATGAACGCCGGCATGTACGACGAGGACTTCTCGCCGGTCGGGCTCTATGTCGAGGCGGGCGAAACCAGGCACGCCGCCAATCTGCGCTCCGGCGCCGGCAATTTCCACATGAAGCCGAACGGCGTGTTCTGGATCGACGGCGCGCGCGCGGGCGTCGCGGAAACGAACGCCTTCCTCAAGAAGCGCCTGCATCCGGCGTACGCCACGCAGTCCGGGCCCTTGCTCATCGCCGGCGGGCGCATCAACCCGCATATTCACGAGGACGGGCAATCGGCGAAGATCCGCAACGGCGTCTGTGTGACGGAGGGGCGGGTCGCGCATTTCGCGATCTCGAACGCGCCCGTGACGTTCCATGCCTTCGCGCATCTGTTCCGCGAGCGGCTGGGCTGCAGCGACGCGCTCTATCTCGACGGCTCGATCTCGTCGCTCTATGCGCCGCAGCTCGGGCGCCACGACCGCCTCCGCCCGCTGGGGCCGATCGTCGGGGTCGTCGAAAAGCTTCGACGATAATCTTGCCCGACCCCGGCCCGCCGCCGCCCTCGTGCTTTCGCTTTAGAAAGCGGCGAAGGCGAGCGACAGGCGCACTGGTCTACGCGCTCGATCAATAACTGGCGACGACCGGAGCCGGAGCCGCCCAGTTGAAGTGATAGTTCACGCCCGCGCGGTAGACATTGAGCTCGGGGTTCAGGTTGCTGACGCCGGCGAGCCAACCCTGGTTGTTGTCGTGGTCGCTGCTGGGTCGAACATAGAGATACTCGACCTTGGCCGACCAATTCGGCAAAAACATCCACTCGGCGCCGCCGCCGACGGTCCAGCCGGTGGCGGTGGTGGTTGAGCCCCCGGCGTTGACGGCGCCGTAGGCGAAGCCGCCCGTGCCGTAAATCAACAGGGTCGGGGTGGCGAGCCAGCCCGCGCGGCCGCGCACCGTGCCGAACCACGGCACGCCGACGTCGCCGCCGTAGGCGGTTGTCGGCGGAACGACGAAGCCGGAGCCGGGCGCGCCCGCATTCGTGACCAGGATCGGCCATATGGGAGCGTTGTTGTAGTTTTTGGTTTTGCTGATGCTCGTGCCCTGGATGTCCGCCTCGGCGCCGATCACGATCGACGGGCCGAATTGATGGCCGAATTGATAATTGTAGCCGACCTGGCCGCCGCCGACGACGCCGCCGTTGTCGCTGTTATAGCTGTTCTGGCCCGGCAGGAAGAGCAGTCCATTCGGAACAACGCCGAAGGGGGTGGTCACCGGCGTAAAGAGCGCGAATGCAGGGTCCCCGTAAGGCAGGTACACGTTGTTGGTGCTGTTGGACGCCCAACCGGCGCCGAGGGTGAGACCGCCATAGAAGCCCGTCCACAGGATGGGCGGCGCATAGAGCGGCGGGCCTTTGCGCGCGGGCAGGTCGGCGGTCACAGCCGAGGTGATCGGCGTGGCGTTGTCGAATTTCAGCGGTCCCTGGAGCGTCAGGCGCACGGCCGGGGGATCGATGGGCTTATACACGCGCTCGGAGATGCCGAAAGAGCTGATGGCGCCAGTGGCGCCGTATCCCGGCCAGATCGCGAAGTCCTGCTTGCCCCAGACGTTCGCCTGATAGTCGATCATGTCGGCGCGCGAGTTCAGGATGTTAAAGGCGTCGGCCTGAATCTTCCAGCCGTTGTCGAAGCGGTAGCCGAGGCGCGCGCCGACCGTGAAGGTGCCGTGCGATTCGATCTGCCCGTCTTCGGTCAGGGGACGCGGGCCGAAATAGCGCCCTTGCAGCGCGCCGAACCAGCCGGTTTTTTCGCCGGCCTCGATGTCCCAGGTCGAGACCCAGACCGGCGCGAGCAGGAGATAGTTGCCGGGGTACATCCCCGGCAGGCCGAGTGGCCACAGACCGCCGTCGCTGCCCGGTCCGCCGGCGAGATACGAGGCGAGGACCGCCGCCTGAATGGTGTCGAAGCCTCGGAAGCGCGCATGCGAGCCGGTGACGTCGGCGTCGAGATGCAGCCAGCTGTTCACTTCGTACCGGCCGGTCCATTCGAAGCCGTAGCGGCGGCCGGGCCGGCCGTAGGAGCTCATGGCCAAGTCGGCGTTGAAGGTCTGCTCGGCGTCGAGGTCCTGCCAGAACAGGCTCAGGCTCGTGTCCAGTCCTTCGATCGCCTTGGTGCGGAAGCCGAGTTCCGCGCCGCGCGTCTTGGTCAGCAGTTGAACGTTCGAAATATAGTTGTAGCCAGGAATATACGGGTTATTTACAGCAAAGTGGTTGGTTGCGCCGCGAATGTCCTCCGCGCGCAGTCCCTCGCCGAAGTTCAAGAATATTTCGCTGTTATTGAACGGCCCGAGCACGGCCCCGAACTTCGGGCTCGTGAAGAACCGCCCCAGCTCGCCGTTGTTATAGGGACCAATGGGGAAGGGCGCGGGTGGCGCAGTCATCACGCCAAGGGCCAGGAATGGGTTCTGCTCCCAATTGACGGAGCCATGGACGTAATCCAGACGGAAGCCCTCGGTCGTCCGGAACCACTTCGTCCAATACTCGGTCGTGTCCGTATAGGCGCCATGAATATATTCCTTGATGGCGTTGTTGGAAATCTCGTCATATTGCATGCGCTGGAACGACTCGCCGTTGCCGTTGTGAATAAAGTCGATGAGGTTTTGCCAGCCGACGCGCGTCTCCACCGGAATCGAGTCGACGCTATATTTCCATCCATGCAGGAGGTTGAGGCCCAGCTGGGTGCGATGATCGAACTGATGCGTCTGATCTCCGAAGCCATTCAGGCCGAACGCAAACGCGTTCACTGGATTGACGAGGTTGTAGGTGAAGTCGTCATAGAGGTTCGTGTCATTGTGGATGACGAAGGCCTCGACGCGCGACCAGTCGTTCTTGTTGGTCTCGCTCCAGCGCAGCGACAGGCTGTAGCGCGAGGCGTTGCCGCCGTCGGTCGGATCTTCCGTGCCCCAGCGCGACATCAGCCCTTCGGAGACGTCATTCCATGGAATCTGGTCGGTCGCGAAATAGTGGTTGGCGTAGGCCATCGCCGTGACGGAGAAGCCGTTCTCCTTCGTGCCCGTGCTCCAGCGCGCGAAACCGTTGATCTTGCGCTCCTCGTCCGGCCGCTCCCACGGGCCGTTGTATGTGTTGAGCTCGAGGGCCGTGAGCAGCTCGCCCGTGCCGACGCCCCAGGATTTGGCGCCGACCAGCCGGCCCCAACCGAAGCTGCCGCCCGAAGCGACGAAAAGGCCGTCCCGCAGCGTATCCACATAGTTCAGATGAATCGCGCCGACCGCGGAGAATACGCCCTCGTCGGCGAAATAGGGACCCTTCCGCACCTCAAACTCTCCGAGCAGCTCCGGGATCAGAAAGTTCACGTCGGCATAGCCGTTGCTGTGGATGTGCGACGGCTGGTTGACGTTCATGCCGTCGAAGGTGATGCCGATGTCGTAGCCGTGATCGAGCGCGAAGCCACGCAGGAAGTACTGCGCCGCCTTGCCGGAGCCGCTGTGCTGGGCGATGACGAGGCCCGGGTCGATTTCGAGCGCCTCCTGCGGCTGAGAATAAAGCCGCTCCGTGACCTGCTCCTGGGTAAAGCTTCTCACGCTCGAGGCCGTGTCGGCTTTTTGCGGTTGGCTGAGCGGCTTGTTGGCTTCCGAGACAGTAGGCTGAGATGGGGCGGTCTCTCGTCTCGGCGCGGGCGTGGGCGCAGGCCTGGGCGCGGGCTTGGCGGCGACGCGGCTCGGCTTGGCCCGAACGCCGGCATTCGCTGGTCTCGTCGATTTTGCGGCGCCGACCTCGATCGTGGGGAGCGTGTACTGCGCCGCCAGGGCGGCAGGCGCGCCGAGCGCCAACGAGAGAGACATGGCGCTCACGGCGCGGGCGAAGCAGTTCTTGTGCATGGCGTTCCCCATGCCCCATGGTTCGGGGCGAGAGCGTCCGCGTCGGATTGCGCGGAGCGAATTCATCATTACGCTTGAGGGCGGACCGGAAGAGGACGTCAGAGGAAACGGGGCGAGGCGCGCGCCTTGTTCCCGCCCGTGGCGGAAAAGCGCGCAAACGTTGCTCGCGTCCTTGCGAAAGACGCTTTGAACGGCGCGGCCCCTACCGCGAGGCGAGGCGCAGGCGCGAGCGGCGTCGCCAGCTCTGCCGCAGCGCAATAGGGGCAGAGTGCGCAGTCGCGATGGCCGCTCTGCCCCTCCGAAGGCGCTTTGCCCTTGTGCAGCAGGCAATTTGAGGCGGCGTCAAGACCGGGACCGCCGCTCGACGCACGCGCGCGCAACGCTCCCTGTCCGCCCCCGATGACCAGAGCCAGAACGAGCGTCGCGAGCAGAAAAGCTTTGCGCCAACGGGGCATGGGACGGGCTCGACATGACCGAGTTTTCGATTCGACGAATCATAGTTAACGACCGCCTTTCCAACAATTAACTAGCCTGCTGCGGTCAAGATTTTCTCAATAAGTGTGGCAATTAAGTCACAGTCGGTTTGACTTCAGTCAACCCCAAAACGGCTCCAGGCGCCGAAATCGACGTCCACTGTCTCTTGCAGAGCGAATGATCCTACGGTCGGACTGCTTTCGTCTCTTTTGCAAGAATTTCACAGCGACGGCGCTTTGCTGACTTTCATCCTGTTCGACCATCTCGCCGAACAGCCGCGCCGCCGTCTCGAGATCGTTGGCGGCGCCGAGATATTCCTGGGTCTTGGCAAGGCCGCGCAGATAGGCGCGGACCCCTGCTCGGGGAAACAGGTCCTGAAACAATTCGGCGGCATAGCGCGCCTTCTTCACGGCGATGCGGGCCTGGTGCAGCTCCTCGGCCGAGGCGCGCTCGGCCTCGGCGCAACGCTTTTCCGCGCGCCGATGCAGCCGGCTCAACGCTCTCTCCGAAAAGGCCCGCGCCGAGCCCTTCTCCCCCAGTCCTTCCGCACCCTCGAGCCAACCGCAGCGCGCGATGAATTCGTCGAGCTGCGATTCGAACGCCTGCGTCGCCGGGGCCGCGACCGCCAGCCGCGCCTCATCATGCGCCTTGAAGCGGCGGCGCTCGGCTTCGTCGAGCAGGGCGTAAAGCGCCGGCTCGCTCCTGGCCAGTTCGCCCGCGTCGCGCTCCAAGCCTTCGCACAGCACGTCCCACTCGCGGGCGGCGCCGAGCGCGGAGGCGACGGCCTTGGCGCGCGCCGAAATCGCCCCACGCGCGGCGCAGGGAACCGCGCTCTTGACGAGGCCGAGAAGCGCGCGCAGACGGCGTAGCGCCACGCGCGTCTGATGCACCGCCTCCACGTCATATCCCTGGCGCAACCGCGCCGCATGGTCTGAGAACCGATTCAGGCAATCGCTGAGGGTTACGGCGATGGCGTCGCTGAGCGAAGCGTCCGGCGACAGCGGCCCCGCCACGGCGCGCCTTTGCGGCAAGGTCTCGCCATCGCGCGCCGCCAGACGCAGCCGCGCAAGGGGCGCGCCTCCGCCGAGGCCGGCGGTTGATCCTTCAACGCGATCGTTCACGCTTCACCACATTCTTCAAAATCATTGTGAGCCCGCGAGGCCCTCCGGGTCAAGTGCGCCGCGCGATGTGGACGCTCATCGAAAAAAGCGCCTGGCGAAGTCGCAACCTCGGCCGCGGAGCTCTGACGGACGCTTCGGAACCGCGGTCTTTCGTGCCATGGTCGCTCGCATGAGCGCGCCGCCCAAATCCGCCGAAGCGGAGCCTGAGATGACCGCAGCTGAATTCTTCGCCTGGGCGAAGGAAGCAGACGGGCGATGGCAGTTGGTCGATGGCGTCCCGGTCGCGATGGCGCCGTCCAGAATGAGCTCGGCCGGCCGATCGCCAACGCCCTGTTGGAAAATGGCGCGCCCTGCTCCGTCATCACGAAGCCCGGGATTGTCCCACGCGTCAATGCGAGCAATAACATTCGCGTGCCCGACGTTGCCATCGTTTGCGGCGGCTATGAGACGGAAGAAATGGCCCTCACCGAGCCGGTCGTGGTCACCGAGATCCTGTCGCCGGGCAACAAGCGTCAGACCTGGGCCAATGTCTGGACCGATACGACGATCCCGAGCGTGAAGGAGATTGCGGTCTTCCAGTCCCAATCGATCGGGGTCAAGCTCTTGCGCCGGTCGCCGGACGGAAGCTGGCCGAAGGAGCCGGAATCGATCGAGACCGGCGACTTCACCTTGCGGAGCCTTGGCGTGAGCTTCCCCGTCGCGGCGGCCTATCGCACGACGCGGCTGGCCGGCGCGCTTTAAGACGGCGCATTTTCATGGTATGTGCGCGTGATGAGCGCGCTGCCGAAATCTTCGGAAGAAATGACCGTAGCCGAGTTCTATGACTGGTCGGAGGCGACGCCCGGTCGGTGGGAGCTCGTCGATGGACAGCCCGTCGGTATGGCGCCGGTGAGCACGACTCACAGCGCGCTTCAGTGCGAGATCGGCAGGCTGATCGCAACCGCATTGGAGCGGCAGGGAGCGCCTTGCTCGGCCTTCACGGAGCCTGGGGTGATCCCGCACGTCAGCGCGAACACGAATGTCCGGGTTCCCGACCTGGCGGTCATGTGCGGTGACTACAAAACAGAGCGCGCGGCGTTAACCGAGCCCGTGGTGGTGATCGAGATATTGTCGCCGCGCAACAAATACAAAACCTGGTCGAACGTTTGGGCCTACGCGACGATCCCGAGCGTCAAGGAAATCGCCGTGTTCTATACGGAGTCGGTCGGGGTCAAGCTCCTGCGCCGCCTTCCTAATGGGGAGTGGCCGAAGGAACCGGAACTGATCGAGTCAGGCGATTTCGCCCTGGGAAGCATCGGCGTGAGCTTCCCCCTCGCCGCGGCCTATCGCACGACGCGGTTGGGCTGATCGCAAATCCGGCTCCGCAAACCGTATCTGTCCATCTCCAGGGCGACTTTTCCCGCAGCCTCCTCCCGGCTAATGTTCGCGCGCCCATTCACCGTGAGCGCAACCCCATGGCCATCGACTCCAAGCATCCCGAGACTCTGCAGCTTCACGCCGGCTGGCGCGCCGACGCGACCAACGGCGCCGTCGCCGTGCCGATCTACCAGACTACGAGCTACCAGTTCCACGATACGGAACACGCGGCCAATCTCTTCGCGCTCAAGGAACTGGGCCACATCTACACACGCATCGGCAATCCCACGACCGGCGTGCTCGAAGCCCGACTCGCGGCGCTCGAAGGCGGCGCCGCGGCGCTCGCTCTCGCCTCGGGCCAGGCGGCCTCAGCCTTCGCCCTGCAAAACCTCGCCCGCGCCGGCGACAATGTCGTCTCCTCGACCGATCTTTACGGCGGCACCTGGAACCTCTTCGCCAACACGCTGAAAGAACAGGGGCTCGAAGTTCGTTTCGTCGACCCCGCGGACCCCGAGAACTTCCGCCGCGCGACCGACTCGAAGACCCGCGCCTATTACGCCGAGACGCTCCCGAACCCCAAGCTTGCGGTCTTTCCCATCGCCGAGGTCGCCGCGATCGGGCGCGAATTCGGCGTGCCGCTGATCATGGACAACACCGCGGCGCCGATCCTGTGCCGGCCGTTCGACCACGGCGCGGCCGTGATCGTCTATTCGACGACCAAATTCCTCGGCGGCCACGGCACGTCGATCGGCGGCGCGATCGTCGACGGCGGCAATTTCGACTGGGAGAAGTTTCCCGAGCGCCAGCCCTCGCTCAATACGCCAGACCCTTCCTATCACGGCGCGGTCTGGGTCGAGGCGGTGAGGCCGCTCGGGCCCATCGCCTATGTCATCAAGGCGCGCACGACGCTGCTGCGCGACCTGGGCGCCGCCATGTCGCCGTTCAACGCCTTCCTCACGCTGCAAGGAATCGAGACGCTGACCCTGCGCATGGAGCGCCACGCGCAGAACGCGTCGAAGGTCGTCGATTTCCTTAGTGGCCGGCCCGAGGTCATCAAGGTCATCCACCCGTCACGCCAAAGTGGCGAGACGCGGGCGC
Organism: Methylocystis sp.; assembly: GCA_035624015.1. Lineage (GTDB taxonomy): Bacteria > Pseudomonadota > Alphaproteobacteria > Rhizobiales > Beijerinckiaceae > Methylocystis. Next base: position 43,556 of record DASPSI010000005.1, read on the forward strand.
GGGCGGACAAATATCTCAAGGGCGGCTATGGCGCGCTTGTCGGCTTCGAGCTCAAGGGCGGGCTTGAGGCCGGCCGGCGCTTCATCGACGCGCTGACGATGTTCTATCATGTCGCCAACATTGGCGACGCACGCAGCCTCGCGATCCATCCGGCGACGACGACCCACTCTCAGCTCTCGCCGGAAGCGCAGCGCGCGACCGGCGTCACCGAGGGCTATGTGCGGCTCTCGATCGGGCTGGAGCACATCGACGATATTCTCGCCGATCTCGAGCGCGGCCTGACGGCCGCGGCGTGATGCGCGATCGAGGAGGGACGGATGCGCTATCTTAATCTCGCGTCCCTGACGCTGCTGGCGGGCTTGGCGGGGGGAGCGATCACGCCCTCCGCCGCGCTCGCCGGCCCCAATGTCCCGCTCTGCATCGCGATCAAGCAAAATCTCGACGATTGCGTCCGCGACAGCGAGCGCAATCAGCGCCGCTATTATTGGCGGCGGGAAGAGTGGCGGGAGCACGGAGGCTACGGCCCTCCGCCCGAGCCGCCGCTCGACTGCAACGCCTGGCTCGTCCAGCTCAAGGCCAATCGCTGCCTGTGAGACGGGCCTCAGATTGCTGCGACGACGGCGATCTCGACCTTGTAATCGGGCTCGACGAGCCTTGCTTCGACGGTGGCGCGCGCGGGCGGATTGGCTTTGTCGACCCATTGGTCCCAGACGGCGTTCATTTCGGCGAAGGCCGCGATATCGGCGAGATAGATCGTCGCCGAAAGGATCTTGCTTTTGTCGCTGCCGGCCTCGGCGAGGATTTCGTCGATGAGGCCGAGGATTTCCTGCGTCTGGTCTGCGACGGAGCCGCCTTTGGTCTTGCCGGCGACTTGTCCTGCGGAATAGAGCGTGTCTTCGTGAACGACGGCCTTGCTCATGCGCGCGCCGGCGCCGATGCGCTTGATTTTCGACATGTGGGCTCCCCTGAGACAGGCAGGCGCTTTAGACGAAGCTTGAAGCCGCCGCAAGAGAGGCGCACAGAGAGCGAAAAAGTCTATGGACAAGCGCCGGCGCGCTTCCTATAAGCGCGTCTCCGCCGCCGGACGACGGCGCGAGCCCGGGTAGCTCAGTTGGTAGAGCATGCGACTGAAAATCGCAGTGTCGGTGGTTCGATTCCGCCCCCGGGCACCATCCC